>JBEKTS010000230.1:0-2606 GCA_049515775.1 Nitrososphaerales archaeon | reverse complement strand
ACTCAAGCCCGACTCGGGGACGATAGCCGTCGAGGGCATAGACGTCGCCAAGGACCCCGTGGGGGTGAAGAGGGTCGTCGGGTACGTCCCCGAGACGCCCCAGATCTACGAGTTCCTCACGGGGCTGGAGTACCTGGACTTCATCTCCGACATGTTCGAGATACCGACCGCCGAGAGGAAGGAGAGGATCGGCCAGTTCCTGGACGGGCTCCAGCTCCGGGGGCACGAGAACGAGCTCATCAGCGGCTACTCCCAGGGGATGAAGCAGAAGGTGGCGATAACCGCCGCCCTCCTCCACAGGCCGAGGGTCCTGGTCCTCGACGAGGCCCTGAACGGGCTCGACCCCCGGTCCGCCAAGCTCGTCAAGGACCTGCTGAGGTCCCTGGCCGACGAGGGCGTCTCGATCCTCTTCAGCACGCACGTCCTCGAGATAGCCGAGGCGCTCTGCGACGACGTGGCGATCATGTACCAGGGCTCGATCGTCGCCAGGGGGTCGATCTCCGACCTGCGGCAGAAGGCGGGGCTGCCCGGGTCGACCCTCGAGGAGGTCTTCCTCAAGATCACCGGGACGGGAGACCTGGGCGACATCGTGAAGGAGCTCAGCCGCTAGATGGACGCGCGCAAGATATTCGCCATCACCATCGCGCTCTCAAAGTCCCAGCTGCGCGCCAGCAGGTCGGGCGCGTCGGGCTGGGGGTTCCTCCGGAGGCCCTCGATAATCCTGATCCTCGACGCCATCGCGTTCGCGGTCGCGCTCGGGATCGGCTACGTAGCCGATACCTTCATCCAGGCCCTGGACACGGTCTCCTCGTCGGGCGCGAACATCCAGCTCTACTCGCAGATCGTGAACGGGTTCAAGGAGCTGATGGTCTTCATACCCGTCCTGGTGCCCGGGATGGTCCTGATCGCGGGCGTCCTCTTCGAGCTCAACGTCTCCGCCAAGTTCTCCGGGAGCGACACCGTGAACTGGCTCCCCATCACGCAGACCGAGTACGTGATCGCGTCGGCCCTCTCGGTCGCCTACAACTACTCGCTCACGGTCGCGATCGTGCTGGGGCTGACGCTCGCCCCGGCGATCGGGATGGGTTTGGGCTGGCTCTGGGTCGGGATGACCCTCACGTCGGTCTTCACGCTCTTCACCGGCGGGTCGCTCGTCGAGATACTCAGGGCGACGATGAACCGGGTCGGCTCCATCGTCGCCAAGCGGGCGAGGCGCGGGGCCTTCGTCTTCAGGCTCGCCCTGATGGCGCTGGTGGTGCTGGCCTTCGAGACCGTCTTCAACCCCGCCCTCCTCATCGTCGTCGTGAACGGCCTCTCGGGGACCTTCTCGGCCTTCGTCTTCGTCCCTATCTTCTGGGGGGCGGTCGCGGTCCAGGCGATCGCCACCGGCCAGACGCTCAGGGTCGTCCTCTTCTCGGCCGGGACGGTCGCGTTCACCGCCGCGCTCGTCTGGGTCGCGACGAAGGTGCGCTCGCGCTACTGGTCGCCGGTGGCGTTCGCCGTCACGATAACCTCTTCGGAGTACGCCCCCCGCACGTCCTCGCTCCGGCGGCTCGGTATGACGGGGACCGAGGCTGCCATCGTGAAGAAGGACCTGAAGGGAATCACCCGCAGGCGGGAGCTCAGCTCGATCCTGATCATCCCCATCATCTTCACGGCTATCTTCCTCTTCGAGGGCTTCGCCAACTCGCAGATCGGCGGCGGGGGGGCCTCGTCGCCCATATCGGCCTCGCAGATACTCAGGGCGAAGGCGTTCGTCGCGCTCGTCCTCTCGCTCGGTGCCACCTTCGCCGTACTGGCGATCTTCTCGGTCATCAGCCGGGCCGCGCCGCTGATGGTCGCGGAGAACGCGCTCATAGCGGGGTCGATCGCCGTCGAGGAGGTCGCCATCGGCCTGGCGTTCGGAGCGCGCTTCCCCGACTTCCAGGAGAAGCCCCGGCCCAGGTTCGTCGACCCCATCTGGCTACTGGTGATGACCGTCGTCGGGTTCGCGGTCGCGCTGGCGACGTCTATCCCGGTCCTCTACAGCTACGTCGCGGGGACGGTGCCGGGGCTCTCGACCCCGGTCTACCTCTACCCGGCGGCGGTGATCTTCGCGGGGGTGATCACGTTCGTCTTCTACCGCTTCGCGGGGACGAGCGTCAGGGCCCTGATGGCCGAGTACGCGGTCTGACCGGCCGGCCGACCGATCGAGGGCGGGCTCCGCCGGCCTTCCGGAGGGCGGATGCGTCCACAGCGGAGGGGAGGCGGGGCGGGCCACTAAGGTTTAATCCGGACGCGAGGGCCCTCGACCCATTGAAGAAGAAGGACGGAGGTAGCGGGGCGGGAGGAGGGGACGCCTTCGGGTACGACACCTTCCTCTCGCCCTTCACCTGGAGGTACGGGAGCCAGGAGATGAGGAGCCTCTTCTCGGAGCGGGCGAGGCGGACGACCTGGCGGCGGATATGGCTCGAGCTGGCGAAGGCCGAGTCCGGGTTCGGGCTGGTCTCTCCGGCGGAGCTCGCGGGGATCGAGGCCGCATCGGGGGAGGAGAGCGTGGACATCGAGCGGGCCCACGAGCTCGAGAGGAAGATCAGGCACGACCTGATGGCCGAGCTGCGCACCTT
>JBEKTS010000229.1:0-2901 GCA_049515775.1 Nitrososphaerales archaeon | reverse complement strand
AGCTGCCCGAGGCGATTGCGTCGGTGACCATCGCCCACGAGTCCCCGCCGAACGCCCATTCCACGGTCAGACCCGCCTGGCTCTGCGAGACCTGGGCGATGGCCTCGTTGAAGGAGAGATCGCCCCCGCCGGCGATCTGGGTGAAGTTTTCGGGCGGCGAGACGAGGGCGCTGCCCCTGATCCACAGCGCGCGCTCCCCGGGTCCGCGAGGTCGTCCTGCAGAGGGTCCTCAGACGGGGGGCGACCGGCGAGGCCGATCGTCGGCGGGAATGGACGTCCTTATCCGTACCATCCGGCGCGCCATCCTCTCCTCGCCCCCCAGACGACCCAGACCAGCCCGATCAGCAGGCCGACCACAAGGAGCGAGACGATGGTCACGATGACGTCCTGGAAGAGATCGAAGCTCTTCGACCAGAAGAGCGCGTAGAGCAGTATGAATATCGCCCACGCGATCATCCCTACGATCGAACCGACGATGGGCCCCAGAGGCGGCCCAAAGCCGCGCCTTGCCGTCTCGCCGTCCATGTTCCCGGCCCGACCACGCCCACTATTTACTGCGGAGGCCCTCTCCGAGGGCGTCGAGCTTCGCCATGTCCCCTGGAGAGATCTCAAAGTCGAAGACCTCCGAGTTCTCCCTTATCCTCCCCGGCCGGGCCGACTTGGGTATGACTACGAGCCCGTGCTGCAGCGCCCACCTGATCATCACCTGGGCCGGGGTCTTGGAGCAGGACCGGGCGACCTCCACGAGCGTGGGGTGGTTCAGCCTGTGCCCCCTCGTCAGGGGGCTGTAGGCCTCGAGCCGTATCCCGTTGTCCTGGCAGAAGCGCAGCAGCTCCTCCTGGTAGAGGAAGGGGTTGAACTCGACCTGGTTCACGTCGGGGACGACCTTCGAGGAGCGCAGCAGCTCCTGGAGGTGCTTGACGGTGTAGTTGCTCACGCCTATCGCCCGGCAGAGGCCCCGCCTCCTGAGCTCGACCAGAGCCCTCCAGGACTCGCCCCTGAGCGACGAGACGGGCCAGTGGATGAGGTACAGGTCGATGTGCCCCAGCCCCAGCCTGCTCAGGCTCCTCTCGCAGGCCTGTATCGCCGTATCGTATCCGTGGTCGCTGTTCCAGAGCTTCGTCGTCACGAAGACCCTCTCCCGGGGCACCCCGCTCTCCCTGACGCCCTTCCCTACGCTCTCCTCGTTCCCGTAGAGGCTGGCGGTGTCGATGTGCCTGTAGCCGATGGACAAGGCGAACTTCACGGCTTCCTCGGTGGTCCTCCCGCGGGGGATCTGGTAGACGCCGAGGCCCAGGAGCGGCATCTCCACACCCGAGCGGAGCTTCGCGGTGGATTCGATGGTCAGACCTGAAGAGGTGCGCATGGGGGAGAGGGGCGAGACCCCGCCTTAAGCCCATCGACCGCTCGGCCCTGCCCCCGCCTCTTCCAGCGGACCGGCCGTCGCCGCCCCGCTCGCCTTAAATAACGAAATCCGGTCGCACGGCCTCCATGAGGTCGCGCGCCGACGTCGTGGTGATCGGCGCGGGCGTGCAGGGGCTGAGCGCGGCCTACCACCTTGCGAAGCTGGGAGTGACCGACGTCGTCGTGGTCGAGAAGGAGTGCGTGGGGGCAGGCTCGTCCAGCCGGTCGGCGTCGATGCTGATGCTCCAGGTCGAGAACGAGGGGAAGGTCCGGCTCTCGCAGTCCTCCTACCGGGAGTACATGCGGTTCCAGGAGGAGACCGGCCACGACCCCGAGTTCAAGAGGATAGGGTGCCTCTGGGTCGCCACGGAGGAGGCGAGGGAGGAGACGGCCCGCGGCGCGGAGACGCGCCGGAGGCTCGGGGTCCGGACGGACCTGCTGAGCCCCGGGGAGGTGAAGGAGGTCGTCCCGGCGCTGAACGTCGAGGACATCGTGCTGGGCGTCCTCGGACCGGACGACGGCGTGATAAACGCGAACTCGATCATGCAGGGGTACTGCTCCGCGGCCCAGGAGCTCGGGGCGTCGGTCGAGGTCGGGAGGACCGCGACGGGCATCCGGGTCGACCATGGGGCGATCAGGGGGGTGGAGACCGACGGGGGCCCCATCGAGGCCCCGACCGTGGTCAACGCCGCCGGGGCAGAGGCCGCCGAGGTGGGTCGGTGGGTCGGGCTGGACCTCCCCATCCAGAACCGCGCCCGGAGCATCTACCTGACGGGCGAGTTCCCGCAGATACCCGACGGGACCCCCTTCGTCGAGGACGCGGCGGCCGAGTGGTACTTCCGGAAGGAGGGGAGGGCGGTCCTGATGGGGATGGGCAGGGAGGAGACCCGGACGATCTCCATGTCTCCCAACCTCGACTTCCTCCCCGAGGTCGTGGAGTTCGCCATCCACAGGGCGCCCGTCTTCGCGGGCGCCTCGGTCGTCGGGGGGTGGAGCGGGTTCCGGCCCCTCACCCCGGACTCGAACCCGATCCTCGGGCCCGTCGAGGGGGTCGAGGGCTTCATCAACCAGTGCGGCTGGGGAGGCGAGGGCGTGATGCACGCCCCGGCGGGCGGCTCGATCACCGCTAGGTACGTCGCCGGGAAGCCGATCGACGAGTTCGAGATGGGCCCCTTCCTCCTGTCGAGGTTCGACGGCGACGGCCGCCGAGCCCCTCCGTGAAGACGGGATGGACGCCAGGTCTCCTCCCTCCCTCCCTGCCACAGGACCATCGATGGAAGCTGGAGAGGGGTCGTCTCCATGTGCGGCAGCGCTAGGCTTTTCTGGCTCCGCTCTTCACGACCGCCCATGCCAATCGAGCCAGGAGAGTACGTCAAGATCTCGACGGCGGACCGGCGGCTGGGATGGGAGCGGGTCGAGGGCGAGCCCGATGGGGTCACCGAGGCCCTACTTCACAGGCACGAGTCGGACGGCAGCTACACGCACCTGCTCCGGATC
>JBEKTS010000228.1:0-3212 GCA_049515775.1 Nitrososphaerales archaeon | reverse complement strand
GGTCGACCAGGTCTCGGAGCGGCTCTTCCCGAAGGAGTTCCCGGGCTGGAAGCCGATCCCGAGGGGGCTGATGTCCGTCGGTCAGGGGCTCGCCATCTCCTTCGCGTTCTACCTCCTCAGCCTCGCCGTGGGCGTCTACCTGGCCGTGACCGTCGGCTGGGTGGCGCTCGCCATCGCGATACCGGGCATCTTCCTCTCCTACTTCTACGCGGCGCCTCCCCTGAAGCTCGACTACCGCGGGTTCGCGCTGGGCGAGGTCGCGATATTCGTGAGCTTCGGCCCCATCCCCACGCTGGGCGCCTTCTACGTGCTCACGGGCGGCCTCGGCCTCCTCCCCCTCCTGGTCTCGGTCCCGGTCGGGCTCCTGACGGCCAACGTCGTCATGACCCACGACCTCATCTTCTTCGACTCCTACAAGCTCGCGGGGAAGCGGTCCCTGGCGGTCGTGCTCGGCCGGGCGAGGACGGAGGCGCTGACCTTCGGGCTCTCCCTCGCCGCCACCGCCTTCGCCCTCCTGCTCGCCGCCCTGAAGGAGATCCCGGCGGCCTCCGCCCTGGTCGTCCTGGCCCTTCCACTGCTCTTCCTTCGGGGGCTCCCCTCGAAGGCGGACAGGCCGGTGCCCGAGTACGCCAGGATGACGGCCCTGACCTTCGTCTACTCGGTCGTCTTCTCGGTCCTGCTCTCGGTGGGCATCTTCATCTAGGCCGGCCGGGTGGAGTGGGAGGGCATGCCCGTCCTGGCGAGGGATAGCCGCGGCGACGGCCTGCGCCTCGCGGTCGGGACAGCGGTCGTCGTCGCCTCGATGGTCGTCCTGTTCACCGTCCCGTCGAGGTACTTCGTAGCCGCGACCTACGGGTCGATGACGTGCATGATCGGCGCGACCTACCTCGTCACCAGATACCGGGGCCTCTTCCGGCCGAGCGGCCGGTCCCTGGCGTTCGGGCTCGCGACGGCCGTGGCGCTCTACGCCCTCTTCTACCTCGGCAACGCAGGGGTCACGGCGCTCCGCCCCTTCGGGATGAACCCCGGGAGCGAGACCTCGATCTACTCCCTGATCGCGTCGCCCTCGAACCCGCTCTACCTGCAGGTCGGGGTGCTCGCCTTCGACGCCGTGGGGTACGAGTCGTTCTTCAGGGGGGTGCTCCTCACCCGCCTCTCCCGCCGGACCGGGGTCGGCTCGGTCTTCATCGTCGCCCTCCTGGACGCCGCGCTGCACATCGTCACCATGAACCCCCTCTGGGTCGCCACCACGTTCGTGGCCGACTCGGTCTGGGGCGTCACCTACTACCGGACCAGGGACCTGACCTCGTCCGTGACCAGCCACTTCGTCTGGGACATCGTGATCTTCCTCCTGCTCCCCATCGGCTAGGGGCCGAGCCGGCGGACGCGCGCCTGGAACGCTTTAATCCCCCGAGGCCGCTCGCCGAGACCGCATCTCGATGGGGCTATTCCAGCCGGAACACGAGAACGCGCTCAGGACGTTCTACGGGCCCGACCCGTCCGGATACTCCTCGCTCCTGGAGACGCTCGGGAGGTACCTCGAAGCCGAGGTCGTCCCCAGGTCCCTGGAGTTCGACCAGAAGGGCGAGGGAGGGGCGATCGCAGGGGTCCGGAGCGGCCTCTTCGAGCACGGGCTCGGCTCGCTCGCGCTCGAGTCCGGCGGGGAGGGGGGGTCGGCGGTCCCCTTCGGGGTCTATGTCCTGGCCATGGAGCTCGCGGGCGCGGCCGACGCGCCGACGGCGATGTCGGTGGGGGTCCACAACATGGTCGTGGAGGGGGTCGCACGCTTCGGCACCGGCCCGCAGAGGTCTTCGCTGCTCGGGGACATGGCCTCCGGGAAGAGGCTGGCCGCGTTCGCGCTCACCGAGCCCTCGTCCGGGTCCGACGCGAGGTCGATGTCGACCAGGGCCGAGCGGACCGGTTCCGGCTACGTCATCGACGGCTCGAAGACGTTCATCACGAACGCGGGCGAGGCCGACGTCTACCTAGTCTTCGCGAGGATGGGGGACGACCGGGAGAGGCACTCGGCCTTCCTGGTCGACGCCTCGACCCCCGGCCTGTCGGTCGGCGAGGACCTCCCCAAGCTGGGGATGCGGGGCTCCAGGACCGCGGAGGTCCGGTTCGAGCGGTGCGAGGTGCCCTCCGACCGCCTCCTGGGGGAGGAGGGGCGGGGCTTCGAGCACGCCAAGGCGATGCTCCACGGGTCCCGGATAGTCATGGGCTCGATCTGCGTGGGCATCGCGCTCACCGCCTATCGGCGGGCCCTCCGGCGGCCCGGATGCTCTGCCTCCACGCCTCGAGGCTGAAGGAGCTGGGGCTCGACCACGCCTCCGAGGCTGCGCAGGCGAAGGTCCTCTCGGCCGAGATGGCCGCCAGGGTCTGCGACAGGGTCATCCAGCTCTTCGGGGGCTACGGCTACACCGACGAGGACGTCCACCGCCACTGGAGGGACGCGCGCCTCCTCACCATCGGGGAGGGCGCCTCCGAGGTCCTCAGAATGCTTATCGCCGGTCGGGAGGTGGGGCGCGAGCGATGAACGTCGTCGTCTGCGTCAAGCACTCCATCGACGAGGCGGAGCTGAAGCCGGACGCGTCGGGGAGCCCGCAGCTGCAGGGCGCCCTCTCGAAGATGAGCGGCTTCGACAGGAACGCCATCGAGGAGGCCGTGAGGATCAAGGAGGCGAAGGGCGGTTCGGTGGTCGTGGTGAGCCTGGGCTCGGGCGACTGGAAAAAGTCGATCAAGGAGGCCCTCGCCATGGGTTGCGACAGGGCGGTGGCGGTCAGCTCGCCGGCCGGCGGCCAGCCCCTCGACACGCTCGCGACTTCGTACTACCTCTCCAGGGCCGTCAGACGGGCCGGCCCCTTCGACCTCGTCCTCTTCTCCGAGGGCGCCTCCGACACGTACCACGGGCTCGTCGGGCCGATGACCGCCGAGTGGCTCGGGATCCCGTTCATGGGTTACGTCAGGAAGCTCGAGCTCGCCGGAGGCGGTACGGTCAGGTGCGTCGTCGCGCTCGAGGAGAGCGAGGAGGTCGTCGAGGCTCCCCTCCCCGCGGCGGTCTCGGTCGTGAGCGAGATCAACTCGCCCCGGTACCCGACCCTCCTGCAGATAATGCAGGCCTCGAAGAAGCCGATGGAGGAGGTCGCGCTCGACTCGCTCAAGGACGCCGGGGCGCCGCGGGTCGCCGTGACCGTGAGGGAGGTCAAGGTCCA
>JBEKTS010000227.1:0-3229 GCA_049515775.1 Nitrososphaerales archaeon | reverse complement strand
CGGGACATCTGCCAGGGAGGCCAGCTGCGCGTCGTCCGGGAGCTCTTCGAGTCCGGCAAGGCGGTCGACAAGTCCGCGATGCCCCGCCCCATCGTCATGACGGACTTCAAGGAGATAATGAAGTCCCGGCGGCCGAGCGTCTCCCCCGAGATGCTGCGCGCCTACTCCAACTGGACGGAGCAGTACAAGGCCCTCTGAGGCGACCCTCCCCACGGGTCTCGCCTCCGCGGGCTCCCCGGGGGACGGCGCGCCCGCCCCTCCCCTCCTCTCCCGCGCCTCAGGTCCCGGGCGAGACCATGGGCATCATGGTCCCTAAGACCATGAGCATCGCGCCGTTGAAGGCCGGGATGTCGTCCGGCTTCCGGGACGTGACGAGCTTGTCGTCGACGACGACCTCCTGGTCGAGCCACTCGGCCCCGGCGTTGCGGAGGTCGGTCTTGAGCGACGGCCACGACGTCATCTTCCTGCCGCGGGCGGAGCCCGCCTCGACCATCGTCCAGGGGCCGTGGCATATGGCAGCCACGGGCTTGCCGGCCTCGAAGAACCGCTTCACGAACGCCACGGCCGTCTCGTTCGTCCGGAGCCTGTCCGGGTTCATCACCCCTCCCGGCAGCAGGAGCGCGTCGAAGTCCTCGGTCCTCGCGCCCTCGAGCGAGACGTCGACGGAGAACTCGCCGCCCCAGTCCTTCGACGTCCAGGACCGGACGGGCCCGCCTGCGCCGGCCCGGTTCAATACTCTTAAGCCCCTGACCGGGAGCCGATGGGGCCTTGGAAGAGCTCCTGCCGATCGGCGAGATCAGGAAGAGGATCGGACAGCCCGTCCGCGTCTCCGGCTGGGTCCACGACGTCCGGCTGCTCGGGGGGATCAACTTCGTCCTCCTGAGGAACAGCGAGGGCATAGTGCAGCTCACGACCCCGAAGAAGGCCGTCCCCAAGGAGGTCCTCGACGCCGTCTCGGCGCTCCACCCCGAGGACGTCATCCTCTGCGCGGGGACGGTCAAGGAGTCGAAGATAGCCCGGAACGGCTTCGAGATAATCCCGGAATCGATCACCGTGCTCAGCCCCTCGGCCGCCCCGCTCCCCCTCGACCCGAGGGGGGTCACCGACGCCAACCTCGACACCCGGCTCCAGTGGCGGACGCTCGACCTCCGGAGGCCGGAGAACACCGCCCTCTTCAGGGTCGAGGCCGCCCTCATCCAGGGCATGGAGTCCTACCTCAGGGAGCGGGGGTTCATCCAGGTCTTCACCCCGTCGATCCTGGGCGGCATCTCGGAGGGCGGCTCCGAGGTCTTCAAGATCGACTTCTACGGCAGGCCGGCCTTCCTGAGGCAGGACCCGCAGCTCCACCGACAGCTCGCCATCGCCGGCGGCCTGGGGAGGGTCTACGACCTGGGCCCGAACTGGAGGGCCGAACTGTCGCACACGCCGAGGCACATCAGCGAGCACAGGACGATCGCCCCCGAGATGTCCTTCCTGACCGACGAGCGGGACACGATGCGCGTCGAGGAGGGCATGGTCGTCTCCGGGATCCGGACGGCCATCGCGTCGTGCGGGCCCGAGCTGGAGCTCCTCAAGGTCCCGCTCGAGGAGCCCAAGACGCCCTTCCCCGAGCTCTCCTTCCCGGGGATCTACTCGACCCTCGAGGCGCTCGGGCACCCCCTGCCGGAGGACCAGGACCTCGACCGGGACGCCGAGAAGCTGCTCAGCGACTACGTCAAGCGCGAGCTGGGGTCGGACTTCTTCTTCGTCAACCGCTTCCCCTCGAAGATCAAGCCGTTCTACGTGATGCGGGTCGACGACGAGCCCCGCTACGCCCGCTCGGTCGACATGCTCTACAAGGGGCTCGAGCTCTCGTCCGGCGGGCAGCGCGAGCACCGCTACGACAGGATAGTCTCGCAGATCCGCGAGAAGGGCATGGACGCCGAGGGCCTCAAGTGGTTCACCGAGCCCTTCAGGTACGGCGTCCCGCCGCACGGCGGGTTCTCGCTCGGGATAGAGCGGCTGACCGCACAGCTGCTCAACGTCGGCTCGATCAAGGAGGCGGCGCTCTTCCCGCGCGACCCGGACCGGCTGCAACCCTAGCGCCGTCCGCTGGAATGGCTCGTTCCTCTAGATCCCGCACCGGGGGGTTTGATCGAAAGGGACCTCGGTCGGACCCCGCTCCGGGCCCTCTCCGCCCTCGTGCTTGGTTCCTAGAGCCGGACCGTCGCTTCGCGCTCGAACTCGACCATGAGCTCGATGCCCTTCATGAGCTTGACGACCCGCTTGAGGAGCTCTATCTCCGAGTTGAGCCGCTCGACCCTCCTGCCCGGGATTATCGCCTTTGTGAGCTTCGACCCGTCGGGGAGCCATACGGTGTTCACGGTGAGCAGCCTGATGGGATAGAACAGGTCCTCGAGGAACCTCCTCTCCGAGTTCGAGGCGGCTATCACCCAGACGCGCCCCTTCAGCTGCTCCTCGAGCTTCTGCTTGATCTCGGGCTTGGACCTGAAGGTGGAGGCGTCGGCCTGCTCCACCTCCAGGATGAAGTTCCCCTCGACCGCGAACGACCTGAGGAGCGTCATCTTGTTGACCTCGGGCACCTTCTCGGCCAGCTTGACCAGGGCCCTGGAGACCTGGATGTCGGCCTCGGTTATCTGCCCCGCATCCAGCTTCGCCTGACACTTTGCGCATAGGATACCTGTCTTTGCGTCAAATGCGCAAATCGGTATCTTGAGTGGCAAGTTACGATAAAGCCCAGTCAAGACTACAAATATAAGATTGTCGGCTGTTGAGCGCCCCGTCGGGGACGGCGCCCCGGACGGAGGGTCCGCCTACTTCGAGAGATGGATCTCCATGGAGGAGACGTCGCTGGAGACGCCGGTCTCGACGTTCTTGACGTACTCGGTCGAGAGCTCGACGCTCTTCACGGTGACCCCGGGGACGAACTTCTTGGTGATGATCTGGGCGGTGTCCACGGCCCTCGAGATCGCCCTCCCCCGCGCCTTGAGCGTGATGTCGTTCGTGCCCTGCTGGAAGAGCTCGAGGCAGGCGACGACGTAGCTCATGACCGGCTTCTTGCCTACGAATATGACGTGCTCGGTCCCCTGTTCGCTCATGTTTTCTCGGGGCGCGCAACGGAGAACGTTATTTATTGTTAGTGGACCGGTCGTCCCGTCCGGCCCGGCGTGGCCACCGGGCGCACCGGCGCGGCCGTCCTCGGCCGCCGCGGCGCTCGCCGCCCCGGTCC
>JBEKTS010000226.1:0-2531 GCA_049515775.1 Nitrososphaerales archaeon | reverse complement strand
ACGGGAGGGCCAGGAACTCGTAGAGGAGGTAGACGAAGACGACCGACATCAGGATCCCGGAGACGGCCAGGATCGCCTTCGCCCGCGCCTTCTCGTGCCTGACCGCATAGAACGTCGCGGCGGCTCCGACCGAGATGAAGTAGATCCAGTTCGCGAGCGCGGCCCCGTAGAGCGAGACGAAGCTACCGTAGAGGAAGGAGGCGGCACCGATGAGGGCGATCGAGACGATGAGGTCGACCATGTGGGCGACGACGGGCGAGCCCGTGCGGGGGCTCACATAGGCCATCTGCGACGGCAGGAACCGGTCGAAGGCCTGGGCCAGGAAGTAGCGGGAGATGACGACTATGCCGTACCCGAGGGCCGCCAGGTCCCAGACTATCCATCCGATGCCGAGGACCCACGCCACGACGCCGTTCCCCGAGACGCCCATGGCCAGCGTCCAGAAGTTGAAGGAGTAGTTGTTGACGAGGTTGGAATTGGAGAGGGCCCCGTTGATGAAGTCGAACCCGCCCACGTAGTACATGATCTCGAAGGAGGTCGTCATCAGGGCCAGGGCGATCAGGGCCGAGAGCACGACGTTCCACCTCGTCGACCGCCTCGACTTGATCTCGGAGCCGACCGCGGGCGCCGCGATGAACCAGGGGTAGACGAAGAAGGCGAAGAGCGGGACTATCATCATCGTGTTCCCCAGGTTGAACGTGCCGCCCGTGTACGAGCTCGCGATGGCGTCGTAGGAGATGCCGCCGCCCAGGGAGTTGGCATAGTTCTCGACCCCGCTGCGCCCGGCCAGGAGCAGCTCCGCGAACGCCAGGAGGATCGTGAATATCCCGACGGCCATCAGGACCGTCAGGAACCGGAAGCCGGCCTTGGGCCGCGCTATGTTGAGGAGGATGATGGCGGTGAAGATCAGCGCCCCGATGACGAACTGGGCGGACGGGTCGGCGCCGGGTATCGCCAGGTTCAGCAGGCCGGAGTACCCCATCGTCACGCCTACCGAGCCCAGCGCGGAGACCGTGGAGAGCGTCACGAGCGCGATGTACGCTATGGCTTCGAGGGCGAAGCCCATGAACGAGATGGGCCCCCCGAAGAGCCCGCCGAAGGTCCTGGAGACCCAGACGTAGTCCCCCCCGGTCCGGGAGATCCGGCTGCTCATCATGGTGTAGACGACGACCTGGGGGATCGAGAGGGCGAACCCGATTATCGAGGCGTAGACCAGGTTCAGGCCCGCGACCGAGGGCAGCAGGATCGTCGTGAAGCCGAGGATGGCCAGGGTGGTCCCGACGGACATGCTGGACAGGTTCAGGGAGACGGCATCGAGGAGCGAGACGTTCTTCACGAGGCCCGTGCTCTCTCTCAGAAAGACGCTCGGTCTCTTCATGGAGCCGTTTGGCGGCTGCGCCTCAATAATAATATAGTTTTGCCCGACTTTTGAGTCGATTGTGGTAAATTTCCGCAAGGAGAATCTAAACTATATATCGCGCTCCGGGTCGGGCGTGTGACAGCCACACGGAGGAATGATCGAACCTGGACAGCGCGCTCATCGAGGCGGCCACGGGGAGACGTCGCGCCACGCGGGCGGTCGTCGGCGGCAGGCTGGTCAACGTCTTGACCGGCGAGGTCTACCGGGCGGACGTCGCGGTCCACGGCTCGAGGGTCGCCGCGGTGGGCGACGTCGAGAGGCACGTCGGCCCCGAGACGGAGGTCATCGACGCCAGGGGCCTCTACCTCGTCCCCGGGCTGATCGACGGCCACATCCACTGCGAGGTCACCAAGCTCTCCATGACGATGTTCGCGCGGCTCGTCCTCCCGCGGGGGACGACCTCGATCGTCACGGCCCTCGACCAGATCGCCGGCGTCGCAGGCCTCCCCGGGGTGAGGAGGTTCCTGAAGGAGGCGGCCGGGACGCCCCTCAAGGTCCACTACGGGATGCCGTCCAAGCTCCCCTACACGGTCCCCTCCTCCACTCTGGCGCACACCTTCGGCCCCCGGGAGGCGGCCGTCGCCGCGGGCTGGGGAGAGACGGTGGGGGTCTGGGAGACGGGTCCGGAGACCGTCCTCGGCGCGCCCGACGGCGGGACCGGTCCCGACGGGGAGGTCATCGAGACGATCCGGATCGCCGAGCGGGCGCGCCTCCAGACCTACGGGAGCGCGCCCCTGCTGAGGGGGGACAGGCTCTCGGGCTTCGTCTGCGCCGGGATAAGGTCCGACCACGAGAGCTACACGGCGGAGGAGAGCCTCGAGAAGCTGCGGGACGGGCTCTATCTCATGATCCGGGAGTCCTCGGTCGTGAGGTTCCTCGAGGAGAACATCAGGGTGGTGACCGAGCGAGGGGTCGACCCGCGCAGGGTAGCGTTCTGCACCGACGACGTCACCGCCTCGGACGTGCTGGCGCGCGGCCACCTAGACCGGATGGTGCGGGAGGCGATCCGCTGCGGCGTCGACCCGGTCTCGGCGATCCAGATGGCGACCCTGAACTGCGCGGAGCTCTACCGCATCGACCACGAGGTGGGCTGCATAGCTCCGGGCAGGAT
>JBEKTS010000225.1:0-2552 GCA_049515775.1 Nitrososphaerales archaeon | reverse complement strand
GTTCTCCGAGCGCGTCTCGAGGTAGAGGCCGAGGAACGAGCCGATCGCCTCGTCGAGGATCGCCCGCTCACGGGGAGAGACGATGCCGTGGGCCGCGAGCGCCGCGGCGAACCCCCCGGACCCCATCCTGCGCCTGGCCGCCAGGGCGCGGTTCGCACGGGCCTCGTCGAGCCTCTCGTGCGGATAGCCCTCGGGGTCGCGCAGGTACTCCGTCAGGACGCCGTCCCGGAGGCCGTGGGTGGAGACCACGACCTCCTCGAAGCCCAGCCGGGCCATGAGGGTCGAGACGACGAGGGAGCCCGCCGTTATGGACTGGGCGCGGTCCCTGCCGAGCGCCTCGATGTCGGCTATCTTCCTGACCCCCATCTTGCGGAGCCGCTTGTTCATCTCGGCGACCGACTTGAGCCTCAGCCGGTAGTTGTGGATCTTGTTGATCGGGTAGTCCTTCAGCCACTGGTCGTACTTGGCGAGGGCCCTGACCGTCCCGCCTACCCCGAGCAGCACGCTCGAGTCGGTGATCCCGAGCTCGTCCCGCGTCGGGAGCAGCTCCGCTATCCTCCGCCTCATCCGGCCGTACTCCTTCTTCGAGAACCGGCGGTCCTCGGCCCCGTAGAGCTCGCTCATCCGGAGCGCGCCGATGGGGAGCGAGAGGATCCTCTGGACCCGGAAATCCCGGGCGTAGCAGAACTCGAGCGACCCTCCCCCCAGGTCGAAGAAGAGGACGTCGGGGAAGCGCGTCGCCCGCGCCGCTCCGATGTAGGAGAAGAGCGCCTCCTCCTTCCCGGAGAGGACCTTGAACTTCGCGCCCAGGACCGACTCGGCCTCCCTCTGGAACCGGTCGCCGTTCCCGGCCTCCCTGACCGGAGAGGTCGCGACCGGGAGGACGCGGTCGATCCCGGAGAGCCCGTTCACCTCCTTCAGCAGAGCCAGCTCCCGGAGCGTCCGCTCCATCGCCTCCTCGGAGAGGAAGCCGGTCTCGTGGAGGCCCTCCCCGAGCCGCGTGAGCGCGCCCCGCTGGTCGTAGGCCCGGAACGAGCCGTCGGGCGCGACCTGGTAGCTGACCATCTTCAGGGAGTTGTACCCGAGGTCGATGACCGAGGCCTTCACGGTCTCCGGCTCGCGCTCGCTCGGGTGTATATCCATTACCTCAGGCGAGCTTCTTGAGTTGCCTCGGCGTCATGAGCCACCTGAGCTCTCCCGACGGCCTCGGCCCGAAGGACCCGACCTCGACCTTCGCCGCTCCGGCCTTCTTGAGCGCGATGCGGGCCCCCTTCGTGCCCGCCGTGAGCTCGCCCAGCATCCCGCTGAGGTAGGGCTCGTGGCCGACGAGCAGGACGGTCGAGTCCTGCTTGAGCTTCGAGAGGCGGCGGTAGAGGGCGGCGGTCTCTGCCTCGGGGCTCAGCTCGTCCCAGGCCTCGAGGAGGCTCTCCTTCTTGAGGACCCTGGTCGCGATCGTCGCGGTCTCGCGGGCGCGCTTGAGGGGGCTCGTGACGGCGTAGTCGAGCTTGACGCCCAGCGAGTCGAGCCCCTGGGCGACCCGCTCGACCTCCTCCCTCCCCGCGACGGTGAGGGACCTCTCGGCGTCCCGCGCCGCAGCGGCCATGCTCTTGCCGGCCTCGCCGTGCCTAAGGATTATCAGGTCCATTGGATACCACGAAACGGGTCCGCCGCTCCCCGTGGACGCGCCGCCATAGGATAACGTTTCTGCTATGGAGCATATGGTTTCGGTATCGCCCTCTCCGTCGTTGCCTCGTCCGGTCGCTCACTCTTCGTGCATGCAGTTGGGGCACTCCCAGCGCAGCACGACCCCTCCGGCGCCCACGACCTTCTTCATGACGCCCGAGCTGCACGCGGGGCAGAGGAGCTCGTCCTCGGTCCCGTCCTTGCTCTGCCTGTGGAGCGAGTCGATTATCCCCTGCTTCGAGGAGGCCCTCGCGATGTCCGTCACCGTGACCCAGCCGAGAAGCCTGTCGTTCTCGTAGACCCCGAGCCGCGAGACCCCGTTCGCGATTATCTTGGCCGCGGCCTCCTTGACCGAGGCGTCGGCCCCGATCTTCAGGAGGGGGGCCATGACCTGCTTCGCCTGGACCTCCTCGGGCCGCTTGTTGAGCTTGATGAACCTGCGGAGCAGCGCCCTGTCGGTGAGCATCCCGACCGGCTTGCCCCCCTGGACGACGACGACGCCGTTCGACTTTCTCTGGTTCATCGTCCTGGCCGCTTCCAGGACGCTCGCGGTGGCTTCTATCTGCGGCACGTCGCTCGTCATGACCTCCCTCACCCTGGCCATTCTGGTTCGATCGACGAACGCCGCCCAAGGTAATTCAATCTTTCGCGTGCGGCCAGGAGCGCCGGAGCGAGGGAAGGAGGCCGGGCCACCAGGGAGAGAGCGAACGGCGCGAGGCCAGAATCGAGAGGAGTCGGAGATAGAAAAAGAAAGAGAAGAAAGAAGAGGAGGGGGAGAGCGTTGCTCGCTCTCCCGCTCCGGAGCGTCCGCTAGCTCGCTTGCCTAGGCCCAGGGGGCTTCGGCAGCGGCGTTGTTGCCCGAGATGCGC
>JBEKTS010000224.1:0-2584 GCA_049515775.1 Nitrososphaerales archaeon | reverse complement strand
GTCACCTCTTGCGCCTGCAATTGCTCAGGCGGTTGGAGGGTTCTGTCGGGGCCTGCGCTCATGCTCGCTCTCTTCAATATAGCATATGGTATATAAGTTAGATGCCTCGAACATGTCTTGATTAGTCGAAACTGTTTAGGCCAATCAAAACGTTTAATCCGAAGCCGGTCGTCGCGTCATCGAGGCGCGTTGGCGAGGACAACCAGAAGCATGGGGAGGACGTCGAGAGCGGAAGACTATCTCGAAGCGATCTACGGCCTGGCTCAGGATTGGGGCCATGCCACGACCTTCGAGATCGCGGACAGGCTTCGGGTGAGCGCGCCGAGCGTGTCCAGCATGGTGAAGAGACTGGCGGTCGCGGGGTATCTGGAGTACGAGCCCAACCGCGGCATGACCTTGACAGAAGAGGGCGAGAGGGTCGCAAGGTCGGTGATCTCGAGGCACAGGATGCTCGTGGAGTTCCTCACCGTGATAGGGGTGGACAGGACCATCGCGAATGATGACGCCGGGGGAATCCGACACCATCTCCACCCGAAGACGACGAGTGCGCTGGAGAAGCTGACGGCCATCTTGTGCGGACACCCGGTGTTGCTGGAGAGGTTGCGGACGATCGCATAGGGTTGAGCCTTCGAGCCCGAGGGATCGCAGGATGGGCGATCGGTGAGCGACCTGGCCAGGGGGTCCCTGTCCCGCGGCCGACCTGGCGGAGGCGGCGCTCACCCGTCTGGCCTCGCCTGACCGCGGCCGACCTGGCCAGGTACACCCTCGGGTAGTCGGGGCCGTCCTTCCTCTCCGTCGCCGCGAAGTAGGCCGGCAGCTGCGGGGGATGGACTCAAGGATGGGGGCGACGCTCGCCTTGGATCGCGGCGTGGCGCCCCGGTGCGACGGGCTGCGCACCCTTCGCACGGGCCCCCTACACCTGGCGTAATCGTGGTCCGTCCTTGAATGCTGCGATGGGTTCACCGGATGCAAACTTGAAATCCGGGTCCATTTACGCCCGTGGACCAGGCCAAGTGCCCTTGTCGTCGCCAGAGCAGGCGGAGGAGACGAGGAGGCGGACATGGGAATACCGCAGACAGCTCTCGCTCGTTCTCGGGATCCTCGGCGCGATCGTCTTCACGGGGCTGATAGTCGTCGTCCAGAACTCCCAGTTCATCACCGGCAGCAGCGCCTTCGCCGCGGGCGGCTACCTGAGCCGCTACTCGGCGCACGTCTACCTCCAGCTGCTCGTGGTCTGGCTGGCGGTGCTCTCCGGCACCTGCGTCGCGGCGTTCATGGTCGGCGTGCGCTCGTCGCTCTACGGATTCGCCACGCCCTCCGGCGGGAAGGCCCTGCACCAGGCGCTCGACGACCTCGCTCTGCTGGCATCCACCTGCTTCGTGGGGGCCGCGTTCATCCTCACGCTGCCCCTGAGCGAGTTCGGGTCGGTCGCGATCGTGGTCGCCCTCGTCGCGACCTTCTCGCCCGTGCTGTACGTGACCCGCGCCGCCGGCAGCCTCCCTGACGACCTGCTGCTGGAGGCGAAGCAGCCCTTCCAGGAGCTGCAGGTGGTCGACCTGGAGACGAGCCGGGTCGAGCCCATGTTCGAGAGCCCCGACGTCCCCGGCGAGGCGACGATGCCGCTCACCGGCGCGCCGTCCGCCGATGGGAGGGCGCCTGCGGTGCCGGTGGCTCCGAGCGTGCAGCCCGCCGCAGCCGACCAGCCATCTGCGCCCACGTCGCGTCGGCCGCCGGGCATGACTTGGCCGAACCTGCTCATCGCCGCCCTTCCGGGGTTCTTCGGGCTCATGGGGCTCGCGCAGCTCAGGGAGGGCCGGTGGTCGAGGGGCGCCGTCTTCCTCGCCGCCGGCCTCGGGCTGGGGACGGCCTCGTCGTGGTTCTACATCCTCCCGGAGAGGATCGGGGAGCTGTTTTCCGCCAAGCCGATGCCCACGGCCGCGTCGCTCAGCCTGTGGCCGGGCATCTCCAGCAGCGGGTCACTGGGCGCGACGCTCGTCGTCGCGCTCCTCGGCGCGTTCCTGGTGCTGTGGGTACTGCAGCTGTACGATGCGATGATCTATCCCGTCGCCAGGATGCAACCGAGGAAGGAAAGAAACCCCAAGCCGTCAGAGAACGTACCCCTGTACTAACACGACGCCACCGCTCCTGTTGGCCAGCGGGTCGCATGCGGGGCTGGTCTGCGAACGGGCTTGAACGTCATGCCCGTCGACCGACCGACCGGACCTCGACCGTCTTCTGGTTTTCGTCTAAACTTCCGCTTCATCCGTAACCTTTGCGAAGGCGACGCGCGTCACGGCGAAGGAGAGAACAAATCCTGCGACCGGGAGCACGACTTCAAGGACGCTGACGATGTCAGATGGTGCCATTCTTATTTGACTCCTACACCCTTAGACATTCCATAGGTCTGTATAAGATGTCTCCGTGTTTTCTGCAATACTAGCCGCGACGGGAAGATGGCAGAGTACGCTTTCGCGTCGTCTGCAACACACAATGATACACGACCGGTTCTAGTCCTCTGGGGAGCTCGGCTCGGCGCCGGGGCGCTGTCGATCCATGCTCGCCCTGAGACCGGATCCGCTCGGCG
>JBEKTS010000223.1:0-2585 GCA_049515775.1 Nitrososphaerales archaeon | reverse complement strand
GGCCGCGTCGAAGGACAGGTCGGCGAAGGGCAGCCGGTAGGCGTCCCCGAGGAGCAGCCGCTCGAGCCCCTTCTCCCTGGCCTTGGAGAGCATCCTGCGGGAGACGTCCGCGCCCGTGACCTCGAACCCCAGGTCGGTGAGCGGCTTTGCGAACCTGCCGGTCCCGACGCCCACGTCCAGTACGGTCCTGCACCCTTCGAGCGCGCTCGCCAGCCCGCTCAGCTCGCCCTGCGTCGCCGAGTCTCTGGTGGCGTCGTACTCTTCGGCCATGCTGTCGTACTCCGCTTCCAAGGACGGCATCGACGGCGGTTCCGGGATAAAAAGGAGCGGCGGGCCGCGGCGCTGGGTCCGCCGCGCCCATTCCTCCCACCCGTCCTGTAATTCTCACGAATTGAGAACCAGAATTGCGAAAAAACATAAAAACCGAGCGCGTCAGGAGACGGAACGTCCAGCGGGAACAGGCGGGTGCTCTTGTTCCACGTCCCCCAGTGGACAGTCTATTAGATACATCGTGGTGGTGTAGTTAAGTGTAATCATGTAAATTCTGAACGTTTATCTTCCGGCTCTTCCGGGAGGGTGCCCATGTCCACAGACGACAAGGTCAGATATGGAATGATGGCACTCACAGGCAGCTCGGTTGTCCTGGCGGCGTTCGGGGTCCACATCAACCCGCTCCAAACGATATCCGGCATCGGCTCCGGCTAGACGGGCGGACACTCCAAGGCCGGACCGACGGATCGCCGGCGCGCGAGCGCGGCCGACCCGCCGCGCACCGGGAGCCTAAGCCCACTGATCGTGCCAATCGTCCTGCCTTTCGGCCCGTTCGGGAGGCTCCCCGATATCCGGGTCCTTTCTCCTAGACGTTCCGTATCTGCGCTTCGAGCGCCTTGAACTTGACGAGCAGCTCCTCGGCGTTGAAGATCCATGCCCTGGTCTCTTCGTCATAGAGCTGGTAGGAGAAGGTGAAGCCGATGGCGGACCTCTGGTCCATGATGTGGTAGTCGACCTTCTCGTGGACCTTCGCCATGACCGCGTTCAGGAACTTCAGGCCGTCCATGAGCATCTCGCTGGGGAAGGCGATCTCCGCGTAGCAGTCTTCTCCGCCCGCCTCCGCCCAGACCACGGGCAGCCTGTCGAGCATCCGGAGGATCCCGTGCCGCTCCTCGGGCGTCGGCCCCTTCACCAGGACGTAGACGACGACGTAGGTGTGCGAGCGGTGCCTCGCCCTGTCGACGACCGGGTCCCAGCGGGACCCCATCCAGTTGATCCTGAAGCCCTTGATGAGCCCGTTCGCTTCGACGTGCTCGCCCAGGTGCCAGCACATCGTCTTGTAGTTGACGTCCAGGCCGTCGCGCTCCTTGATGGCCCGCTGGACCTCCTGCATCTCCCGGGTGGCGTCGCTCTGGAGCTCCTTGGCGATGAGCAGGTCGAGCCGGTCGAACTTCACCCGCGCCGAGACGGTCGGCTCGGAGAAGGGTGAGGCCTCGGCCCTCAGGAGCGAGGGCATGTCCAGGTCCCAGTGGCCGGTCTCAAAGTCGTACGAGTCGGCGCGCATCGGCCTGTTCCTGAACCAGTCGAAGTGGTACCAGTCGACGGCCAAGAAGACGCCCTGGTCCCTGAGCGCCTCGACGAAGCGCAGGTACTCGTCGACGCGCTCGGCGGGGACGCTCGCGTGTATCAGGTATACGTCCTCGGGCAGAGCCTTGGCGTAGCTCGTGACGTAGCACTGCTCGTTCATGGCGAACATCAGAGGGCTGATGTAGTCGGTGTACTGGGCCCCGAACCGCACCTTGAGGACGACCCTCCTCAGCCCCAGGGCCTCGTGGTTGAGGATGGCCTGGATCGCGAACTCGCTGTCCTCGAGCTTCTTGTACCAGTACCGCACGGTCTCCTTGTGCCGCCCCAGCCTCCGGGCGATCTCCGGGACCCTGGGCCCGACGACGGCGATCTCCCCGACCATCGCCGCGATGTCGGAGTTCAGGTCGGCGGGCGCTGCCGCAGGTTCGAGGGTCTCCATACTTTCTCAGCTCCAGCCCCGTCTTCGCACTAGGGCATATGCTCGGATGCTCTCCCATGGTCCGCCATACTGGCGCATAGCGCGGTCCCCGGGTGACCGCCTCTCAGACTTTACATAAATAAGTTGCGGCCCATTCCTGTGTTTTGCCGCCGTCGGCGCGTTCGGCGCTCGGCGAGGGGACCGTCCGGTGCGAGAGGGGAGCCGCGGGGAGCAACAGCCAGCTTTTTCTCCCGGTCCGTCCCGCCCTCGGGACGGAATGGTCGCCGAGCCGGGCAGGGCGGGTGGCAGCGGCATCAGGGGAGCCGTAGCGGAGCTCGCCTCCAGGGGCCTCCTCGTCTACCTGGTGCTCTTCGTCATCGAGATCGCGCTCTTCTTCGTGATATCCTCGCTCCCCTTCTTCTCCGGCGAGCAGGCGCTCTACACCGGCCAGGCGAAGCAGCTCAACAGCACGTTCGCGAACCAGGGCTTCGTCTCGACCTTCGGGGGCATCTTCCTCAACAACTACAGGATAGCGCTCCTCGAGATGGTCCCGGGCCTCGGGGTGATCCTCTTCGCGCTCTCCCTCTAC
>JBEKTS010000222.1:0-2604 GCA_049515775.1 Nitrososphaerales archaeon | reverse complement strand
CGATCGCCGACACCGACAACGCCTCGCCCATCGTCGTCCTCGTCGTCCTGCTGCTCTTCTTCCCGCACAGCTACATCGAGCTCCCGGCCTACGCGGTCGCGACCGGGGCCGGCTTGCTTCTCATATACTCGTTCTTCCGGTGGCTCTTCGCCACCGGCCCGCGCTCTTCGGTGAGGCTCGGGGACGCCCTCTGGCTGCTGGCGCTCAACTTTGTGATCGTGACCGTGATGCTGCTGGTCGCCGCCCTCTTCGAGACGACGGAGCTGGAGCTCGGTGGGGTCTGGTTCTTGGTGACCTGGGTCCCCTTCGCCGTCCTGGTCGCGCTGGCCCTGAAGCTGAAGGGAAGGGCGGACAGGATGAGAAAAGAAAACAGGGTTGAGCTATCGGCCGATGAAAAGGCCGGCGATAGCTCGAGCCTCCCGGTCTAGGGGAGGCCTAGGACGAGTTGGAGAGGTAGCTCCAGAGGACGACCCCGACCAGCATCACCACGGACCCCGCTAGCCCCGTGATCAGCGCGCCAGCGATATCAGAGCTCACGCCGAGATTCGTTATCGCGTTGATGACCGGTGCACGCACGAGCCAGGCGAAGAAGCCCAGGGCATACCCCAGCAGCCAGAATCCAGCCAGAACAGCTTTTCGACCCATTTTGGATTACCGGAGCATGATACGGCTCAGGGCGCGTAAATGCGATTAGAGTGGAAATTCTTCACAGACGGGTCGAATTTCCTAGACGGGGCCCGGCTAGACGAACAGGTGGGCGAGCGTCAGCGCGTAGGCGGTGAGGACCGAGGCGCCCACGCCCAGCGCGAAGGATATCGCGGTCGCCGCGAGCATCGAGTCCTTCTCCCAGTCGTCCCTTATGCAGACGTTCATGAGCGGGCCGAAGGACGCCAGAGGGTCGTTTTCCATTGGTCCGACTCCCCTCCGGCCGGTAATTAACGGTTGTGAAAACGCGTTTGCGGCCGTTTTCATCGGCCGAAGCAGATAAAACCACCACGGGACGCCGAGGTGGGACGTCGACGAAGATGATGGCGATGGAGAAGAAGAGCAACGCCCCGGGGACGCCCAAGAGCGTCGAGCTCGGGGAGTACCGCGTGAGCTACGTCGCCGCGGGCGCGGGGCCCTCGACGATGCTGATGCTCCACGGGGCCGACAAGAGGGACGACTGGAGGGTCTGGGAGCCCCTCATGGGGCTCTCCAGCCGGTACGCCCTGGTGATCCCCGACCTGGTCGGGTTCGGGCGGTCGACCGTGCCGGCCGAGACGCCGGACTACCGCACCCAGGCCAGGGTGATGGGCGAGATGATGGAGCGGCTCGGGCTGGAGAGGGCGGTGCTGGTTGGGACCTCGTGGGGTGGCCAGGTGGCCCTCGAGATGGCGATAAACCGGCCGCAGGCCGTGGAGGCGCTCGTCCTCGTCTCGTCGACCTACGACAAGGCGCAGCTGCCGAAGCTCAAGGCGCTGAAGAGGCCGACCCTGATAGTCTGGGCCGAGGACGACAGGGTCGCGCAGCTCAAGGCGGGATACCTGCTCAGGGACTCGATCCGGACCTCGAGGCTGGAGATCCTCGGTCCGGTCGCGAACGACCCCGGCCAAGACTTCACGATAGCACACAAGCTCGAGAGGCACAGGGCCGACAGGATCCAGGCGCTGATCCTGGACTTCCTCTCGTCGCCGGCGGGAAAGACGGCCGTCCCGCCGGAGCTGGAGCCGGAGCTCCGGGGCCTGGCGACGAGGCCGGAGAAGGAAGGGGACGAGGAAGAGCGGAAGTAGCTTCGAAAGCGCCGGAGAATTGAAGGAAGAGAAGGGGACCTCGGCCCCTCTCCGTCCTCCTCTCCTACCTCGAGGCCATCGCTATGCGTTCTTGCTCGTTCTTCTTCTTTACCGCGTGGCTGTTCGAGTCGCCCGAGGCGGCCAGGATGAGCTCGTCGGCGAGGACCTCCTCGACCGACTTCATGTTGCCGAAGGCGGCCTCGCGGACGCCCTCTGAGATGAATCGGAGCGCGATGTCCATCCTGCGCGTCGGCGAGATGTCGACCGAGATGTGGTAGACGACGCCTCCGTAGGACATCCTGGTCGTGTCCTCGTTGGGGGCCGACTTTTCGATGGCGTTGATCAGGACCTGGACCGGGTTCTGGCCGGTCTTGAGGTTGATTATCTCGAACGAGGTCTTCACGATGTTGAGGGCCTTTTGCTTCTTGCCGCCCATCCTCCCGGTGTTCTTGGCGTTCTTCTTGCCGAAGTGCATCATCTGGTTGACGAGGCGCTCGACGATGTTGACCCTCGACTTTGAGAACTTCTGGTGCTCGTGCCTGCCCCCGGAGTGGGGGACCATCGTCGGCCTGACGTCGATGACGCTGATGAGGCCGATGTCGGTGACCTTGACCTGGGTGTAGTCCCACTTGCCCCAGAGCAGCAGGTTGGGGTACTCTAGCTTCTGGCTCATCCCGGCACTATCTCCTGGGCTTCTCCTTCCTGCCGTACACGAGCTCGTTCAGCGAGACGCCGTTGACCATCGAGACCTGCCATCGGACTCCCGGGATGTCTCCCATGGCCCTCTTCATCGAGCCGCCGATCCCCTCGAGGAGGACCTCGTCGTGCTCGT
>JBEKTS010000221.1:0-2612 GCA_049515775.1 Nitrososphaerales archaeon | reverse complement strand
GCCGCAGCGGCCCCGGTCGGGACGCCGCCCGCTCTCGGTACGAGGGCGGCCGCCCCCGCGGCCACAGCGCCCAGGGCTACGGCTCCCGCGGCGGCGCCTCCCATGAACTGACGTCTCGACAACCCGTTCTCCGTGCTCTGCTCATTCATCGTCTCTGCTCACTCACGGTTTCGGCGAGGGGCGATTAGATAATCCTGACGTAATCACTGCACCCGCGACGCTTGCAGAAGTGTGCAACGCCCGCGAGGGGGCGTCCCGCGCTCCGGACGGCGCGGTCGGATCCACCGCTCCACGTGGGCGCCTTCACGGGCGAGGACGGGGGAGCCCTCGCCCGCGTCACCAGTCGACGTGGACCTGCTTGGCCTCGGCGCTCCCCAGCGGCAGCTGCCTGCCCGGGACGGACTCGAGGTACGCGTGGTACCCCGCCCTGACGCAGGCCTGATAGAGCGATATCACCGCCTGGGACCCCGGCTGCTCGGGGACTATGTCGATGGCCCTCCCCTGGACGTGCGGGCTCCCCGGGTGGACGTCGCCCATCGCCCGGTTCCTCTGGGGGGACCTGTACCCGCTGACGACGCGCGGGCTGCCCTTCACCGACCTCCTGTACTCTGTCGTGATCTTGTCGAGCGCCGCCTGCATCCCGCCGTCGAGGATCGTGTTGTAGTTCCCCGAGTTGAAGGAGTTGTCGACCGCGTGGGCGACCAGGTCGCTGCGCGCCGGCACGCTCGCCTCGCCGTGGTCGATGTACTCCTGGCGAAGGAGGTCCTTGTCGTCCTGGTTGAGAAGGAAGTACTGGACCGACCCTGCGAAGGTCGCGCCGATCGAGTACTGGATCGGCCTGTTGCGGGTCGTCGACCCCTCCGTCGGGCGCTGTCCCGGGTTGGGCTGGAAGCCGAAGGTCGGGCTGTTCGAGACGAGCGAGGGGTTCGCGCTCCCGCTGAACGGCCCGACGCCCTTCACCTGCCACTGGGCCCCGCCCGTCCATCCTGAACCCTCCATCGCCACGCCCGGGATCGCGATGCGGAAGCTCAGCGGGTCGGTGGTCACGAACGAGTGCTGCCCGTCGTCCGCGGCCCTGTCGACCCTCTCGATCTCGAAGACGGGCTGGAGCGTCATCGTCCAGGTCGTGGTGCGGAGGCCGAAGCCCGCCTCGTCCTGGAACGTCTGGGAGGCCGTCTGGGGCTTCGGGTCCTTGAGGTCGACGGTCACGCGCCGGAACTCCGTCAGCCCCGTCTGGGGCAGGCTGTCGACGAGCCAGAGGTCCGCCTCCCTGTCCGTGGGGACGGCCGGGGGCATCGGGGGCTTCAGCACCTCCAGGACCGCGGCGGGGTCGTCCACCCTCGGGAACTGCGGTCCCCACGTGAACCTCGCAGAGAACGGCAGCGGCACGGGCGCCGCGTCTGGCTTGACCTCGGTCTCATGGCCGCTGGCGTTCATCCCGGCGCTCCTGATGGCCACCTCGATCGTCCGGGCTGCGGGGTCGTAGGTCCCGCCGACGGTCCACTCCCCGCTCCCCTTCCCGGTGACCTTCCTGGTCGGGCTCGAGACCTGCGACTCGAAGAGCCCGCTCACCCTCCCGGCGACGGTGTTGGCCGGGATGGAGAGGCTCGGGGACTCCGGCGGAGCCGAGGCCTCGGCGAGGAAGATGGAGAAGACCGCCATCCCATCCAGGTTGCACCTGAGTTCGTTCTGACCGACGACCGTGGTCGTGGCGGTCACCTTCGCGGTCCAGGCACCGATCGTGTTCGTGCTGTTGAACCTCCCTTCCCCCCGGGGCCTTTTTTTCTTATTTAAGCGTGGAGAGGAGGAGCCTCGACCGCTCGGGGTTCGGTGCCCTCGGATCCGCTCCTCTGCTCCGGCGTGGCGGGCGCGGGACTCTTGGCGGTCCCTGGATGGGTCGCCGCCTCCGTCGGGGCACGCGAAAGGGGCCGCATTTGTCGTGATTCTTTCCAAGAATGCGGGACTTGTCGACGGATTTCACATCGTCAGACCGAGTGTGTGCAAATGATTGCACTCTGCTTGCAAACGTTACGTCCCGCTTAACTACCGCTTGAAAGACGGAACGCCAAGCGAAAGGAATTGGCAGCAGAAAAAATTACGGATACCAAACTATCGCGGCGGCAGTTCGTGGGGACTGCAGCCGTTGGCGCCGCAGCGCTGGGCGCCGTGGCGGGAGCCTCGGCTCTCGTCCCAAGCGTAGCCGCGGTGCCCACCGCGGCCTCCGCACTGGGCGCTAGCAGGGCCAGCACAGCGAAGAGGGGTGCACCGATCCCGGTGCCCACCAGCTGGGGCATGTCCTGCGACGTCCTCGTCATCGGCTACGGAGGAGCCGGAGCGGTCAGCGCGATCACCGCGTTCGACGCCGGCGCCAACGTGCTCGTGATCGAGAAGACGCCCAGCCTCGCGAGCCTGGGTATCACCAACGGGTCCGTGCCCTCGATCCAGATCTCCGGCGGTGGAGGCAACACGCACATCTCCGGTGGACTCGTGGTCTATCCGACCGACCCGATCGGCGGGGCGGAGCACCTGTACAACCTCTCTTTCGGCGCGACCCCGATGGACGTCTGCCAGGCGTGGGGCACCATGGCGAACCAGAACAAGGCCTGGCTCGA
>JBEKTS010000220.1:0-2670 GCA_049515775.1 Nitrososphaerales archaeon | reverse complement strand
TAAACCTGATTCCGGGCGGGCCGACCGCGGAAGAGCGGTGCTCCTCCGCCCCGCTCGGCCCCTGCGGCGGCCGGGGCCTCTAGGCGGAGGGTGCCGGGCCGGGAAGTCCCACCCTGATGCCGGACAGGAGCTTCTCCCAGTCGTACTTGAAGAGGAAGATCCCGAGGACGACGAAAACGGCGGTCAGGATGAGAGAGAGCTCGAGCGAGGTGAGGCCGAGGAAGTGTCTGGTGGTGTTCACCACGGTGATGATCCCCAGGAACTCGAGCCCTATCTCGAAGGCGCTCTTGAGGACCTTCGCGGCGATGGTGACCAGGAACATGGGGGCGAGCCTCGTCTTCGCCGCGCCGGCGCCGATGTAGATGTAGTCGTCGAGCGGGAGGACGGGCACTACAGCCGTGACGAAGACGGCGACCAGGAACCTCCTGTCCTGGAGCCACCGCGCCAGCAGCTGGATGTTCTTGTTGCCCGAGAGCCGCCTCTTGAAGCCCTTGGCAGCGCCGTAGATGATGAGCTTCCCGATGGCCGCTCCGGCCGCGGTGACGACCACGACCAGGAAGAAGGCCTCCGGGGAGAAGCCGAACGCCGTGAGCTCTACGGTCGCTATGATGGTGTAGGACGCCCCGAAGAACGGGGTGGCGTTGGAGACGAGCGAGACGACGAAGAGGCCGGCGAGGCTGAAGACGAAGGGGCTCGGCGCGTGGATGTGGATGGGGAGCGCCAGCATGGTGCCTCCCAGCAGGTAGACGAGGTCCGGTCTCATCTCCGTCGCCTCTGCGCCTGCGACCCGCTACAATACCAGGACCCGGCCCCGCTCGATCGCAACCCCCACCCCGTAAGGCGGCTCCGAGTTGAATGTTCCTAGGTGCTCGCCCTTTGCTCCCGCTCGGCCTCGCAGGCGAGGCGCGCCTTCTTCCTCCCGTCAGTACTGGCTCTTAGCGCAGGCCTTGCAGTACAGGTCTGTGATGGGCTTCGCCGCCCCGCAGAAGCGGCATGCGGGGACTAGGGCCTTCCTGAGCCTGAGCCTGGTCCTGACCTTCTCCTTCGCCCTGGCGAACTCGGGGCTCGCGTAGAACTCCGCGGCCAGTGCCAGCCGCCTCCCGAAGGTCGGGTGCGTCTGGAACGCCTCGGAGAGCGACCCTCCGCCATCCTCGGACACCCCCGCCGCCCCCGCTATCTTGGACATCATGGACCTGAACACGGCCGGGTCGTTGACGATGAGCAGCGCCGCCCTGTCCGCGGAGACCTCCGACTCCCTGTGCCACGAGAGCAGGAGCATCTGGATCGGCATCGCGACCAGGCCCGCCCCGTAGAAGTTGGCCAGCAGCTGCGCGCCGGCCCCGAACGACTCTGCGAGCGTGTGGTACAGCAGGTGCTTCGACTTGACGTGGCCGAGCTCGTGGCCCACGAGGGCCATGACCTCCCTCTCGTCGAGCTGGTCGAGCGCCGCCGAGGTTATCACCAGTATCGGGCTCTCGTCGCGGCCGAGGGTCGCGGCGTTCAGAGCCGGCGTGGGGACGACGTAGGACTCCGGCAGGGCCTCGAGGCCCAGGACCTCGCCGCAGTTCCTGATCAGGTAGTCCAGGCGAGACCGGTTCGCGACCCTCATCCCGTTGGCGGCCAGCCAGGAGCGCATGGACCTCTCCCTGCCGCCCGTGACCAGGCCGTCGATGATGTGGGGGAGCGGCTCGGTCCCCTGGAGCATCCCGAGGGTGTCCCTGTCGGCCTGGCATACGAAATCGGAATCTGTGACGTCGTAGGCCGTGAGGGGGACGAGCCGCCTGCTACAGCTCAGGCAGAACGTCCTGTCGGGGCGGTTGTACGCCTGGCAGAACCTGCACGGCAGCTCGGAGGCGGGCCGTTCCACACCCGCCCTGGCGCCGCACCTGGGGCAGTACCGCGTGTAGTCCGGGATGCGGGTGCCGCACTTCACGCAGTAGCTCAAGCGCAGAGACGGCCAAATCGAGGCTCCGTATTCTCCTTTTCCTGTCGGCGCCGGGGGCAGGCCCGGACGTCGAGGCCGACGGTCTGCAAGCGAGAAACGGGTCGATGCGGCGCCGCTCGCTCGACCGCACGAGCTTCAGAAGACTCTCGATGGGTCTGTGGAGGCCATCTCAAACCAAACGGGGGCGGTGGACGGATTCGAGGCGGTCTTCCGGCCTCGGCGTCGCCGGTCCCGCCGGGGGCCTTCGATGGAGCGACGGCAGCATCCGGCGCGGCGACATTTTGATAGGTCTAAAGAGTTTCGAAGGGTCAAGAAATATTAGATGAATCTAAGTTTAAATACCAAACAACCCGTGGATACGGCTCGCCCATGAGCGGACCTCCCGACCGACTCCTCGTGCCTCCGGAGACGATCCAGCGACCGGAGGTGGCGGAGCAGCGGAAGAACAACCCTCACATCTCCGTCCGCGACTTCTTCACCTACCTGGGCCCGACCCTGATAGTGAGCCTGGCGTACATCGACCCGGGCAACTTCGGGACGGACATAGCGGGGGGGAGCGTCTTCAACTACGACCTGATCTGGGCGGTCTGGATGGCCAGCATCTTCGCGATGGTGCTCCAGTACCTGTCGGGCAAGCTCGGGATCGCGACCGGCATCAGCCTCGCGCAGCATCTCCGTGGCTCGCTGAAGACCCGGAAGCGCATCGTCCCCTACTGGCTCGCGGC
>JBEKTS010000219.1:0-2719 GCA_049515775.1 Nitrososphaerales archaeon | reverse complement strand
CATCGCGCTCGAGGTGGTCCGGCTAGTCAGGGAGCACTCCCTGGACCTCATCTTCGAGAGGGAGACCTCTTTCGGCGCCGGCGCGATGGCCAGCATGATGACCGGCAGGCCCCTCGTGCTCGAAGTGATCGGCAACCGGGTGACCCGCCTCCAGCTGAAGAACTCCGTGAAGATAATCGCCTACACCAGGGGCATGTTCGAGGGGGAGGACGCCTCCAAGGTCGAGCTGGTGACCGGCGCCGTGGACACCGAGACCTTCAGGCCCGATCACGTCTCGGGCGAGGAGGTCAGGGCGCGGTACGGCATCGGCGACGCGCCCGTGGTCGGCTACGTCGGCACCTTCCAGGAGTGGCACGGGTTCGACGAGCTCATCGAGGCGGCTGGAGAGCTCCTGCGGACCAGGAAGGACGCCAGGTTCCTGATGGTCGGCCCCTACTACAAGGAGACCGAGGCGAAGGTCGCCGCGGCCGGCCTGTCGCCCTCCTTCATCTTCACCGGGCCGATCGCCTACGACCAGGTGCCGAGGTACATGAACGCGGGCGACGTGCTCGTCGCACCCTACAACCCGGGCAAGATCGCGTCCAAGGAGCAGGTGAGGAAGCACGGCCTGGGCTCCCCCTTGAAGGTCTTCGAGTACATGGCCGTCGGCAAGCCCACGATCACAACGAACGTGAAGCCGATATCTGACCCTGTCGAGGACGGTGTCACGGGCTACCTCGTACCGCCTGGCGACTCGCGCGCCCTTGGCTCGGCTATAGCAAGGGTGCTCGACGATCCGGACGCCGCGGCCGTCATCGGAGCCGCCGGCAGAAGGTCGATAGTGGCGAACTATTCGTGGGGGCTCGTCGCCGCCCAGCTGGATCGGATTTTCCGCGAGATCCCCCTCCAGAATGGTTCAAGGAAGAAGGTCTGAGTCTCAGAGGGCGCGGGGTGTCGTGATAGCTCAGCAGAAGGAAGGAGTCGGGGGCCTGAACGGAGGGCCGAAGGTCTCGATAGTCCTGCCCGTGTACAACTCCAAGGACGAGCTGCCCGCGGCGATGGACGAGCTCGAGAAGCAGACCTTCCTCGACAGGGAGATCCTGATAGTCGACGACGGCTCGACCGACACGACCCCCGAGGTCGCTGCCAGGCTCTCGGACGGCCGGACAGACGTCATCGTCGTGCGCACCGACCACCGAGGAGCGTCGCACGCTCGGAACGCCGGCGTGGATAAGGCGAGGGGGGAGATAGTCTTCTTCGCCGAGTCCGACTGCGTCTACGACGAGACCTACGTCCAAAAGGCCGTCGACTCGCTCGCGTCCCAGCCTGGCGCCGGCGCCGTCTGCCTCACGGGCGCCCCGCTCATCACTCGGTCGACGCTGGCGACCGAGTCCATCGACATCGAGAACAAGGTCCAGCACGCGCTGCTCAACAGGGGGAAGATCAAGCCATTCTACGCCTGGGTCTACCGCAGGGACGCCCTGGTGAAGCTCGGCGGCTTCGACGAGAGGCTCTTCCAGGGCGAGGACAAGGACCTCTTCGGCAGGCTGAAGAAGGCCGGGTACGCCGTCGCATGGGTCCCCGGGGTGAACTGGAGGCACCGGAGGGACCAGACCACAGCGCAGCTGGCGCGCAAGTGGTTCGGCCGCGGAAGGACGCGCGTCCTCTACTCGCTCAAGAACCGCCGCTTCTTCGACATCCTCAAGACCCTGGCCCCGTTCTGGGCCACGGTGCTGGGCGTCCTCCTCATACTGGTGGCTCGAGCGTTCCTGGTGGGAGGCCTCCTCATCCTGCTGGTCGCGCTCCTCTTCGCGGCACACTCGCTCAGGACGACGTGGATATCCTGGCCCCTGGTCCGGAAGAAGCGCGCCTACCTAGGCTACCCTGTCTTCGTCGTGACGCGCAACTTCTCCATGGCGCTGGGCTACACCGTCGCCCTGGTCGCCATCGCGGTCAGGAAGCTGCAGGGGAAGAAGATAGCATGGGACAACATCTAGAGCAACCTGCACCCCTAGGTCGTCGTCCGCTCCGCGTCATACGCATCGTCGCCGACTACGCCGTGGGGGGGAAGGCCTCCTACGGGCTCCAGCCGGTCTACTACAACCTCTCCCGGACCCAGGCCGCCAGGGGGCACGAGGTCCACGTCATAGCCAGGCGCCGCAAGAACGAGCCGAGCGAGGAGGTCAACGAGGGCGTCTTCGTGCACCGCGTCGGCTCGCCCTTCAACGTATACGCGCTCGCCAAGGTCCGCGAGCTCGCCAACGGCAGGGATGGTCCGCAGTCGGTCGTGCACACCCACTCCACATCGGGTCTCTTCCTCGCCGCCGCGAAGCGCGGCATCAGGGCTCCGGTGGTCTCTCACATCCACGGAACGACCTACTCGGCCGCGACGCCCTCCACTCTCTCGTTCGGCGACATCACCGCGGGCTACTCGCCCTTGAAGGTCACCCTGGCCTACATCAGGGAGAAGGCCCTCTGGTCCGCGGCCGACAGGCTGGCCGCGGTCAGCACCTCTGTCAAGTCCGACCTCATGAGCAGGTACGGGATGAGCGAGGAGAAGATCCGACTGGTCTACAACGGCGTCGACGCGCAGCTCTTCCACCCGATCGCGGACCCGCAGTTCCCCGAGAAGGACCTCGTCCGGGGCAAGAAGGTCGTCCTCTACGTCGGCCACTTCGGGCTGAGGAAGGGCGTCCCCTTCCTGATCAGGGCGATGAAGACCGTCCGGGAGCAGGTCCCA
>JBEKTS010000218.1:0-2769 GCA_049515775.1 Nitrososphaerales archaeon | reverse complement strand
GGCTGCGATGACGCTCTGAAGTTCTCCGCGCTCTTTGCGATTGCCGGGCACCACCTGAAGCTCGACGATCTCGAGCTGGCCCCGGTAGATGGGAGCGGGAGCAGCGAGCTCGTCTTGTATACGGATCACCCCGACGTGCGCGCCTTGGTATCGCGAGGGCGCGCAGAGTTTGGAGCTCCACTCGCAGACTTCCCTCCGTCGAGCATGAAGCTCGACCTGCTCGACGATCCGCTCAGGGACGTCAGGGGCTGGATCCAACACGTCGCGCTTCCGTGGTGGTCCGGCAGCGATGGCGAGACGCGAAAGTTCATCGCGCTAGTCAAGGCCTTGGTCATAGCCGCCGACTTGGTCGCCTCCGCCGAAGCACGTGATGGCGACGCGCGCGCCTGGACCGAGTCTGCTCTCGAACGGGGCTGTTCTCGAGAAGAGCTCTCTCACCTGGTCGAGGAGCACCTGGGCCAAGGGAAACGACCGTATCCGTTCCAGCGGAGAGTCGCGGAGTCGACATCGAGGGTAACCTTCGTCCACGCTGGGTGCGGGACGGGGAAGACCGTGGCCGCATATCTCTGGGCGAGGGAGAGGGTGGCCGGCGGCCGAAAGGTCTTCTTCTGCTATCCCACGACGGGAACGGCCACCCAGGGATACAAGGACTATGTCTGGGACGACGAGACGCAGTCGCGTTTGATAGAGTCTCGCCTGATCCACAGCCGGGCTGAGGTGGACATAGAGTTCCTCGAGGGCGAAGACCCGCTCGAAACCGCGGCTCGTTACCAGTCGTTCGCGGCGTGGGACTCTCCACTCGTCCTCGCGACCACCGACACGGTCCTCGGCCTGATGCAGAACAACCGACGCGGCCTCTTCTCGTTCCCGCCGATCGCAAACGCCGCGTTCGTCTTCGACGAGATACACGCCTACGACGACAGGCTCTTCGGATCGCTTCTGGGGTTCCTGGACGCCTTCCCAGGGGTCCCGGTCCTCCTGATGACGGCCTCGTTGCAACGAGAGAGGTTGAGGCGCATACAGGGGTTGCTGACCGGCCGTGGCGAGACCCTCGAGACGGTCGAAGGGCCAGAAGGCTTCGAGACCATCAAGCGTTACGCGATTACCCCTGTGGAGTCGGCTCCATGGGAGGAGGTGAGAGCGGCACTCCACGCCGGCAAGAAGGTACTCTGGGTCTCGAATACGGTCGACAGAGCGAGGGCCGTCGCTAGCGCTGCGCCGCCAGTTCCCCTCGTATACCACAGCAGATACCGCTACATCGACAGGCTGGACCGCCACAGGGATGTCGTCGATGCGTTCGGACCGGAGAACCATCGTGCGGCGCTCGCCGTGACGACGCAGACCTGCGAAGTCTCCCTCGACATCTCGGCAGACTTGCTGGTGACCGACGTCGCCCCGATACCCGCGCTCATCCAGCGGATGGGCCGGGTCAACAGGAGAGAGGCCTCGGGGCCCAAACAGGTCTATGTGATAGATGTCGACCGCCCCAACCCGTACTCCGCAGAGGAGATCGAGGATGCTCAGGCGTGGCTTGGTGAAGTCGAGGGACCGTCTCTCTCGCAGGCGGACCTGGCATCTGCGTTTGAACGGTTTGAACGAGACGGGCCGGGGGCCGCACGAGCTACTCCGTCTGCGTGGATGGACGGTGGGCCGTTCAGCAGTCCGGAACCCCTCCGAGAAGCCGGCTACGACGTCTCGATAGTGAGGGAAGAAGACATGCATCTGTGTCGCAATCAGAACGAGAGGGCGTCTGCAAGGGACGTCGTGAAGTACTCCGTTCCGATGCCGCTCGGGCCGGTCGCGAGGGATGTTGCAGGCTGGCGGCGGCTGAACGGCGCCTTCGTCTCCCCTGCGGGGCGCATGGAGTATTCGCCGGAGATTGGAGGCGCCTGGAAGTGACGGGGGAGCTCAGGATGGAGCTGTTCGGGCCCGGCATGACGGGTCTGCACAAGGCCGGCCTGGCGGGTCTGTGGATGACGCTCAGGTCCTTCGAAGACGACCCCGCCGCGATGAAGGCGCTCCGCTCGGCTGGAGGGTCCTGGATCCTGTCTGAGACCGAAGTGACCCTGCGATGGACCGGCAGCACGGAGCAGTTCTTCGATGCCCTGATCAAGCAGTCCTTCCGGTTGTACAAGGACGGCCTGCTCTGGCTCCCGGCGCTCGGAGAGCCCTCAGAGCAGACCTCAGCGGTCCTCAACGAGTGCGTGCTGGGGACGTTCCTTCAGCACGGCAAGTCCAGGAAATCGGACGCCGCAGCCAACCCCGGAGGGAAGGTCGTGGTACCTGTCGATGAAGACCAGTACATCATCACCTACCATAGGATTAGAGAGTACGCGCATCAGACCGTAAGGGTCAAGGATGCCCGCAAGTCTCAGCAAATTGTCGGGTGGGTCTACCCGGGCGGCGCAGTCAGGCACAGTGCTTATGGTGATACCGCGATCGAAGAGCCCCTCTCGCGATTCCTTCCGCTCCTGTACTCGATTGTCGGGGTCCTCTATTTCGTCGTGAGGGGCAAAGGAAGAAGGTTCGGCAACCGGACATATGCCGTCGTCATCCCTGAGATAGCCGACCTGAAAGCGTACGCCGACCTGAGGAAACACCATGCCCCGAAGAGCATCCAGGACGTCACGGTATCCGGCCCGGGCGAGGCCGCCTTGAGGTTGCTCGTCTCGGTCGAGACGAGCAGGTTAGCCAAGGCCGTAGGACCCGTCGCATGCAGGGTCGTCACCTTCGGCAAGGTCGCGTGGGACAAGCAACAGAAGAAGCGAC
>JBEKTS010000217.1:0-2818 GCA_049515775.1 Nitrososphaerales archaeon | reverse complement strand
ACGAGCCGACGGCGAACCTGGACCCCGAGTCGGCGAAGACCGTCAGGGAGTTCATCCTGGACCTGAAGAAGCAGAAGAAGACGATCTTCCTCAACACCCACAACCTCGACGAGGCCCAGAGGGTCTGCGACAGGATCGGGATCCTGAACACGAGGCTGATGGCGACCGGCACCCCGGACGAGCTGGAGCGGTCGGTGAGCGGGAGGAAGACCGTCGTCCAGCTACAGAGGCCGGCGAGCGATGCGGTCCTGTCCGCCGTGAGGAAGCTCTCGGTGGGGGACGTGGTGGCCGACGGCAACGGTCTGACCGTCGACGTGAAGGACCCCGAGAGGGACAACGCCGCCATCGTGGGCGCCATAGTCCTCGCCGGCGGTCAGGTCCAGTCCGTCTCCGTCGTCGGCTCCTCCCTCGAGGACGCCTACCTGAAGCTCGTGAGGGAGGCGAAGTAGAAGACGAGGCTCTCCAAGTCCTGGATCATCGCGTCGAAGGACTTCAAGACCTTCAGGAAGAAGAGGAACATCATCTACTCGATCGTGGCCGTCCCGCTCATAGTCGCCGTACTCCTTCCGCTCGTGGTGACCTACGCGGGGCACAGGAACGGGGCGAGCGGGTTCGCGGCCTCGGAGCTGCTCGTCCTCCTCCCCTCCTTCATCTTCTTCTTCGCCATCCTCGCCGCCTACATCCCCACGCCCATCGCGTCCTACACCCTGGTCGGAGAGAAGGTAGAGAAGAGCCTCGAGCCGCTGCTCGCCACCCCCACGACGGACGGGGAGATCCTGTTCGGAAAGACGATCGCGGCGTTCCTGCCCCCCATAGGGGCGGTGCTGGGAGGAGGGACGGTCTTCATGGTGCTCATGGACCTCGCGACCTACAACAAGCTGGGGTACTACTTCCCCAACTGGGACGCAGGCTTGGTCCTCTTCGTGATCGCTCCGCTGGCGGCGATGCTCAGCATACAGATGAACGTGATCGTCTCCTCGAGGATAACCGACGTCAGGTCCGGCCAGCAGGTGGGGATCCTGACAGTCCTGCCGCTCATGGGGCTCTACGTGTCCAGCGAGCTCGGCATAATCCCGCTAGGCTCGACGGACAACCTCCTCATCGTCGCCGCCGCGATCCTCGTGGTCGACGTGCTCCTCTTCTCCGTCGCGAGGGCCACCTTCCGCAGGGAGGAGATACTGACCAAGTGGAGGTAGGAAGGAGAGGGCGTGGCCGGGCCCCCATCGAGCGCCGGCCGTCGCTCCCGGACGCGGGCGCGAATCGAGGGGGCGGTCGGGACCTCCTCCCGTCCGCGGCGTGTCTCGGTGGAGCTCGTGGCGGGTGGTCATGGATGACCATCGCCAGGGGAGATGGCGGGTACGTCATCCCCCTTTGCTCCGTCGAGACCCTAGAACGATACCGTAGCGGCGGCATGGTAGAGTTCTAGGGACCCGCAGGGGCATCCCCACTGCGACCGGGCGTGCTGCCAGAGCGAGAAAACCAGTCAGGGACTCCCTGCGCTCCCCCCGAGGCGCTTCACGCCCTCCTCGCCGTCGATCTCGAACCCGTGCTTCTGCCAGAAGCGACTCGACCGCGCCGACGAGGCCCAGATCCTGTCGAAGCCCTGCCCCCGGACGCGCCCCTCGAGCCACGCGAGCACCTCCGTCCCGAGGCCCTCGCCCCTTCGGTCCCGGAGGACCTCGATCATCAGGATGGTGGGCGCGCTCTCCCCCGTCTCGCCGTTGTGGTACTCCAGGAGGCACCTTGCGACGAGCCGACCCCCCTCCGTGAAGCGGAAGAACGTGCAAGGATAGAGGAACCGGGACAGGTCGCCCTCCTTCAACGGCAGCCCGGTCCTCAGCTCCCCCCGGAGCCTCGTGCCACCCGGGTCGAACGCGAGCCTCTCGTGCCTCACCGTGCCGAGGGTCGACGGGGGGCGCGCGGAGCCGCGGAGGTACCCCTCGACGAGGGCCGCAGACGCCTCGTCGAGGCACGTCGCCGTGATCCGCGTCCGGTCGGTGTCGTTGAAGACGACGCGGAGCGTCCCGCCGCTCGTCGCGACGGTGGCCCTCACGAAGTCCCTGCCTCCCAGCCTCTGAATGGCCATCCGTTCCCCGGTCAACAGGCGCGAGAGGCCTCCCAGGCCCTCGGCCACCAGGCCCTCGTCCTGGTATCCGGCGACGAAGGTGGTCCGCGCGGGGTCGACCTGGACGCCGGCAAAGCGAGCGTAGTTTCGCCAGCCCAGGGTCCAGCGCCCGGCCATCGTATCGGCGGCGTGGCGGCAAGGTGAGGGAAAAACCTAGCGCCCGGTCGTTCGGCGGGCCTGCGAGCGGGCGGGATCTGGCCCGGTCCCAGAGGGCTGGTTCGAGCCCGGCCGCCGGCGGGGACCGACATCGCGTGCGAGAGGTCCGCCATCCGCCCCGCGGACCCCCGTGCGATCGGGGCGCGGCTGGGGCCGTTCAGGCGTCTTCGGTCTCCGCAGCCCGGCTGAGCTTCGAGAGCGACCTCACGAGCTCCTCGGCCTCCTCCTCCGTCAGGGCACGGAGCGTCTTCTCGACGAGCCTCCGGTGGAGCACCCGCCCCCTCTGGAAGCGCTCCGACCCCTCCTCGGTTATCGCCACGCTCACTACCCGCCTGTCCCTGCTGGACCTCTCCCGGGTCACGAACCCTTCCTCCTCGAGGCGGTCGACGAGCCCGGTCATCGAGGCGGGGGTCATCGAGAGGTCGGCCGCGATCCGCGCCATGGGCGAGGGCCCGCTCCCCGATAGGAGCTTCAGGACGCGCAGCTCGGTCAGGGAGAGCCCGGCCGCGTGCAGGTTCTGGTCCCAGAGCCGCTGGA
>JBEKTS010000216.1:0-4141 GCA_049515775.1 Nitrososphaerales archaeon | reverse complement strand
TGCGACTGACTTGGCCCCTGCGACTGACTTGGCCCCTGCGACTGACTTGGCCCCTGCGACTGACTTGGCCCCTGCGACTGACTTGGCCCCTGCGGCCCGTATTCGCCCACGACTGAGGGGAATCCGCTGGACGGGCCGCTTTGCGCTCGTTTGTGCTCGGCCGGCTGCTTGGCGACTGGCTTGGCTCGGTCCCGGGTGGCATCTCCGGCAGGTGTCGGGCTGTCAGGCCTCGGGCGGCCAACCCCGAGACGAAAGTTTCCGCAGATTGAGCACGAAACGGATTGCGTCTTACTTGTAAGACGATTCTCCTATCATAGCAGCTTTATCCAGATCGCCTGCTCGGCGACCTCGACCTGGATTTTCTGGCCTGCGTCCTCGAAGGCGGCGCTGAAGAAGCTCGCCATGTAGATCGACCACCTCTTGCCCATCGAGTGGGTCAGGGTGATCGTCTTGGGAGCGGAGGCGGTCTCGCTGTAGTCGTAGAGCCCCGTGACCGAAGCGTTCTCCCTGATGAACCTGAAGATGTTCGGGACGGATTGGTGGCCCCACTTGCTGAGCATGTAGGCCTTGAGGACGCTGGGACCCGACGAGCCGCCGGCGCGCGCGATGTCCTCCTCGGACGCGGTGGCGAGCAGGAGCTGGAAGGCGCTGGCGCTTATCTCGACCGTCCCGAGCCGCTTCCTGTGGCGCTCCACTTCGATATAGTCGGCGAGAAGCTGGTTGACGAGAGTGTTGACGCTGACCTTCTTTCGCTGGGCTTCCTCTTCCAGCCCCGAGAGTACGCCAGAGTCAATGCGGAAGGACCGATTCTCGGTCTTCCGTTTCGGAAGAGAGACCTCTTCCTCCATGAATTTGCCGTGCGCCGGCGCTGACTATTTAAGTATGCACCCTACGGCGGCTCGATATCTAACATTCCACGCCAACGGTCGTCCATGCCCCTGTTCCGCGACAATCCACCCGTGGGAGCCAAAAGCCGTCCGACTTGACACGCTCTGCACCCCACTGCACCAAGGCGGGCGCGGCCTGCCGTCAGGTCATCTTCCTGGTCTCGTAGAGCTCGCAGCTTTCGAAGTAGAGCTCGCTCTTCGATATCGTGTGGAACAGGAACCCCTTGTAGGAGGTGAGGTACTGCCAGGTCCTGCTGAACCCGAGCCCGGCGGGCCTGCTCACGACGATCACCGGCTTATCCATCCTCGCGACGACCTTGAGGAACTCGACCGGAGTGACGGTGATCTTCGGCCCCAGGACCGCTTTCGCCTGGGAAGCGGCGTTGCCCCCTTCCAACTGGAACGATGGCCGTGCCGTCCGCTTATAGCTCTTTGGCGGACGAACCGGTTCCCTGCGTCGGAGCGAGCCCGAAAACCCCCTTTTTCTCTTGGCCGGACTCCGTCTTGAGCCGGTCCCGCCTGGCGCCGTCCGATCTCGTGAGGCCGCGCCTACGGGCTCCCTTGGAGCGCATCCTCGTCGGAGACGGGAGGAGAAAACGGAGGAGGACGCCAGAAGTCAATTATAGTAGTTAGTCATAAGAGAAATGATTACTCTACTTGGTGTTACCAACGGGCAAGAGATTGTTGATCGTCGACGATGAAGCCGACATAACCTCTGGCCTGAAGCTCGGCCTGGAGCAGAGAGGGATGGACGTCACCGTCTTCAACGACCCTTTCGAAGCCCTCGCTGAGCTGGAGAGCGGGCGCGGCTACGACCTTGTGATCACCGACATCCGGCTGCCCAGCATGAGCGGCTACGAGCTCTACCGGCAGATAAGGAAGCGCGACGGCGACACGCCCATCGTCGTCCTGACCGCATCCGACATCTACCCGAACGAGTTCGAGGAGACGTATCCCGACTTCAAGCCGAGGGCCATGCTCAAGAAGCCCACGACCATCGCGGAATTGGCCGCGCGCGTACACCAGATCCTCGACGAATCCGACGCGGCAGAAGCGAACTAGACGGCGCGAATCCGACGAACAGGTGACGCCGGCGGCCGTGGCAGAGGAGGCCCTCGCGACTCGGTCGCGCGAGCAGGAGCGCCGTCTTCGAGTGTCGAATCGGTGATATATTTCCAGAACGAGAGCGAAGGAGGAATATGGGTTTCATCCCAGCATACGAACCTGAAGACTGCGACCGGCTCTTGCTCGAGGCGCTGGAGAAAGGAGACTCGGAGACTGCCACCGGCCTCTATGAGCCCGGAGCGGTCCTGTTCACGGAGTCTGGCGGCCTCATCAAGGGTCGGGACGAGATCCGAAAGCAGAACGAGGTTGAGATCTCACTGGAGCCGAAGTTCACCATCGATGAGATAACGACGGCGGTGAGCGGGGACGGGACGCTGGCCACCACTAGGATGAGGTGCACATCGGTCCGCAGAGATCCCCGGAGCGGGAACCGGGCCAGTCAGCTCGTGAACACACTGGAAGTGGTCAGGAGACAGCTGGACGGGACGTGGCGCTTCGTCATCGACGATCCCTTCGGCGGCTCTCGCGCGAGCATGAAGGGATAGTCCGTCGCCGAGTCGACGGGAGTGGCGGCCCCGAGATCAGGCCTTCAGCAGGTCGTTCCATCCCTTCGCGAGCTGCCAGGCGTGCTTGACGAACCCTCCCTGCGGCCCCCTCTCTGGTATGGGCTGCAGCTTGAGCTGGTAGACCGCCTGCGTCTTCTTCCGCTTGTCGTCCCATATCAGCACGTCCTTCTCGACGAAGCCCATGTCGAGCAGCTTCCTCAGCAGCTTGACGTAGAAGTTGTGGTAGCTGTACTTCACGCCGAGCTTCCCCTCCTCGAGGTCCCTGGCGAAGAACCGCATCTCCCTCTTACTTCATCCTCGCCACGAGGGTCTTCGCGGTCTCGAGCGTCTCCTTGCGGTCGCCGAAGAGCACGGCCAGCACGTCGCCGTTGCCTATCGTCCTCTCGCTCCAGTACAGCTTGATGCTCTTCGCGGGCATGGGAGGCGACCGCCGCTCGTGCGGGGCGACGGAGGAAAAGGGTTGTGCCGCTCGCGGACACCCCTCCGGTCCGCAAGCGAGGTTCCCTTGCGTTCATGTCAACTCTTCGGCCAAATAGCTAAGAACCGTCCAAAATCTTTAAGAATGCATCGAAATAACCTACGTTGTTATTCGTGAATCGGACCACTCTCACTCTGACCGCGGTGACTCTCATGATGCTCTCCTTCGGCCTGGTGCTGCTTCCGCTCGCAGCTCCCGTCAGGGCGGAGACCCTCGGGACCTGGAACTCGACGAGCGCGATCCCCCAGACGGTCGACACGGAGGGCATGTCCTGCGTCGTCTCAGGGTCCGACATCTTCTGCGTCGGAGGATTCACCGACGGCGCCCCGACCGACGTGACCTACTACGCCTCCTACTCCTCGTCGGGCATCGGCACCTGGCAGACCGGCACCGACTATCCGACGATCATCTACCTGCCCTCCTGCGTCGCCGAGGGCGGCTACATCACCTGCGTGGGCGGCCTCGTCGAACCTGGTGCGGAGACCGCGGCAGTCTACTCTGCGCCAATATCTTCGAGCGGCATCGGCGCATGGACGCTCACCACGCCCTACCCGACGGACATGGAGGCCACCTCGTGCGTGACGAACAACAGCCAGATCACCTGCATCGGCGGGCTCACCGGCATCGGCTTCAACACCGCCGCCACGTACCACGCCACCATCGTCGACGGCGTCGTCGGGGCGTGGACCCAGGAGGCCTCCTACCCGATGAACATCGAGGGCCAGTCCTGCTTCGAGACCGACGAACCCTCTTCGACCTACGTCACCTGCGTCGGAGGCCAGTATAACCCGCTGCTCAGCGAAGACATCACGCCCAACGCGTACGTCGATAGCATCACCAACGGCATCCTCGGCTCGACCTGGACCCCGACCACGGGCTTCCCCTATCCGCTCTCTTTCGACCCGTGCTGGGACTACGGCGCCACATTCAGCACCACCTACACCTACTGCATCGCGGGCTACACCGAGAGCGGCGGGATGTACGTCTACTACTCGCTCGACTCCTCGGGCGCGCTGGGCGCGTGGGCCCAGACCACCGCCTACCCGACTCAGGTGACCGCGACCCTTCAGTGCGTCAGCCCGTTCGACGGGTACTTCTACTGCACGGGCGGCGAGCCCGCGGAGTCCGCATCGTACTACACCCAG
>JBEKTS010000215.1:0-2904 GCA_049515775.1 Nitrososphaerales archaeon | reverse complement strand
CCCATAGGGCTGTTCTGCCTCCAGGTGGCCAGGCTCTCCGGCGGCATCGTCTCCATCGTCGGGACCGAGAGGAGCCGGCCCCGCCTGGAGCTGGCGACCAGGCTGGGGGCCGCGCGGACGCTCCTGGACGGCGAGCTCCGGAAGGGCGTGGAGGACGGCACCCTGCGGAACTCGTTCGACGTCACCGTCATCGCCGCGGGCAACGCGTCCTCGTTCGAGCAAGGGCTCAGGGCGACGCGACCGGGCGGGAGGCTGGTCTACGTCGGAGAGACCACCGAGAACGCCTCGTTCCCGCTCTCCTTCATCGAGAGGAGGAACATAACGGTCTGCGGCTCGTTCAGCCACAACTGGCCCGTCTGGGAGGACGCCATCGTCCTCGCGCAGCACGGGCTGGTGGACCTGCGCTCGCTGATCACCCACGAGTTCGGGCTGGCCGACTGGAAGAGCGCCTTCGAGACGGCAGAGAGCAGGAAAGGCTCCAAGGTGCTCATCAGGCCCTAGGCCGGGCGCACCCGCCCTCCAGGGACGCCCGCGCGGTCAGAACCTCAGCGAGTAGTGGGATATCGCCAGTTCGGCCAGCCCGACCCTCTCGAGCGCGGCGATGGGGGCCTGGATCGAGACCTGGACCATCCCGGGCAGCCTCGCTATCTCCACCGCGCCCGAGATGGTCACCCGGTTCCTGACCTCGGGGACGGTCATGCCGAGCAGCCTCCCCGTCCTGACGAACCCGTCCTGGGCCGCTTCGTTGATGCTGGGCCCCGAGCCGAAGACCTGGATGGGCGCGACCGGCTCGGGCTCGATCCCGTACCGCTTCGAGAGCCGCCTGACGGCCTCCCACTCGTCCTTCCTCCACGGCCTCGCCAGCGGCGGGAGGTCCCCCTCCAGCGGGAAGAGGATCGGACCGTCCAGCTTCAGCTTCTTGATTACCGAGACGCCGATCGTGCTCTCGGTGCTGACGTCGGTCGTGTGGCCCGCGACCTCCCCGTCGCCCTCCATCGCGTGCCCGTCTCCCGCGTAGACCCCGGCGCCCTTCACCTTCACGGGGGCGACCAGGACCGCGCCCACCCTGTTCGAGTCGCAGTCGGTGTGGCCGTCGGTCAGCTCCGTGCCCCACTGCGCCTTTGTGAGCCTGTACCGATGGGGCGCGCCTATCAGGTAGTAGCCGAAGTCCTTCGCGTTGTGCGAGTCGGGGGCGTCCACGGCCGGGACGGTCCCCAGCTGGCCCAGGAAGGGGGTTATGCGGGACGGGACGCCCACTATGTCCGCCTGTCCGAAGATCAGGATGGGGACCTGCTTGGAGTTCTTGGGGAGCGCGTGCCACCGCCACGCCGCCCGGGCGATCTCCTCCGCCGACCCCTTTCCAACGGTGACGCCGACCCCGCGCCCGTGGTCGAAGACCATGGTGTAGCCGTTCACCATCCTGAACGGGGATATGGGCGTCCCGCACCGCTTGCAGCGTATGGCCTCCTGGCCGATCCCCTCGACCACGAACTCGGGCCAGAGCTCCTTGCAGACCGGGCACCGCTTCGCCACGTACGGATCCCCGATGAAGCACCCCTCCCTCGACTCGTCGACGCCCACGCTGGCCGCCCGCGAGAGTATCCTGATCTTCTCGATCTTGAGGGCGACCGCGTCGCCGACCTCCGCGCCGTCGATGGCGACCGGCGTGCAGACCTCGTGGCCTCCCCGGATCGTCGGGGTGATCATGGGCCCCCAGCATCCCGGGGCCGTCTCGAAGACTATCCTCCCTCCGTCGGCCAGGGGCCCGAGCATCTTGCTGCTCGGCCCGATCACCCCGTTCGTGAAGGTGTCGTCGCGTATCAGCCTGGCAGGTTTGGAACGGCCGGTCGTTCGGGCTCGCACGCGGACGAATTGTCCCTCCTCGGCTTATCAATCTTGCCGGGATGCGGATCCGCCGGTCGGTGGGTCGACCCCTCCGCCGGTCGGCCCGTCCCGGTCGGCCCGCCTAGGCGGGGGCTCTCTCGACCTGCCCGTCGGAGACCTTCAGCGCCTCGTCCATGGCCTCGATGAACGCGTCGATCTGTTCCCGGGAGACTATCAACGGAGGAGAGATCATCAGGTGCGAGACCACCCCGGGGTAGACGAAGATGCCCCTCTCCATCATCTTCGCGGCCACCCTGTGGGTCATCAGGGTCTTCCCGCCGAGGTAGTCGTCCGCGTAGTCGAACGGCTCCTTCGTCTGGCGGTTCTTGACGAGCTCGACCGCCCAGAGGAGCCCGAGCCCGCGCACGTCCCCGACCGACGGGTGGCGCGACTTGAGCTCCTCGAGCCTCTTCCCCAGGTAGACCCCGTCCTCCTTCGCCTTCGGGACCAGCTTCTCCCGCTGGTACTCCTCGATGGCCGCGATCCCGGCGGCCATCCCCAGCGGGTGGGCGCTGAACGTCCCCGAGACCGGGAGCCAGTTCCTCTCGAAGAACTCCGCGATCTCGCCGTTCGTCGCCACGAGCGAGAGCGGGAACTGCCCTCCGGTGATCCCCTTGGCGGTGGTCAGCACGTCGGGCTCGACCCCCCAGTTGTCGATGGCGAACCACTCGCCGGTCCTCCCCCACCCGCAGAGGACCTCGTCGGCGATCAGGAACGCGCCGTGCTCCTCCGTGATCTCCCTGACCCGGGGGAGGTACTCCTTCGGGGGGACGACCACGCCGCTGGCGCCCGTGACGGGCTCCAGGATCATGGCGCCGACGTTACCCTCGCTCTTGAAGGAGTAGTCGATGAACTCGGCGCAGGCGACGCCGCACTCCGGGTACTCCAGGCCGAAGGGGCACCGGTAGCAGTACGGGTCGGGCACGTGGACCACGCCCGGGTAGGCCCCCGTGGTCTCGACCGGGAACCTCCTGGGACCGCCGGTGAGCTGGCTCGTGGCGGCGGTCCAGCCGTGGAAGG
>JBEKTS010000214.1:0-2974 GCA_049515775.1 Nitrososphaerales archaeon | reverse complement strand
GCCGGTCTCGTCGGTCGCCCTGACCATCAGCTGGTAGGACCCGGTCGACGGCGGGTTCCACTCGGACGACCAGAAGACCCAGGTGTAGTCCGAGAGAGGCGGAGAGGTCGAGGCCTGGGTCCAGGTCTTCCCCCCGTCCGAGCTGATCTCCACCTTCGAGATGCCCCTGTCCCCGGAGAAGGCGATGCCGGCCACGGGGACCGCCCCCAGGGTCACGTCGCTCGACCCGTCGATCCCGAACCGCTGCGTGATCTGGGCGTCCCCGGGGATCACTATGGAGGAGCCGGTCTGGTAGGCGGCGTCGTTCTCCCACCCCCTGACCTGCCAGTAGCCCTGGTAGACGCCGCTGACGGCCTCGATGCTGGTGATCCACTTGCAGTTCATCATACCGTAGAGCCCGGGGACTATGGCCCGGAGCGGGGAGCCGTGGTCGGTGGGGAGCGGGGAGCCGTTCATCTCGTAGGCGAGGAGCGTCCCGTCGAGGAGCGCCGTGTCGAGGGGGATCCCGACGTCGTAGCCGTCGACCGCCCGGAAGACGACGTAGTCGGCCGTGTCCCCCAGCCCCGCCATCTCCAGGATGTCCTTCAGCTTCACCCCCGTCCACTGCGCCGTGCTTATGAGGTCCCCGCCGACGGTGTTGCTCACGCACTCGAGCGTGTTGTACTGCTCCACGACCGCCATCTGCTGGAGCTGGGCCAGGGACAGGTTGAGCTCGGTGTCGACCAGGCCGTAGACGTGGAGGCTGTAGGTCGACGAGTCGACCGACGGGGGGAAGATGTTGACGTCGACGCGGTAGAAGTTCGAGTTCGCGGTCACCTGCTGCGAGAGGAGGGAGTTGGGGCTGGGCTGGTTGGTCGAGGTGTTCGAGGGCCTGAGCAGGAACCCCACGCCGTAGACCAGGATGGCCGCCCCCACGGCCGAGGCGACCCCGGCCCTGATGAAGAGGCGCCTCCGCCTGTCGAACTTCATCCCCTTCGGGGGCTTCACGGCCTTGCAGAGGTCGGTCGGCTTCGGGTCGCCCCTGAGGTAGGTGAGAGTCGCCCCGAACGCCAGCTGCGGCGGGACCATCGAGACGAGCAGGCCGGGGACCGTGACCGGCGATGACTGGATGGCGGTCGTGAAGAGGAGCAGGACGCCCACCCCGGCCAGGACGAGGTAGGGGACGAGCGAGAAGGAGAGGAACCTCTCGAGCCTGCTGGGCGACTCGGATACGCTCCTGGAGCGGAAGAGGAGCGCGCCGAACAGGCCGTAGATCAGGAGGTTGACCACCACGGCGGTCGTGAAGGCAGAGTACTTGGCGAGGCTCTGGAGCGTCTCCACTGCCTTGGACTCTATGGCTCCGGGGGTGAGGCTGAAGAGCGTCTGGGCCGCGAGCTCGGGCAGGAAGACCCCTCCCACCGTGGCCCTGATGGCGTAGGAGACTGCGAGGGCGACGACGCCGCCGAGCAGCCCGACGAGGAAACCGCGCTTGGTGTTCGAGTCCATTCGGGAGAGCACGAAGTAGTCCGTTCGGGCGCCCCCAGTCGTTATAACGGTTTTTCCAAATTCGTTACAGGTACGATTTGGAAAAAGGCTTATCAGAGAAAAGGGCCCGCGGCGGGTCCGAGCCTGCTCATTGGGCCTCCAAGATCAAGAGCGACCGAAGCAGAGGCGGCGCGGCGACCCCGAACCGGGCAGCGGCTTCACCATCGGGATATGCGCCACCGGGTCCTCTCCCAGGCTCGCCGACCTGCTCGCCGTGATACGCGAAGAGCCCCTGCCCCGCGGGTTCTCGCTCAGCAGGATCGTCGTCGTCGCTAGCGCCTGCGCCCCGTCGACCGTGGAGTGCCTCCGGCTCGCCGAGGCCTCCGACCCGCGGATGGTGCTCGTGGAGGAGGGCGAGAGGAAGGGCAAGGCCGACGCCGTCAACCAGGTCATATCGCAGTCGGTCGGCGAGTACCTGGTCTTCGTGAACTCGGACGCCCTGCCCGAGCGCGGCGCCATATCGAGGCTGCTGCGCGCCATGGACCGAGACCCATCGGTGGGGGTGGTCTGCGGCAACCCCGTGATCGCCGACCGCAGAGGCCTGGCCTCGGGCGTGATCCAGCTCATGTGGACGACGCACAACCTCTGCACCGAGGACCTCCAGAGGGAGCGCCGCGCGAACCACGGCACCGACGAGCTGATGGTCGTGCGCTCCGGCGCGCTCGCGAGCCTGCCCGAGGGCGTGGTCAACGACGGCGCGTACCTCGCGGGGGTCGCGAGCCTGCGGGGCTACGAGGTCAGGTCCCTCGCCAGCGCGAGGGTGGACGTCGAGGCCCCGACCCGGCCCGTGGACGTGATAAGGCAGCGCAGGAGGATACTCTACGGGCACATCCAGGTCTGGAGGCTGGTCGGACGCCCGCCGCGCACGGTGGAATCGCTCGTGCTGCTCTCGCCCTTGCGGGCGTTCCGCCTCGTCGTGATGGCGATCTCGAACCGTCCGCGGCTGCTCCTGGCCCTGCCGTTCGCCACCGTGGGGGAGGCCGTCTCGTTCCTGGGGGCGCTCGCGGATAGCCTCGGCTCCGGGCGGAAGCACGCCGTGTGGAGGAGGTTTGGAGCCTAGCGACGGGGCCTACGCCATCGGCGAGAGGGAGGTCGCCGAGATCTCGGGCTACTGCGAGATCGCCAAGGCGAACAGGAGCGCGATCACCGTCAGGGAGCTGCTCGAGCTCACGCGGGCCGACGCCACCGAGGAGGAGCTCGTCCGCGCCTGGGGAAGGAACGCCGAGATCAGCGCGAGGTACGCGCTCGAGTCGGGGTACGTCCTGGAGAGGGGCGCCGGCGGCGAGCCGCTAGCGGGCGGGGTCGAGGTCGAGGAGACGAACAGGGCGAGGGCCAGGTCGAACGTGCTGGCCGCGAAGGACTTTGCGAGGCTCTGCGCGGACGGGCGCGTGAGGCTCCTCGCCGTCTCCGGCGGGAACTCGTACAAGAGCGCCAGGCAGGGCGACGACAT
>JBEKTS010000213.1:0-2997 GCA_049515775.1 Nitrososphaerales archaeon | reverse complement strand
GACGGGGGCGGCCAGACCTTGTTAAGTTTGGGGGAGGAAGTTATATCAAGGCTAGTATCTCGGAGGGGCCGATGCCCATAGTCAGCCTTTCCTTCCCGGAGAGCATGATGAAGGAGATGGACGAGCTCCAGCGGGACCTGGGGTTCACAGGCAGGTCGGAGCTCGTGAGGGCGAGCATCAGGCTCATGCTCCAGGACGTCAGGGAGAAGGGGGCGCTCTCCGGCAACGGGAGCGCCGTGGTCGTCGTGACCCACACCGAGGAGGAGGAGGAGCCCGTCACCCGCATCAAGCACCGCTACGACGACATCGTCAGGACGCACATCCACAACAAGATAACCAAGAACAACTGCGTGGAGATCTTCGTCCTAGAGGGAGGCTCCGAGGAGCTGGCCGCGATGGCGAAGGACTTCCAGAAGGAAGAGGGGATAAAGAGCGTGCGGCTCGTCGTCCTCTAGGCCGCTCGGCGAGCGGGCCGTCGGACCGGCAGAGAGAACCAGAACAATCTCCGCTAACAATCCCCAGTAGCGCACAAGCTCGGGGGTCAGAGACACCACGGGAGACCATGACAGCGGCGAGAGGAGTGACCGAGCGGAAGGATGGCGACGACCTGGAGGCCGAGATCGACGCCAGGCTCGGGGAGATCGACCTGATGCTGGACTACCTCCAGAGAAGGAGGGCGGACCTGCTGAGCGCCAAGAGCAGCTCGGCCGAGAGCGGCGAGCGGCTGAGGAGGCTGGACCACGGGGGACGGTCGGGCATCGCGCGGCAGGAGCGCCTGGAGTCCCTGCCGTGGAGGGCTTTCGAGGCGGGCGGGGCCGGGCAGTGGACGTTCGTCAACGATAGGGCCGGCAAGCTGCTGAGCGAGCTGGAGCCGGTCAGGGACGTCGTCGAGGAGCTCGGGCGGGGCGAGCCCCTCGTCGTGGGGGGATACAGGTACAGGCTCTCGCAGAACGGCAAGTTCCTGAACAGGACCCGGGTCGAGCAGCAGCGAGAGTGAGCGGAGGGGCCGACGGCACACTCTGTCTCCGCCGTCGCCATCCTGCCCCCGGGGGCCCGGAGGAGGCCCTGGTCCCTTCGGCTAGTCTTATCTGCAATCGTTCGGCCGCCGAGGGCCTGGGAGGGTCGACGCGATGATCAACATGCCGGGGGACGCGGGTACGCCGCCACAGCGCAAGCGGACGCTGGAGCTCGCCCTCCTCGCCGCCGGCTCGATAGCGATCGTCGCCTTGGCGACCTCGCTGATCTACGCCAGGATGGTCCCGGAGGTCTTCGTGGCCCCGCTCTACGCGGCGGTGATAGTCGTCGACGGGTACCTCATAATCAGGTTCGTCGACGTCTTCATCGAGAGGTCCCTCGAGCCGGCGTTCGGGCCTACGCGGACGCACGGCGTCAAGAACCTCTTCCAGATCGTCGCGGCGGTCGTCGTCGTCAGCGGCATCTTCACGGTCTTCGGGGTCAACCTCACCGCGCTCCTGGTCGGGGCCGGGTTCCTGGGGATCGTGCTCGGCCTCGCAGCCCAGCAGGTGCTGGGGAACATCTTCGCCGGGATCTCGATCTTCCTCTTCAGGCCGTTCGAGATCGGTGACCGGGTCACGATCGTCAACTCGTCCTACGGGCTGCTCGCGGGGACCTACTCGCACGAGAACGCGGTCAACGGGTACACGGGGACGATCAGGGACGTCGGGATATTCTTCACCCGCGTGCAGCTCGACGAGGGGACCCCGTCGGTCTTCCCCAACTCGGTCATGACCCAGTCCCTCGTGATCAGCTACACCAAGGCGGCGACCAGGAGGACCAGGGTCAGGGTCGACGTCGACAGGAAGATCGATTTCGGCGAGTTCAAGTCCAGGATGCTGCAGGCGCTGAAGGCCCACGAGTGGCTCGACGCCGGCAGGTCCGAGCTCGAGATCGTGGACGTGGGGCCGACGACCTACCAGGTGGTCATAGCGGTCTGGACGCAATCTCTCCACGAGGAGCCGGTCAGGACGCTCGTGATCGGCGAGGCTCTGAGGGTCCTCGGGAGCTTCGTCCAGAAGGCTCCGGGGGACCAACCAGCCCCCGCAGGCCGGACCGCGGGCCTGGGTCCGGCCGCCCCGGACGGAGGCGCCCGACCTACGGCGCCCTCGTGATCAGGACCCCCGGGAACCCCCTCGACGACGAAACGGCAACGCGGGAGTGCAGCCGCAGCACGGGCCCGGACCTCCGCCAAGGAGCTCTGAGATCAGCGCGGCCGCGCTTCTCCCCCTGAGATAGTGGTCGCAGGCGATAGGGGGCACAGTTGCGAGTGAGGGGGTTATGGTCTGAGAATCTTGACTACGTGGACGTCTTCCAACTGGCTCGGTACTTCCACGCTGTTCTTGTCGACGTAGACTATGATGTGATCCTTCCCCATCCCTATTCCCGTCACGCCGGGCAGGGCGGTCAGCTCGGCTCCGCGCGTGTACCTCACCTTCGAGAGATGGTTCAGGTACTCGTCCTCCTTCCAGAGATATCCGTTATTGACCACGGACGAAGAACTTCATTGTGAAAACGAACGTACAGCAGGCTATTAAGGCTTGGTCCTCAAATCGATTGAATCCGGCTGGGATTCCTGTCAATCGGAAGGTCGTCCGACTCGGAGGGAGCGCGGGCCGCGAGGAGCGACCCGTCCCTCGGCCCCGGCCATCGGAGCGCAGACGGGTCGACCAAAGTCGCCAGGGGGGTCGCGCCGAGTCTTGATTTGGGATCCGGTTCGTCCGGCACAGGTCGCGCCCCCAGCCCCCGACGACGCTCCCGTCGACATCGAATAGGACGCCCGACGGCCCGGCGGAATCACCCCTTCGCCTCCGTCTGGCCTCAGATCGGTCCGTGGTCGCCGCCTTTTATACTAGGTCCCACATCAACGAACGATATTCCGTGAGCAACGAGAAGAACGGGAAGGGCGGACAGCGGACTCGGGAAGAGTTCTACGCCGGCAGCGCGGTCAAGCAGCACATCAAGACGGCCGGGGTGCCGAGG
>JBEKTS010000212.1:0-3056 GCA_049515775.1 Nitrososphaerales archaeon | reverse complement strand
GGGTGAGGATCTCGGTGCAGCTCATAGACGGGCGGGACGAGGGGCACCTCTGGGCGCAGACCTACGACAGACAGCTCGACGACATCTTCGCGGTGCAGAGCGAGATAGCGGAGAAGGTCGTCGAGTCCCTGAAGGTAAAGCTGCAGGAATCGGAGAAGCGCATTCTCAGGAAGAGCAGGACGACCAACCCCGAGGCGTACACGCTCTATCTCAAGGGGAGGTACCACCTCACTCGATACTCGGAGGCCGAGGTGAGGAAGGCCGAAGAGCTCTTCGAGCAGGCCACCAAACTCGACGAGCAATTCGCATCGGCCTACGCCATGCGCGCGCAGTGCGCCATGTTCCTGGGTTTCTTCGGGTTCGTCGCGCCCAGCGAAGGCTTCGAGAAGGCCAGGCCCCTGCTGAGGCGGGCCATCGAGATAGACGACCACCTGGACATAGCGCACATGCTCATGGGCAGGCTGCTGATGGACGCGGACTGGGACTGGTCCGGCGCCGAGGCCGAGTTCAAGCGAGCGCTGGGGACGAGCCCGAACAGCGCCGAGGCCCACTACCGGTACGCCCTGCTCCTGAACAACCTGCTGAGGAACGCCGAAGCGCTGGTCGAGATCAAGACCGCCGAGGAGCTGGACCCGCTCTCCGTGGCCGTCAACCAGGTGGCCGGCTCGATACTCTACTTTGCGGGAAGGAACGCCGAGGCCTTGGAGAGGCTCGGGAGGGCCGTCGAGATCGACCCCTACGCCGCCTTCGCGCACGACAACCTGGGCCTCGCCCTCTGCCAGGACGGCAGGGTCGACAGGGGCGTGGACGAGATCAAGAAGGCGATGGAGCTCGACCCGAACAACGTGAACTTCATGACGGACCTCTGTTACGTCTACTCGAGCGCCGGGAGGCCGGGCGAGGCCAGGGAGATTCTGGCCCGAGTCGAGGGGGCCCAGGGGAGCAGCGGTGCGGCACACGTCCCCCCCGTGGCGCTCGCCGGGATGTACGCTTGCCTGGGCGACGCCGACAGGGCGATCGAATGGTTGCAGAAGGCCTTCCTGGAGCACTCTCCCTACCTCTGCACGCTGAAGGTCGAGAGGTGGTTCGACGGCATCAGGAGCGACCCCAGGTTCGTCGCGCTGCTCGACAGGATGGGGCTGGGGGTGAAGGTGGCGCCGCCTCAGGGCGCCCAGACGGTCGTCAAGGAGAGCAACGCCGAAAGGCTGATGTCGAACCTCCTGAAATCCGGATACCGCCGCGTCGAGGACAAGCTCCCCGTCGTGCTGGGGAAGAACGTCAGCTTCAGGCTGATAGCGTACAACGAGGAGAGCTCGCAGTACATAGTGTGCGACTACTGCGAGCAGGCCACCAAGTCCACGGTGGAGGGATTCCTGGACAAGCTGAAGCTGCTCTCGCGCTCGAACTTCGACTACAAGGTCAGGCTGGGCGTGCTCCTCTCCGACAGCGAGCCCCCGAGCGAGGTGGAGGAGTACGTCAACGCGCTGGCGGGGCCCAAGTACGGGCTCCACGTCGTCTCCGACCCGGACAAGATGAGCGAACTTGCTCCTTGACACTCTGCTGGGTTCCGGGACCGTCGTCGCGGCGATCATCCTCTCCTTCGTGCCGCTGATCGAGTCGCTGGGGTCCCAAGGGGTGCGGGTCCCCGAGAAGCTGATCAGGGACCTCGCGGAGATAGGCAAGGTCTTCCTGGCCTTCGCCGTGTACAGCTCGGTCGCGCTCTTCCTCGAGTACTACGTCACCGCCGCACCGTTCGAGCGCCTCTACCCCATCGTGGACGCCGCCGCGATGGCCATCTTCCTGTACATGATCTATCGGATAGTCCAGCTGTTCTCCACGCTGACGACGACGAAGCAGACGTGACCCGAGTTCGGGCGTTGGGGCGCCCCGGGCCACGCGGACCCGTTCGAGAAGCAGGCCGACCGGTCGAAAAGGCCGCTCGCATCCTGCCGGAGAGCCCGGACCGCCGTCCCACACCCCGCCTTCGAGGATGCCGACCTGAACCGTCGGCAACGGGCACCCTCACAGGCGGCTTTGGCAGGGCCCGACCCCGAGCCAGGCGGGCGGGCGGGCGGGCGGGCCGTCGGGACCGAGGCGAGACGGCGGCCGGCGCCAAAGGGTCGAGGGACGTGCGAGCGCGAGGGGACGGCGAAGGATGAGCGAAGATGCCCCAGGAACGAACGCTCCGGCGGCGAGTAAGCATATATATCTCGCCTGTGCATTTCGTGGCACAGATGGTTACTTTGCCCAGGTCTGACGCAGGAGCGGAGAGCGCGTCGGAGGACGAGGGTCTCGACTCGATTCTTCTCGCCATCGAGAACCCCGTGAGGAGGAAGATCATCAGGAAGCTGAGCAAGCAACCCAGCTACCAGCTGCAGATCTCCAAGGAGCTGGGATTCAGCCAACAGCTGGTCGCAAAGCATCTGGACGCTATGGAGGGAACGGGCCTGGTCTCCTCGGCCATGGAGGACAGCCCCCACGGCCCCAGGAGGAGAGAGTACCTGCTGAACAAGTCGATATCGCTCAGCGTGGACTTCGCCCCGAACCTGTTCCGGGCCAGGGTCTTCTCGTTCGATTCGCCCGAGACCGAGACGAGCGGGGACCCGAACGACCTCTTCAGGTCGCTCAACGACGTCGCCAGGCGCCCCGAGGAGAGCGGCAAGATGCGGCCCCTGGGCTCGCTGATAACCGAGATAGACAGGAGGCTGGCGAACATCCAGGACGAGAGGTCGGTGCTCCTCTACGTGCGCCATCTCGCCATGAGGGAGGTCGCCAAGGCGATCAGCGGCATGCCGATGTCCTGGGACGAGAAGAAGGCCCTCTACCAGCTGATCAACGAGCGCGACACCAGCGTCGAGGGGATATCGAAGACGCTCAAGCTGAGGGAGGAATGGGTCAGGGGCGTCATAGCCAACCTGCAAAAGGGCCTCTGACATAGAAAAAAGGAAAAAGGAAGAGCGGGGGTCTCTTCCTCTCGGAAGATTGCTTGACCGAGTCTAGGCCTGGAAGGTCGTCTGCGGGACGCCGAGCTGCGTCTGAAGAGTGCGGATGCGCTC
>JBEKTS010000211.1:0-3073 GCA_049515775.1 Nitrososphaerales archaeon | reverse complement strand
GGCGTCTACCTGGCGACCCTGGGCCTGAGGAAGTACCTCCAGGGCTCCACGACGGCGAGCGGCCTCCTCTTCGGCGTCTCCGCTGGGTTCAACCTGGTGACCGCTGCCCCCGCCTTCGGCCTCTTGGTGGGCGCCCGCGGGTGGAAGGACAGGCTGACCTTCGCGCTTGCGGTCGTCGGCGCCTACGCGCTGATCAACCTGCCCTTCATCCTGGCCAACCCCAGGCTCTGGGGCTACTTCTGGCAGTGGCAGGAGAACTGGTACATCGAGGGGTCCTGGATGCTCGCCTTGCTCGACAACGAGTCCCCCCTCAGGCACTTCATCTTCCCCGCGGTCTTCACCGCGCTCTCCGCCGCGATAGTCTGGAGGTGGTCCAAGGACAGGCTCCGATCGCCGCCGCTGACGCAGCTCGACGAGAGGGTCCTTATCGTGAGGATTGCCGCCCTCTTCACCCTCGCCTACCTCTTCTCCACCTACGTCTTCACGCCCCAGCTCAACCTGATGCTCCTCCCGTTCTTCGTGCTGGCCATCCCTTCCGGGGGGAGGTACGGGGAGTTCCTGGCCTTCGAGCTGGTGAACGCCCTCGTCGTTCTCTGGGGCTTCTCTTCTCCCCTTCTCGCCTTCGGCATCAGCGTCCCGACGCCGGTCCTCTTCGGGCCGGTCTGGGTCTCGCCCATCCAGGCCCTAGCGGTCCTCAGGTCCCTCTGGGTCGGCAAGTTCCTGGTCTACGACGGCCTCCTTGGGTCCAGGGTCCATCTCGGCGGCTGGCCCGGCGGCGCTCACGGCCGGCCCACTGTTACGGAATGAGGAGGAGGGAAGGGAGGCGCTTCGTCGCTCGATTCTTCAGGCGCCCCATATGAACCCAGAATCCATCCGCATGAAGCCAGACTTCGTCTCGATTAAATATCGATGACCGCTCGGACTGCTCTTATCTCACTTGTTGAGCAACAGATTATCCGTACTTGCGGTACTGGGCCTGTTCGTGATCTCGTTCTCTTCGATCGGAGCTGCGAATGCGACGACGACGATCACCGTCAACTCTTCGTGGTGCTCCGGCACCGGCTTCTCCTGGGACGCCGGCACGCTGACTTGCACGATTACCGCCCCCGAAAGCATCCCCGCCGGGGACACCCTCGCGATCCCTTCGGCGACCACGCTCGCCATATCCGGCGCAGGTTCCCTTAGCCTTGGTACCGGCTTTCTCATCACCCTCGTGAGCGAGAGCACCGTGACCATCGACAACTCTATCTTTCCGATTGGTCTCTCAATATACCAAGCCCCGACTGCCTGCAGCACCGATACGATAAGCGGTGATGGCGGGAGCGGAACGCTCGGTTCGGGATCGAGTCTGACGTCGGCCACGGCCTGCGCGGTCGCTGGCGTACCTGAGTTCCCAGCCCTCTCCGCGTTCGGTCCTCTGACGCTCATCGCCATGCTCCTTCCCGTCGTGTTGTTCATGAGAAGCAGGTTCAACAGACCGCCTGCCTGACGACGCGAGAGATCACACCACGCCCGGCACAGAGACCGCCGCTGGGCACGGAACGCCAGGGGACGAAACTTCCCGGACGTCCCAGCGAACGCGACCTATCGACCGTGGACGTTCGATTGCTCGGAATCCCAACGAAACTGGGATGGATCTGAGCTCCGCGATTCTTCCGATCTGAGGTTGATCCGCGCCTTGATGGACGCCCCGGACGCAGCCCGAACTTTGAGTTCAATCCTCAGGCCTCACGCTTCGAGTCCCTTCCCAGGCGACGGTCATTTCGTCCTCGATCGAAGGGGAATGTCCCGGGCGGGACCCACCTCGCAGCGGGCTCATCCACAAGGGCCTCTCGTCCCCGCGAAGGGTGGACGTCGCTCACGGCATCCCTGGGCGCTTCATCTATCCGCGTCTTTCACAGCCCATCGTGCGGTCCCTCGTCTCTGTTACGCCGTTTCATAATCGCCAGATCTCTCTCGCTTAGGATGCGTTCGCTCTTTACCATAGTGAGAGGGTTGATACCCTTCTGCCTGCATTGAGAATCATCCGTCAACGGCCTCCACAGGACCGTTGATCCGGGCGTACAGCCGATCAAGGAAGGGGCGGATCTACCGACCGACCGACCCAACGACCTGCTGGCCGGAGGGATCCCGCTCACAGAATCGGCGTAAAGACAGGGTAGGGATAACCGCGGGAGTAGTCGTACATTACGTGCATGAAGGGTCCGGGAGGGTTGATGCCGTGGATGGTGTGCGCTTCGCTGATCGTCTCGTACTTCACGTGGACGTCGCAGAGGTCGGCGAGCTTAGCCTTCAGGGTAGAGGAGTACCCGCACTTCAGGGCGAGGATGTCCTGGTTCCTCCTGACGTTCTGCATCATCCGGGAGAGGAAGTAAAGCAGCTCCCGCTCTTCGAAGATCGACTCCAGGACGTCCACCGAGATCAGTCCGACGATGGCCCGGTTCGCCTTCCCCTTGACCGCGGCCACCTTCGCGCTCACGGTGTCGAAGCAATCGCGGATCGAGGTCGGAGAGAGGAGGAAGATGTTTGGGCTATCGTACTTCTCGAAGGCGCCCACGATGAAGCGTTCCGAGACCGCCTCTGCCGGCATGGCGAGCTTCGCGAGGGCCACGATCTCGCCGATGCTCGCGCCCCCTCCAGGGATGGTCATGGCGCACCCTCCGTTCATGATGAAGTTGGCAAAGATGATGTTGAATCCGCCGTAGTGCACCGCGGGGTTCAGGTCCTGCCCGAACTCGAGCAAGGTGACCGAGCCCTTACGAAAGCCGCCCGCGAAACCCTCGTCGAGCACCCCCGTCCCGGACGAGTAGGTGTACTTGGAGTGCTTGATCGGCTTGAAGTCCTCCTTCTTCTTCAGGAGCTCTATCGGTCTTGGATGGTCCGGCTCGAGCTCCATGAACCGCGCCCCGGCGAGCGTGTAGAGGGACTCCGGACGGAGGATGGGGCTGCCCCGGAGCTTCTGCACCTCGAGGGTCCGGACCACCGCCCCCTCCCGCAGCTCTCTCCTGAACTCGACCACGGCGTCCACCAGGTAGCCCAGCGTAGTCTGGGCCGGCTCCTCGCTGATGAAGAC
>JBEKTS010000210.1:0-3099 GCA_049515775.1 Nitrososphaerales archaeon | reverse complement strand
CTGCGGCGTAGTGGTCGCGGCCTCCTCGGCGGTCAGCGCGCTCAGGACGGTGCTGTTGCCCGCCTGGACGGCGGTGAAGTTGCCCTTGACGTCGTTCACGACAGACTGCCACTGGTTGTAGTTCCAGAGTATGGGGACGTCTGCCACGTCGGGCCCGTAGATGTACGAACCGATGTTCAGCCCGTTGAGGGAGAGCGCCGGGTCGTTGGGCACCTGGATGCTGAGCGTGTAGTTGTTGATCACCTGGTAGTCGTAGGGGGGAGAGCCGAGGCCGTTGACGAGCAACAGGGACGCGTACATGTCCCAGGCGGTGACTGGCTGGCCGTTCGACCAGCCGGTGTCGTTCCTTAGGTGGACGATGTAGGTGTTGTTAGAGGCGATCGTGGTCGTCGACTGGATGAGGCCGTCGTTGACGTAGGTGCCGTTGCCGAAGAGGAAGGCGGGATAGATGGACCATAGCGCCATCACGCCGCCGTTGTTATAGAGGAAAAAGCCAGGGTAGGGCTGGTCGAGCTGGCTCACGGCCGTAATGGGGTGCTCGAAGACCGCCCCTATGTTGAGGACGGAGGGGGTCGCCGCGGCCACGTGCAGGGCGGGCAGGAACCCGAAGGCCAGCAGAGAAGCGAGAGCTAGAACGGTCAGTTTGCGAGTAGTTATACCACGCATCTGAGACTCCAGGTACCACCTACGTAATATAAACTTTTGACACGCGCGGGACGCGAGTTCGACGAAGGCCGAAGAAGGATGGAAGAGGAGAAGAAAAGGGGAGAGGATGAGAGGCATCCGGCCTCCATCCTGACGGCTCGGTCACTTGCCGAGATAGGCGATCGCGTCGATCTCCACGAGCAGCCCCTTCGTCGCTAGCTCGACGACGACGGCGGTGCGCGCCGGGAGGTCCTTCTTGAAGTACTCGCGGTAGGCCTCGTTCATCAGCGGCCAGTCCTCGGCCCGGGTCAGGAACGCCCTAACCTGGACCACGTCGTCGAGGGAGCCGCCCGCTGCCTCGATGATCGTCTTGAGGTTCTCCAGCGTCCTGCGGGTCTGCTGCTTGATGTCGTCGCCCACGACGGACCAGGGCTTCTCGGGGTCGAACGCGGCCTGCCCCATCAGGAAGAGAAAGTCCCCCGCGCGGACGGCCTGGGAGAAGGGCCCGTACTGGGAGCCCGGTGCCTTCGGTGTCGTGATGATCTTCTTGACCATTTGCTCTCTCGGGACCCCGAATTGTATAAATCGTTTGCAGAGCGCCGGGCCGAGGACGGTCGCGGGCTCGAGAGCGACGGGAAGGATCCGCCGTATAATGCATTAATATCGAAGTCGAGCCGTTCGGAGTCGTTGAAGCAGCGGACACCATCGGCGCCGGACGCAAGGACGAAGGCGGTCCTCAAGGACCTCTCGGGCATGTACGTCGCGGCGGTCACCGACATCATGGACGACATGGGGCTGAACGACCAGATCATGACGGCGGGTATCAAGGCGGTGAACCCCGAGGCCAAGCTCGTCGGAGTCGCCCTCACGGTGGAGACGGCGTGGTACTCCGGTTACAAGAAGTTCGATAAGTTCTCCTACGAACCCCTCTTCAGGATATTCGAGGGCATGACCCCCGGCTGCGTGATCACGATGGCCACCGGCGGGAGGACCAGCGCCGCGACCTGGGGCGAGCTCGTCTCGAACGCCGCGAGGGCGAAGGGGGCGGCGGGCTTCGTCACGGACGGCTGCGTGAGGGACGTCCAGGGGATCCTGGAGATCTCGCCGCCCTTCCCGGTCTTCGCCAGGGAGTACACCCCCGCGCGGTCCGAGGGGCGGCTCGACTATGGGCGGGTCAACGTCCCCGTGGTCTGCGGCGGCGTCAGGGTCGAGCCGGGAGACGTCGTCTTCGGGGACAGGGACGGCGTGGCGGTCATCCCCCGCGGCTCAATCGACGACGTGATGGAGAAGGCCCGGGAGACGGTGAGGAGGGAGTCGGCCTTCAGGTCCGACATCAGGGGAGGCGCGGACCTGCGCGCGACGATCGAAAAGTACGGAGTGGCCTAGGGCGATGGGCCGCCCGATCGCGACGGAACCGGAAGCGCCTCGGAGGGCGGCCGCGCAGAGGGCTGAGGAGGCACGTCCCGGCGGGCTGCTGGGCGAGATAGGCGTCACCAGGATAATCAACGGGATCGGGACGACGACGCTGACGGGAGGGTCGGTCCTCAGCCCGGGCGTCCTCGCCGCGATGGCGGAGGCCAGCCAGGTCTTCCTGGACATGCCGGAGCTCCACCAGAAGGCGGGCGCCTACGTCGCGAAGATGCTGGGGGTCGAGGGAGCCTACATCACCTCCGGCGCGTCCGCAGCGCTGGTGCTGTCGCTGACGGCCTGCATGACCGGCGGCGAGCTCGAGAAGGTCAGGCGCGTCCCCAGGACCGAGGGGATGAAGAACGAGGTGATCGTCCAGGCCATGCACCGGAACATGTACGACCGGGGGATCGAGCTCGCGGGCGGCAGGATCGTCGAGGTGGGGACCGACGAGAGGACGACCGAGAAGGAGTTCAGGGACGCGTTCACCGAGAGGACCGCCGCCGTGGTCTACTTCGTCTGGGATCCCCAGAAGGGCGTCCTCCCCCTGGAGAGGGTGCTCGCCATCGCCCACGAGCGCGGGGTCCCTGTCATCACCGACGCGGCAGCGGAGCTGCCCCCGGCCGAGAACCTGACCAAGTACCTGCGGATGGGGTCGGACCTCGCGCTCTTCAGCGGCGGCAAGGACATCGCGGGGCCGAACGACACCGGGCTGCTCCTCGGGAGGAAGGACCTCGTCGATATCTGCCACCGCCTGGGCCCGCACAGCTACGCGGTCGTCGACCCCGAGCTGAACCTCTACCGACGGACCATAGTGTTCACCGGCCGGCCGATGAAGACGAGCAAGGAGGACGTCCTCGGGCTCATCGCCGCGCTCTCCGAGTACCTGCGGGTCGACCACGGGAAGAGGATAGCCCGGCTCGACGAGAGGGTGAAGCGGATGGTCAGCTCCCTCTCCGGGCAGAAGACAGCCCGGGTCGCGAGGGTCTGGCCAGGTTACGGCCAACCCAGGCCTCTCTCGATCCCCCGGGTGGAGATCGAGATGAA
>JBEKTS010000209.1:0-3104 GCA_049515775.1 Nitrososphaerales archaeon | reverse complement strand
CGGTACCCGGCGAGCTTGAAGATGTTGTACTCGGAGAGGTCGGCGTGCACGAGCCCCGCCTTGGTGTAGAGCTTCTTCACCATCTTCATCGTCCAGCGGTAGTCCGCCTCGTCGACCTGGACCTCGGCGAAGATGGGCGCGTGGCCCGGGGGGACGCCGACGTACTCGGTGACCAGCACGTTCTCGTTGAAGGCGTAGGGCTTCGGGACGCGGATGCCGACCCCCTCGGCCAGCTGCAGGTTCTTGTACTCCTTCTGGACCCAGAGATTGACGATGTCCCGGGTCGAGCCGGGGATGTTGGTGAACCGCCTGTCGCCGGCGATGTACCTCATCCTCTTCTTGAACTCCGCCGCGGCGGTGAGGTAGATCTTCACCGCCCTGGGGGTCCCGTCACCCGCCACCCCCCAGTAGACCCGCGCCTCCTTCCCCGTGTTGACCACGCCGTTCAGGTAGTCGAGCTGCCCGTTGCTGAGCAGGTGGTTCAGCGCCCAGAGGGTCTGCCTGTCGAAGACCTCCTCGATGACCTTCCTCTCGTCGGAGTCCTTCGTCAGGTGCCTGCTCTCGCGCTCGAACCGCAACAGCCTCTCCCTGAGCTGCTCTTCTCTCAAACCAGTGGGCGTCGGCGGTTGCGCGCCGGTTAAGGGTTGTGCACGCCTACCTTGCCTCCCCCCTTGCCTGCCCCCATCGACCCCTCCCTTCCTCCCCCCCGGGTCCGCCCGATGGGGGGGCCGCCCAAGCAGAAAATTTATTAGTATACAACGTTTCGTTGTATACTGTTGATTAAGGCGCTGGGTCTTGGCCTCCTCCGGGAAGGAGAGCTGCACAGGATCGCTGGTGGTTTGTTTGAGAGATAGCGCCGATCACGGTAGAGAGGACGAGGGGGAGCCGGAGGCCGGCCAGACCCCCCCGCAGCAGCCGCCGCCGAGGAAGGGCGGCCCGGCGCACGAGGGGCAGGATAGGGGGAGCGCCTCGACCGCCGCCGCCGTCGACGCCCGCCTGGCCCGGTTGACCCACGAGCTCCACGAGAAGGACGCCCGGGTGGCTGAGCTCACGGCGAGGCTCGAGGCGCTCAAGGACCCGGGCCTCGCCATGGACTTCGACCGGGCCCAGAAGCTCATGGAGGAGCAGAAGCGGAGGTCGGAGGACTACCTCTCGCAGCTGAGGTACCTGCAGGCCGACTTCGAGAACTACCGGAAGAGGGTCGACCGCAACATGCGCGACCTGGAGGACTTCTCGACGAGCGCCCTGATCAAGAGGCTGCTCCCGGTCCTGGACGACCTGGACCTCGCCCTCTCCTCGGGTGCGCCCGTCGGAAGGGACGACGCCGCGGGGATGCGGGAGGGGGTCGCCATGGTCCGGAAGAACCTCGCCTCGGTCCTGCTCGGCGAGGGCGTGAGGCCGATAGAGGCGCTCGGCAGGCCCTTCGACCCCGAGCTCCACGAGGCGATGGCGAGGGTCGACGGGGCCCCGTCCGGGGAGGACGTCGTCGTCGAGGAGATTAGAAAAGGCTACATCCTCAAGGACAGGGTCCTACGGCCCAGCATGGTCAAGGTGGGGCGCGCCGCGAGGACCGAGGAGAAGAAGAAGGCGGAGGAGGGGAGCGGCGGCCAGGATGACTCCGTTGATGGTGTATCAAAAGAATGAGCACAACGACACCGCGTGAGAAGATAATAGGAATCGACCTCGGCACGACCAACTCGGCCGCCGCGGTCCTGGAGGCCGGACGCCCGGTCGTGATACCGAGCGCCGAGGGGCCGACGGCGGCAGGGAAGATGTTCCCGTCCGTCGTCGCGTTCACGGCCGACGGCACCCTCCTCGTCGGCGAGCCGGCGAAGAGGCAGGTCGTCGCGAACCCCGAGGGGACGGTCTTCGAGATCAAGAGGAAGATGGGGACCGACTACACCATCCGCCTCCAGTCGAAGGTCTTCACCCCGCAGCAGATCAGCTCCTTCATCCTGCAGAAGATCAAGAAGGACGCCGAGACCTTCCTCGGATACCCCGTGAAGAAGGCGGTCATCACCGTGCCCGCGCACTTCAACGACAACCAGAGGCAGGCGACCAAGGACGCCGGTGAGATAGCGGGCCTCGAGGTCGTCAGGATCATCAACGAGCCCACCGCCGCCTGCCTCGCCTTCGGCCTGGACAAGGCCGGGAGCGAGATGAAGGTGCTCGTCTTCAGCTTCGGGGGCGGGACCCACGACGTCACGGTCATGGAGTTCGGCGGGGGCGTCTTCCAGGTCCTGGCCACCAGCGGGGACACCCAGACCGGCGGGGCCGACATCGACTACGCCATAGTCAACCTGCTGCTCGACGACTTCAAGGCGAAGATGGGTATCGACCTCAGGAACGACAGGACGGCGATGGCCCGCCTCAAGGAGGCGGCCGAGAGGGCGAAGATAGAGCTCTCGAACGTGATCACGACCGACGTCGACCTCCCGTTCGTCGCCAGCGACTCGACCGGCGCCAAGAACCTGCACTACACGCTGACCCGCGCCAAGCTCGAGGAGCTGGCCCGCCCCATCGTCGAGAAGATCGAGCAGCCCATCAAGAGGGTGGTCCAGGACGCCAAGCTCGAGATCAAGGACATCCAGAAGGTCATACTCATCGGCGGGATGACCAGGATGCCCCTCGTGAGGAAGACGGTCGAGGACGTCATGGGCAAGTCGGCCGAGAGGGGCGTCGACCCCATGGAGGCCGTCGCCATCGGCGCGGCGATCCAGGGAGGCGTGCTCGCGGGAGAGATCAAGGACATACTCCTGCTCGACGTCACCCCGCTGTCGCTGGGCGTCGAGACGCTCGGGGGCATCATGACCAAGGTCGTCGAGAAGAACACGACCATCCCCACCAAGAGGACCCAGGTCTTCTCGACCGCGGCCGACTTCCAGACGGCCGTCACCATCCACGTCCTCCAGGGCGAGCGCGCCATGGCCTCGGACAACATCTCGCTCGGGATGTTCAACCTCTCCGGCATCCCGCCGGCTCCCAGGGGCGTCCCCCAGGTCGAGGTCGGCTTCGAGATCGACGCGAGCGGCATCCTGAACGTCTCGGCGAAGGACCTCGGAACGGGCAAGGAGGCCAAGATCGCCATCACCGCCTCGACCAAG
>JBEKTS010000208.1:0-3144 GCA_049515775.1 Nitrososphaerales archaeon | reverse complement strand
CGCCGGAGTCCTTCGACGACTTCTTGGAGGGACCATGCGAGCGTGCCTCGGACGCCCTCGAGTCGCTGACCGTCGACGACGACCTGGAGGCGCTCCTCTCGGCCTTCAAGAAGAGGAAGCTGGGGTTGTGCTTCGTCCGGGGGAAGGTGAGAGACGAGATGGCGACGAGCCTGCTCAGCCTGAACGACGTGCTCCGCCTCTACGATACGAAGCGGATCTCCTCGAGGCTGGAGGTCGAGGACGTCGCCAGCAAGATCAGCTCGATGCCCGAGGCCACCCCGATCCGTGAAGCCCTCCCGGTGATGTTCCAGCTCAGGCACAGGACGGTCTTCCTCTCGGAGAAGCGGAGGTACGTCTCCGACCGGAGCGTGATCGACCGGGTCTTCAGCCCGGACTCGCTCGAGCGGCTGCGGGAGCGGTCCAAGGACGGGGTCCTCGACGCCAGCATAGGCTCGCTCCAGCAGCTCGCGCCGACCGAGGTGGCCCCCACGACGGGACTCCAGGCGGCCGCGGCCCAGATAAAGTCCGACCGGGGCCCGTGCCTGACGATCCAGGGCGCGGAGCTGCTCGTGACCGCCTGGGACATAGTCATGAAGCCCTGGGACGCGGGACGGCTCTCCATCGGCCAGCGGACCTAGGCGCCGCCGGGCGCCTCACGCTCCCTTCCGACGGGTCACTGCTACTCGGCGAGCGCCTTGTTCGAGGCGCGGAGCCGCGCGGCGAGCTCCTTCATCAGGTTGACGGCGATGTCGGGGTCGGATCTCACCATCGCGACGAACGACCAGGCCGCGATCCCGAGGCACCTGGTCTCGGAGACGGCCTCGACCGTGGCCGACCTAGGCTTCTCGTCGAAGAGAGACATCTCTCCGAAGAAGTCGCCGGTCTTCAGCTCTGCGAGCGTCTTCTTGCCCTTCCTGACCCGGACCGCTCCGTCGAGCACCAGGAAGAAGCCGACGCCGTTCATCCCTTCTTGGACGATCTCCTGACCCGGCGAGTAGAGCCTGTTCTTGCCCCCCGCCGCTATGGTCTTGAGCTGCTTGTCGTTGAGCGTGGAGAAGAGCGGGACCTTCCTCAGCATCCCGACCAGTTGCTCTTGCGATTCTTTCGTCAATCGCGCACTTTCGGGACCCTCGGCGAATTTATCCCTTTCGCGCCCGCCGCCCGTCGCCGGCGCGGGCCCTGGTCCATCGCCTTCTGCCCCTCGACGAGGTCGACTATCCCCCGGAGGTCGCGCACGTTCACCTGGACGTCCGCCTTCCGCCTCACGACCTCCTGGGCGTTGAAGGCGACCCTCACGTCGACGAGGTCGAACAGGTCGACGTCGTTGGCGCCGTCGACGACGGCCATCTTCCGCATCCCGCTGAACATGTCGCCGAAGGCCGTCCGGAGTATCTGGCCCTTGTTGGCGCTCACGAGGAGGCCGTAGCCCACCAGCCGCCCGTCGTGGAAGACCAGCTCGTTCGAGAAGACGTGGTCGAGCCCCAGCTCGTTCTTCACTCTGTTCGTCAGAAGGGAGAACCCCCCGCTGATTCCGACCATCAGGCAGCCCATCCTCTTCAGCCTCTCGGTCGTCTCGACGGCCCCGTTCATCATCGGGAGTGAGTTGGCGACGCGCATGCACTGCTCGTAGCTGACCCCCTTGACGAGCTCTATCCTCCGCGCGAGGCCCCGCTCCCAGCTTATCTCCCCCCTTATCCCCTGCATCGTGAGCTCCTGGACCTCGTCCTCCTTGCCCACGAGCTCCGCCAGCCGGGGCAGGAACTCCCCGTCGACCAGCACCCCCTCTACGTCGAAGACTACGATCATTCCGCCGGGCTTGCGAGACGACGACGACGATGATGATGACGGTGGCAGGCCCGTGCCTTTCCTGGCCCACTAGTTTACTCTTTTCCCGACGGGGCCGTGCGCCCCGGCCCGCGGACGATCCCCGACGGTACGCCACTCCCGGCGGACGGAGGGTGGAGCAGGACCCGTTTGTTCATCTCACGGTCCGAGACCTTCGGACTCCGGTGGGCGAGGGACCCCGATGGAGTTCGGTCCGGTCTCGGATTGGGAAGACCGGCTCGCAGCCCATCACTCCTGGTCCAATGGGGTCTGGATCGGGTTCTTCCGGAAGGGGACCGGCGTTGCCTCGGTCAGCATCGCGGAGGCGCTGGACGTCGCGCTCTGCTACTGCTGGATCACGGGCCTGGCCGGGCCAGGTCCACGACGGGACGTCGTGGCTGGGAAGGTTCGTCCCGCGCAGGCCGAGGAGCCTCCGGTCGATGATACAGACGACGCGCGCGGAGGGGCTGATGGAGGAGGGCCGGATGAAGCCGCCCGGGCTGCGGCGGGTCGAGGAGGCGAAGCTCGACGGCCGGTGGGGACACGCGCCTACGGCCCCCGAGCCTGGCCTCGGTCCCCGCCGACTCGCTCGGGGAGCTCCGGAAGAACGCCAGAGCGCTCGCCTCCTTCGCGACCCCCGACGGGGCGAACGTGTACGCCATGGACTTCGGGCTCGAGACCGCGAGGTCGGACGCGTCCAGGATGTCCAGGATGTCCAGGATGGACCGGACCATCGGGATGCTCGAGAGGGATGAGATGTTCCACTGATCGAGAGCGGCGCTTCCCGGCCCGACTCCGTCCGGTGGGTCCCGGACCCCCCTCTCTTCCGGCCGCTCGACGGGTGTCGGGTCGGACCGGGAGAGGGTGGATGGAGAGGCGGAGGGGACGGAAGGAAAGTGAGAGAGGGGAGGGACGAAAACAGTTTCGGCAAACCCTCTCCGGGCCCGGAATAGCGGGGGGAGCCGGCAAGAGCTTTATTTGAACCCGAGGCCGTCTTCGAACGGGACCTGTCATGGGGAGAGAGGAGAGGAGGCTAGCTGCGATCATGTTCACCGACCTGGTGGGCTACACCCACCTCTCTCAGAGTAACGAGTCCCTCGCCCTCGAGCTCCTCGAGGAGCACCGGGGCCTCCTCCGCCCGGCCTTCCAGGCGCGGGGAGGGACCGAGGTCAAGACCATCGGCGACGCCTTCCTCGTGGAGTTCAAGAGCGCCCTCGACGCTGTCACCTGCGCCGTCGAGATGCAGGAGAGGATGAGGGAGCGCAACGCCGCGACCAGCCCCGCCAGAAGGCTCGAGCTGAGGATAGGCGTCCACGTCGG
>JBEKTS010000207.1:0-3208 GCA_049515775.1 Nitrososphaerales archaeon | reverse complement strand
TCAGAACATCGTCGAATCTCGACGGACGGATCGAACAGGCCGCCTCCAAAGATCGCTCAAGTCCGTATAGGGTATGAGTGTTTCCCGTCGATGGTGTATGAGCACTAGGGCGCTGCGCTTGCGCTCCTTCGAGCAACTTCAGAGACTAGCACAGAGTCGCGTCCGGGAGCTCTTGGTAGAATCTAGCACAATGTGATATGCTTTTACACAAGCTTTTCTGGCTCTTGTGGCGGGAATGATAACCGATAACTTCGAACGCAGTCATTCTCGCTCCATTCATGTAAACTTCAGAATCCCAACAAGCGTAAACGAAAGACTCGGTAATATGGCCCTCGAGGATGGGATGAGCCTGAATGGACTGGTGAACCAGGTTCTCTCTAAGTACGTCTCATTTGAGAGGGCAATCGCCCACGAATCTGTCGTCGTTCCAAGTCAGCTATTCGCTGAGATGGCCAAGGCATTCCCGGAGGAGCAGGCCAAGAGCGTTGGATCGAAACTGGGTCCTAAACTAAGACAAGATTTTGCATTCCATCACATCAATCAAGATTCCGAGGCGCTACTGAACTCTCACTTCGAGCAGATGGGTGCCTTCTCGGGATGGTACAGACTTGAAGCATCAAGGAGCGAATCGCACATTAGAGTCGCGGTTATGCATGAATTCGGTCTGACCTGGTCGAAATTTCTAATCAAATACTATCAATCCGCCATTCAAGCTGTCACGGGTGCAGAACCCCAGATTGAGCAAGAGGGAGACATCTTGGTCATCACCTTTTGAGCTGATGGAAAGGCGTTTGCCAGCAACTCATTGGCTTCTGCCACATCCGACTCGATGCACCAGACGAGGACGGCGGCGAGTCTGAAAACTGAGAAGATAGCCATCTCAGGAGCCGCATCTTCATGATTGCAATGATGCTGTCTAGACCTACGATTCGGCCTCTCAGCACAACACGAGGGCCAACCACGAAACGCTGGCGAAGACTGGCGTGAGGGATATCCAACCACCGACAAGGTCGTTGTCCAATCCTCCGACGGAGTACCATCGAATCGCTGAAAGAACGGTCAGCAGACCGAGGCTGGATCGGCTAATCAAGTACTCGGAGAATGAAGGCTTCATGCGCGTCAGATTCCCTCCCGTCCATAGAGGGTTATTCCACGGTTCATGAATGTTGGCGAATCCGCGTATCGTGGTGATAAGGTCACCTCCCATTATGTTGCCAATCCCGTAAACCCGTGACAGCTGAGATAGTCGTATCGGATCGCGAGGGTGTCTGGGAATGAGGCAACCGATGTCTTTGTGGTCGTGAAATAGATCCAGAGCAGGCGGAATCAGCCAATAGGCGGCACGAAAGAACCATGTGAGAACACTCGAGCAGGACAGAATACGAGGGTTGGATTTGCGAGGCAGACGCGCTTATGAATTAGAACTCCCCAGAAGACGCACGCCTGATCGGCAGTCCCGAATCATCTCCAGGCGGAGCGACTGCTTCCCTCGTGAGCCCCGATCGATTTGAAGCACTCCCGCTGAAAGCCCTCCAGCTCCGATAGCAACTGGAGTCCGCGCGCATTGACGGACATCCGAGGCTGGGACTCTTCGCTCTGGACCTGGACGGAACCTCCGCCGATGAGAAGCCGAATCGTTTCTCTGAACTCTGATTCCTCCGGCACCAGTCCGGTCTTCCTGTATATGTCGTCTGAGAGCTCCCATTCGTTCATCGGACGCCTTCGCCCCCGTCGTGAACAGGATATCGAACTTCGTCCTCCCTCCCCAGTCGATAACGTCGAGGACGTTCTGCTCGAGGACCAGCAAGCTCGACTTTGACGAGATGACCGTGCCGGGCAGGCTTACCATCTTCAGGATAACCAAGTCGCTCCCCTACGACTTCCGGAGGCTCATCGCCGCCTCCATAGTCATGAGGTTCTACTTCGCGGTCGAGAAGAGGGCGGCCAGGATCGAGCGGGCCGGCGAGCCACCCTCGGCGAGGACCCCGATCATCCTCGCGATAGACGAGTTCCAGAACATCAGCGACCTCAAGCTCCTCGACACCATCCTCTCCGAGTCAAGGAAGTACGGCCTATACCTCTGGATTGTGAACCAGAACATACAGCAGGTGCGCGACGAGCTTTACAGCGCCATCTCGGGAACGTCGGGCCCATCTTCTCCTTCAGGGTGAGCCCGGACGACGGCTCCAGGCTCGGCGAGCTCATCTCCCCCCGCTCGAAGGACGAGGTCAGAGACGCCCTCATCTCCCTGCCCGATTATGCCTGCGTGGTGAGGAAGAGGCCGCACGGGAAGGACGTCGCGACCAAGCCCCTGCTCTTCGACCCCTTCCCGAAGCTCCCGGAACCCCTCTGCGACGGCGCCGACGTGATCGGGTACATGAAGGAGGAGATGGAGGAGAGGTACGGCGGCGCCCAGGAGGCGCAGGACCTCGTCTACAAGAGCGCCTGGGACCAGATAGCCGGGTCGGGCGGCGGCGCCGGGGACGGGGCGAGGGTCAAGTTCAGCCCGGTGCACTGGAGGATACTCACGATCGGGTACCTCAAGCTCCTGTCGGACGGGTACTCCCTGGAGTTCTCCCGACTCAGGTCCGAGCTGTTCGCCAAGTGCTCGTGGCTCACGTCCACGGTCCAGCAGGCGCTCAACGAGCTCGTGAACGCGGGCTACCTCACCCAGACCTTCGAGCGGCAGCAGTACGTGATGAAGGGGAGGGACGTCTACGGGAACCCGATAATGGTCCCTCCGGACCCCTCGGTCCGCGACGAGATGGAGAGGTCGAAGACGACGGTCTACCACCTCACCCCTCGGGCCCTGGAGTGGTTCCAGACCAGGCCGGGCCCCTCGAAGGCCGGCGACCCGAAGCACGTCAGGGTGATCGAGAAGCTCCTCAAGGAGGAGTACTGGCCGATGGGGTGCTTCTGCGTGGTCGACTGGGGGGAGACGAGCCATGCAAGGCCCGACGTCGCAGTCCTCCTGCCGAGGGTCCTCGAGGTCGAGGACGGCAAGGGGTACGACTCGAGGATACCGAGTCCCTACGTCTGGGACTACTCGACGGCGATCGCCGTAGAGGTGGAGATGTCGCCCCAGAAGAGCCAGGGGCAGCTCCTGAAGAACTACAGGAAGAACAAGGGAGTCTACGCCCAGATCCGATTCGTGGTCACCTCGGAAAACCACGCCCAGCAGGTCAAGGAGATACTCCGCGAGGACTGG
>JBEKTS010000206.1:0-3234 GCA_049515775.1 Nitrososphaerales archaeon | reverse complement strand
TTCTTGACCATGACCCCCCTGATGAGGCGTCTGTCGGCGACCGACCCCCCGGACTTTGTGATCACCCGGATGCGGGTCAGGTCGATGCCCCCCTGGGCCTCGGCCCGCTCGGCGGCCTCGAGGAGCGCGGCCCTCAGCCCGGGCGTGAGGAGCCTCCTACCGCACTCGGCGACGTCGAGGATCTGCCCCCGCGAGTCCCCCTTCACGACCGCCGCGCGGTCGATGACCGCCAGCGCCTCCTTGGCTGCGGCCCTGTAGCCCCGCAGGATGACGTTGGGGTGGACCTTCTTGTCCATGAGCCTCTCCGCCTCCCCCAGCAGGCCGGAGATCAGGAGCACCATCGTGGTCACGCCGTCGCCCACCTCCTCCCTCTGGAGCTTCGCGGCCTCGGCCAGGGTCTTTACCGCCGGGTACTGGACCTCGAGCTCCTTGAGCATCTCGACCGGGTCCTTGGTGACCTTGATTATCCGCTCGGGGCCCCTGTTGAAGGTGACCATCTTGTAGGCGCCCCGCGGCCCGAGCGCGCTCTGGATCTTGGCCGCGGACATGGCGGCGAGGTGGAGGTTCTGCCGCCAGGCCTTCTTCCCCCTGAGGCGGCCGAGGTTCGGAGATATGAGCGGCCTATCAGACATGGGGCATGCCCCGCCAGACCGGCCGGCCGGCTACTCCTCTCCCTGCGGACGCTGCTGCTGCTGCTGCCGTCGTCCTCTTGCTCTTCTCATCCATCATCTCTAACCTCTCGTTCGTCTTCTGTTCGATCAACGGCTCTCGACCCTGGCCCGGTCAGCGGTGCCTGTGCTGGCTGCGCATCACCGCGTCGGAGATGAGCTCGACCCGGTCGAGCCAACCCAGCCCGAGGTCGAGCTCGGACTTGAGCCTCAGGGGGACGAGGGGGACCTTGATGCCGACGACGTAGACGTGGTCGGGGGTGTAGTCCAGCGGGTCGCCCCACTCCCATTCGCCGACCTTGATCTGCTCGTCGCCCAGGACCTTCACCTTCACCCCTCCGACCGTCAACTCGGCGTAGTAGCTCTTGAAGAGGACGGGGAGCATCTTGCCCTCGACGTCGGCGTCCCTCTCCGACCTCTGCTCGGCGACGGCCGGCGGCAGCGTCACGCACTCGGCCATCGCCCTGCAGATCTCGTCCGTCCCGTCCCTTGTCGTCACGACCTCGAGCAGGTTGGTGCGGACGTTGACGCCCTTCATTATCTCCCCTGCCTCGCCGCCGATCGCCCACTTGGAGTGGACGTCCTTCAGGGCCGTCCCCACCGCTATCACGGCCTTGAGGACCGGCTGGCTCAGCATGACTATCTCCTCCGGCTTGGGGACCCTCGACCCCAGCATCGCCGCGTCCGGCCGCTGCCTTCCGCCAGGAATGTTGAGCATCCCTAGACCACCATCTCGGGCCCCGAGGCGGGGGCGATATTACCTCTTCTGTCGGGACGGGACCGCGGCCGAGCCGCCTCCCTCACCGGGGCCCGAGCGAGGGGTCAGCGCTTGATCCCGCCCTGGACCAGGTGGTGCCGGCCGCTCATCACGGCGCTCGAGATGAGCTCGAGCCTGTCGAGCCACCCCAGCCCCAGGTCCAGCTCGCTCTTCAGCCGGAGCGGGACTATGGGGACCCGGGCGCGGACGACGTAGGTGTACTCGGGCTCGAAGTCCAGCGGGTCGCCCCACTCCCATTCGCCGACCCTGATCTGCTCGTCGCCGTGGACCTCGACCCTGACCCCGTCGATCGAGAGCTCGGCGTAGAGGCCCCTGACGCGGACCGGGTAGGCCCTGCCTTCGACGTCTGCCTCCCTCGCCAGCCTCCTCTCGGCCTCCTCAGGGGGTGCCGTCACCCGCGCGGCCAGGAGCTCGCAGACCTCGAAGCAGCCCTCCTTCGTGGTCAGGATCTCCAGGTGGTCGGTCTTGACGTGGACGCCCTTTATGATCTCGCCCGCGTCCCCGCCGATGGCCCACTTGGCGTGCAGGTCCTTCAGCTCCCTCCCCAGGAGCAGGACGGCCCTCAGCAGCGGCGCGGGCAGATAGGCGACGTCCTCGGGCTTCGGGACCTTGCTGTCGAAGACCGGGATGTCCAGGTTCGGCCTGCCCGGGATGTTCACCAGGGTTCTCATGCGCGTCTCCTCCCGGGGGTCGGCCGCCCCCCTTCAGGCGAGCGGCCCCGGGCTCGTGAGGTACTTCTTGATGCCATCGACCGAGACGTAGGCCATCGGCCCTATGACGTGGGTGCCCGGCGTCACCGTCGAGCCCGTCGTGTTCTGGAGCTCGCCGGCGGCGAAGACGTTCTGGACGTCCCAGGACTGGTGCCACATGTTGTAGCACGAGTACGAGGGATCGGCGCCCAGCCTCCCACCGCCCCGGATGTGGATGCTGTAGCTGCTCGGCTGGTTGTTCCCGTTGGCCGCGGCGTTGCCGAGCGTGATGTTAGCGCACCCCATCTTCTGGAGTATGGGCTCGAGCAGCGGCGTGATCAGGTTCGCCACGCCGACGGAGTTGTTGTTGTAGGTCTCGGTGAACCGGGTGAGCGGGTCGCCGTAGTAGTCGCTGTAGAACGGGTCCAGGTCGAGGAGCAGGTCGGTCGTCGGGACGGTCACCCCGCTCCCCGCCAGGCTGACCGTGGTCGAGGAGTGGATGTACTTGTTCTTCTGGGTCGCCTTCCACGTGCTCCCCATCGTGCTCGCGGTCCCCGCGACCGCGGTCGAGACGTCGCTGGGGGCGTTCCCGGTGTACGAGCCGACCGAGATGCTCGGTCCGCCTATGCCGGGCTGGGCCATCCCGGTGTGGTCGATGTTGTCGTCGGCGAAGTCGTAGATCTGGTAGCCCCCACCGGCGCCGTTCCCGGCCTGGTAGCTGGCGTAGCCGATGGGCAGGGTGCCCGAGACGCTGCGGCCGCTCCCGGAGCTCCCGTTGTTGCACGCGCCCCTTCCGAGCGCTCCCGTGACGGTCGTGGGGTTGTACTGCTTCCCGATGCCCGACTTGGCGAGTATGTTGTACTGGTTGAGCACCCAGAGCCCGGTGAAGACCACCTTGCCCGGCTGCACGTGGACGTTGCCCGCCGGGTCGTAGTAGCTGACCGAGGTGGCCAGGCCGGTCGTGGAGTCGGTGTTGATGCGGAAGATGTAGCTGTTCAGGGCAAGGCTGAGGTTCCCCGACGCCACCCCGGCCGTCACGGCGCGGGAGGCGGTCGTCGCCTTGGCGCCGGTCTCGCACGGATAGCAGGGCCCACAGGAG
>JBEKTS010000205.1:0-3240 GCA_049515775.1 Nitrososphaerales archaeon | reverse complement strand
GTCGTCGGGGGTCCGGATGCACCCGATGATAGGCGTCGGCTCGATGCCCTTCCGCGGGCACCTCTCTCCCACCAACGTCGACGGATTCCTGAACGAGTACCGCGGGCTCGCGACCGTGACGGTCCAGTCGGCCTTCAGGTACGACTACCCGCTCCCGAAGGTCCGGTCCGCCATCTCCGCGCTCAACTCGAGGCTCCCCAACGGGGAGGCGACGGCCATAACGGCCGACGACGAGAAGCTGCTGAGGACGGCCATGTACCGGCTCATCTCCGCCTACCAGTCCAGGATCGAGGAGCTCGCCCCGTTCATCAACAGCGTCGCCAGGTTCGTCCCCCGGCGGCGGGCCAGGAAGCTGCACATCGGCCTCTTCGGCTACAGCAGGAACGTGAAGGGCAAGGCGATGCCTAGGGCGATCCCGTTCGCCGCCGCCTTCTACTCCATAGGGATACCGCCGGAGTTCATCGGCGCGAGCGCGCTGGGTGACCTCTCCGAGGAAGAGTGGGGGGCCCTCGACCGCGCCTACGTCAACCTCAAGAGGGACCTCAGGGCCGTCGGGCCCCTGGTCTCCTGGCAGACGATAGACATGATGACGGAGATGCGGTCCCGGGTGGCCAGGGCCTCGGGGATGGGCGTGGAGCCGTTCAAGCGGTCGCTCGGGAGGCTCGTGGAGGACCTCTCGGCCGCCGAGGAGCTGCTATCGGTGAAGCTGGGTCCCAGGGGCAGCGAGTCTAAGAAGCACGAGAACTTCACGAACAACTTCCTCATCTCGTTCGTCGAGGGGGAAGACGAGGAGGCTCGCGACGCCTTCGACCAGGCCGCGAAGCTCCGCCACAGCCTGGGCTGACCGACCGGCCGGCCCTCGGCTGGACTAGCCCCCGGACGGCTGCCCGCGGCGCAGCGCCCGGTCCTTCGAGACGTCGGGGAACGGGCTGAAGTGCTCGTGCACGATCCTCCAGGCCGCGCCGAACCTGGAGGCGACCATCGTCACCCTCGACCTGGAGCCGACGGTCATCCCCTCGAAGGAGTAGTCGTTCACGAAGACGCCGGTGAAGGTCAGGTAGAACGTCGCGACGGCGACGTCCCCTCCTCCTCCCAGGATGTCGACCCTGAGCTCCTCGATCTTGTACTCGTAGTCCGAGACGTTGGCGAAGGAGGCCTGCTCGTAGACGAACGCCTCCTCGGAGCCCTGCCTCGTGTAAGGGGGGTTCTCGTCGAACTTGCTGAAGACCCCCTGCGGCGCGTGGAGGCCCATGAGCGCGGCGAGGTCCTTGGTCCTGCCCACCTCGAAGAAGGCTCGGACCAGGGCGGTGACCTGGGCCCTGATCTGCGCCTCTGAGTCTGGGTTCACGGGCCGGCGGAGCCCCGCCTGCTAGATAAGCTTGGCCGCCGTCCCGTCCCGTCCCGTCCCGTTCCTTCGGATTTGCTTAAGAGGTTAAATATATGGTGCCGAATCTCCTTCGGACAGACGCTTGGTAGAGTACAAGTGGATCGCGCTCTCCAACACGACCATAGGAGGGCTGATGGCCTCGATCGACAGCACGATCGTCCTGATCTCGCTCCCGGCCATCTTCCGCGGCATCCAGATCGACCCCCTGACCTCGTTCCAGTACCTGCTCTGGCTGCTCTTCGGCTACTCCGTCGTCACCTCGACCCTGCTGGTGACCTTCGGGCGCATCTCCGACATGTTCGGCAGGGTCAGGCTCTACAACCTCGGCTTTGCGATCTTCGCCATAGGATCGACACTCCTCTACCTGACGCCGAACACCGGCGACCTGGGCGCTCAGGAGCTCATCGCCTTCCGCATCGTCCAGGGGGTCGGGGGCGCGTTCCTCTTCGCGAACGGGGCCGCCATCATCACCGACGCCTTCCCGGCCAACGAGCGCGGGCGCGCTCTCGGCATCAACATGATCTCCATCCTCGCAGGGTCGACCATCGGGCTCATCCTGGGCGGGGTCCTTGCCGCGATCAACTGGAGGTACGTCTTCCTGGTGAGCGTCCCGGTCGGGATAATCGGGACCGTCTGGTCCTACTGGAAGCTCAAGGAGACCGGGCAGATTAGGAGGAACCAGAAGCTCGACGTCTGGGGGAACGCGACCTTCGGCATCGGCCTCACGCTCGTGCTCATCGGCATCTCCTACGGCCTGATCCCCTACGGGTCGTCGTCCACCGGCTGGGGCGACCCGTGGGTGGAGGCGTCGATCCTCGGCGGGGGGGTCCTCCTGCTCGCCTTCCCGTTCATCGAGGCCAGGGTCGAGTCGCCCATGTTCAACATGGGGCTCTTCAGGAACAGGATGTTCGCGGCCTCGAACGTCGCCGGCCTCCTCGCCTCGATCGCCAGGGGCGGCGTCCAGATCATGCTGATTATCCTCCTCCAGGGGATCTGGCTCCCGCTCCACGGGTACAGCTACCAGTCGACCCCGTTCTGGTCGGGCATCTTCATCCTCCCCCTGCTGATCGGGTTCGTGGTCATGGGGCCCCTGAGCGGCGCCCTCGCCGACAAGTACGGGGCGAAGCTGCTGACGACGCTCGGCATGGCCGTCTCCGCGGTCGCGTTCTTCGCCCTGACCTTCCTCCCCTACGACTTCGCCTACCCCGAGTTCGCCGTCATCATCTTCGTGATGGGGCTCGGCAGCGGGCTCTTCGCGTCCCCGAACGTCCTCTCGATCATGAACTCGGTCCCTCCCCAGGACCGGGGAGCTGCGTCGGGCATGCGGGCGACACTGCAGAACACCGGGCAGACGATAAGCCTGGCGATCTTCTTCACGATAATCATCTCCTCGCTGACCAGCAGCCTCCCCGGGGCGTTCGACTCGGCCATGACTGGCGCGGGCGTCCCGCAGCTCTCCCCGTACTTCGCCAACATCCCGGCGACGAGCGCGGTCTTCGCGGCCTTCCTGGGGTACAACCCGGTGACCTCGATCCTCGCGGCGCTGCCCTCGTCGGTCACCTCGTCGATCCCGGCGACGACGGTCGCCTTCCTGACGGGGACGACCTTCTTCCCAGACGCCATAGCCCCGGCGTTCGTCTCGGCGCTCCGGCTGACCTTCTACATCGGCCTCGGGATCTCGCTCGTCGCGATGCTGATCTCCTACTTCAGGGGCGGTTCCTTCCTATCCAGCGCGGAGCGGGTTCGGAGGTCCGAGCCCGCCAGGCAGGAGGTCCCCGCGCCTCCACCTACCCCGCCGCCGCAGGCACCGGTCCCCGCGTCCCGTCCGAGCGGCGCGCCGTCCGAGGGGGGCC
>JBEKTS010000204.1:0-3243 GCA_049515775.1 Nitrososphaerales archaeon | reverse complement strand
GGCGATAAGGGCGACGAGCCAGAACAAGAACGAAGCCATGCTGGCCGGCATAAACATCGGTCGGATCTACTCGCTGACCTTCGGGATAGGCATCGGGCTGGGCGCCCTGGGAGGCTCCCTGATGGGCATAGTCTCCGCGATGACGCCGGATGCCGGGTCCGACCAGCTGTTCATAGCCTTCGCGATCATCATCCTCGGAGGCCTGGGGAGCGTGGAGGGCGCGGTCGTCGGTGGCCTCGTCTACGGCGTCGTCGAGAGCTTCACCTCCTACTACCTCGGCGGATACTCCAGCGAGGCGCTCATCTTCCTGGTGATGGCGGTGATCCTCATCGTCAGGCCCGTCGGGATATTCGGCGTCAAGACGGCGGTCGATACGTGACATGCGACCGGGCAAGCTCGCTCACAGGCCGGGCACGTACGCCCTGATACTCCTGTCGCTTGGCGTCTCCGCATCCTTTCCCCTCATCGAGACCAATCAGTACCTGATCTATGTCGGCATCTACGCGCTCTTCACCGTGATCTACGCTCTGAGCTGGAACCTCCTCGCCTTCTCGGGTCAGGCCAGCTTCGGCCACGCCGGTTTCCTGGGGATAGGCGCGTACACGTCAGCGCTGCTCGTGATAGCCGGCGTCCCGATCCCGGTCGGCGTGCTGGCCGGAGGCCTGACGTCTGCGCTGGTCGGGATCGTGATAGGCGCCCTCAGCCTGCGCCTCACCAACAGGGTCGCGATGGGGCTCGTCACGTACGGCTTCACAGTGGTGGCGGAGGCGCTCGCCATCGTCTTCTCCTCGGTCACGGCAGGATACCAGGGGCTCGAGGTGCCGCTCTTCTCGGCCTCATTCACCGGACAGTACTACAGCGTGCTGGCGATAGCCATCCTGACCACCGCTGCCATCTCCGCGGTCCTCGTCTCGCCCCTGGGCCTGAACCTCGCGGCGATAAGGGAGGACGAACTGGCGGCCAGCGTCGTCGGCATAAACGTACAGAGGCACAAGCTGTTCGTCTTCGTCCTCTCCGCTTTCTTCGCCGGTGTGGCCGGAGCAGCCTACGTCCACTTCATCGGCTACGTCGACGTCGACGTCTTCGCCTTGAACAACAACCTGATCCCGATAGTGGCCACGCTCCTGGGAGGGGTGAACACGATCGCGGGGCCCATCGTCGGCGCGATCTTCTTCTCGTATCTCACCGAGGCCACCGGGATCTTCAGCACCCAGGTCCAGTACGAGCTGATCGGGGCGATACTGATAGCGGTCGTCCTCGTAGCGCCCATCGGCCTCGTGCCCAGCCTGGCGAGGATCGCCAGAAAGGCCGCGGCGCGCCATCGCTCGACCACCCGGACGGGAGGTTCGGCCTAGTGCTCCAGGGTCTGAACCTCTCCAAGCGCTTCGGTGGAGTCCAGGCCGTAGACGACGTCTCCTTCAGCCTGGACGACGGCTCGATACTGGGCGTCATAGGGCCGAACGGCTCCGGAAAGTCCACGCTCCTGAAGCTCGTGATGGGGCTGGAGAGGGCCGATTCGGGCAGGGTCACGCTCGACGGAGTCAGGCTGTCCGGGATGAAGCCGTACCAGGTCGCGGACAGGGGGGTGGGGTTCACGTTCCAACTGACGCGGCTGTTCGGCGGCCTGAGCGTGTTCCAGAACCTGCTCGTGGCGGTGGCGTCCGACAAGCGTGGCGAGGAGACCCGGAAGAGGGGGCTCGAGCTCCTGACGTCCCTGAACCTCCATCAACTCAGGGACGCCCCGGCACACTCGCTCTCGTACGGACAGAGGAAGCTCCTCGAGCTCGCGAGGGCGATGATGCGCAACCCGAAGGTCATCCTGCTCGACGAACCGACGGCCGGCGTCAATCCGGTCTTGGTCGACGAGATGCTGAGGTTCATGAGCTCGATGAACGAAGACGACGGCGTCTCCTTCCTCCTCGTGGAGCACAACATCCAGGTCCTCACGAGGGTGTGCGAGCGCGTCATGGTGATGGACCATGGCGAACTGATAGCCGAAGGCGCGGCGGCCGAGGTCCTCGCCGACGAAAAGGTGATCGACGCCTACCTTGGCAGAGCTTAGAGTGGTCGACGTCCGGTCCGGTTACGGGGACATGGAGATCCTCCACGGGGTCTCGATCCTGGCGAGGTCCGGCAAGGTTACCTGCCTGCTCGGTCCGAACGGGTGCGGCAAGTCCACTCTGGCGAACACGGCGATGGGGATCGTGAGGCCCACCTCCGGAGAGGTTCTCCTGGACGACGAGGAGATAACCGGGCTGAAGACCCACGAGATAGTCAGGCACGGGATCGCAAAGCTGTCCCAGGGGCTCGTAGTCTTCCCCCAGATGAGCGTGAAAGAGAACCTTCTCGTCGGCGCCCATTCCCTGAGGGACAGGTCGCTCATCGGACCGCGCACGGAGAAGGTGTTCGGGATGTTCCCCTCCCTCAGGGGGAGGCTGAAGGTCAAGGCAGGCAACCTGAGCGGAGGCGAGCAGGTGATGCTCTGCATATCCAGGGTCCTGATGATGGAGCCCAAGGTCCTGATCCTCGACGAGCCGTCCCTGGGCCTCTCCCCCAAGCTGATCAACATCGTGTACGACCAGGTCAGGACCATCGCCGACGGCGGGACGACGATCCTGCTGATAGAACAGAACGTCCGAAAGGCCCTCGCGGTCGGCGACCACGCGTTCATACTGGACCTGGGCCGGAACAGGGCCGACGGCGAGTGCAAGGCACTGGCGGCGAGCAGCGAGCTGGAGGCCGCCTATTTCGGAAGACCCTCCAGAGGATAGCCGCATGCGGCCGGCGAGGTCGTCCCGGCCTCTCGGGTCGCGTCGCCGGCCCTCTCCGGTCGCGGGACGCAATCGCTTATGGCATAAAACCGTCAACAATGCTTATCCGGCGTCCTTCGATTTTTTTCCATCATGCCCGCGACAGACATAGGCGGATTTCGCAAGAGCAGGCTCAAGCGGCTGCTTCGAGAAGGGAAGCCCGCCCTGGGGACGGGCCTGAGTATCGCAAGCCCCCAGATCGTCGACCTGATCGGCCAGGCCGGACTGGACTACATCGTGATCGACACCGAGCACCTCGGCTTCACCCCCAAGGACACCGCCGGGATCGAGAACATAGTGAGGGCCGCGGAGCTCTACGACGTCACTTCGCTGGTCAGGGTGTCCGAGAACGACTACATGGAGATCTCGCACGCCCTCGACGCCGGCGCGCAGGGCCTGGTCGTCCCGCACATCAGGACGAAGGAGGACGCGC
>JBEKTS010000203.1:0-3258 GCA_049515775.1 Nitrososphaerales archaeon | reverse complement strand
GACCAGCGCGGCGACGACTCAGAACTCCACCAGCGCGTCGGCGCAATCGACGTCGTCCACCGTGCTGGGCTGGGAGTACGGAGCGGTGGTCCTCATAGTCGTCCTTGCCGTGGCGGTGGTCTCCGTTGTCAAGAGGCGGCCGGCCCGACCGACCTGAGCTGAGCGAAGAACTCGGAGAACTCGACGCGTTCTCCGAGGCTCTCTTCCGGGCCTCCGCGCCGGTCCACGTGCCCACCGTGAAGGTGAAGATAGCAGATGGGGGCTGACAGGCGGACATCCGCAGGACCGTCCGGCCGGATAGCCGAAGGATTCTCGAGCCCACAGAGGATGGTGCTACCTCCCTCCTTTCTCTGTCCTCCTGGATCAACAGGTGCAAGAGGGCGGTGTCGAGGGATCTGGCGGGCAGGCAGCGGGCGGTCGTGCGCGCCATCCTCGAAGACGACCGGTCCCGGCCCCGCGTCTCAGGGGAGGAGGACCTGCTGGCTCGGGCCCTGGCCGGGTAGGGGCTGAGGTAGACGGCCGGTTCGGGTCGTGCTGAGCGGGACGGACGCGCAGGAGGCCGGCGCCCCTCACTACGGGCTGGGCTTTCTGGTTGAGGGGCTGCTCGCCGTGGAGATGGACAGCGTGACCCACGAGGAGGCCAGGGGCACGTGGGGCGCGAAGAGGGACGCCATCCTCGCGAGGCTCGGGTGCTCGGTCCTCCGCCTGAGGAACGAGGAAGTGACCGAGAAGGACGTTGCGGCGCGTTGCATCGGTTTCATCGGGGGCCTTTTCGTCATCTGAGGCGTAAATGTGCCTTCGCCGATGTCCACCTGGTATCGGTCCCGGACCGAGATGGGAGTGCACAAGCTGGAGCAATTCTTATAGCGCATTCCGGGGTCGAACGACATCCTTGAGGGTCGACTTGATTGGGCTCCCATAAGATCAGTCGGCGGCTGTTCATCAAGTCCGGGGCGAACGCGGCCGTCGGGGCTGCGATGGTCGTTTACGGCGTGGGGCTGCTGGGGCGAGACCCCCTCCGCGCACCTCCCGTCCCGTTCAACCCGTTGGACTCCCGGGAGGTCACGCCCAACGAGGAGTTCTACACGGTGGACATCGACGTCGTGCCGCCCAGCCTGAGCGCGACCGGTTGGACGCTCACGGTCTCCGGCCTGGTGAGCGACCCGCTCTCCCTCACCCTCGACCAGATCCAGCAGATGCCGACCATCGACCTGTACACCACGCTCGAGTGCGTCGGCAACGCCGTGGGCGGCGACCTGATCGGCACCGCCCAGTGGAGCGGGGTCCGGCTCAGGGACGTCCTCGCCGCGGCCGGCCTGCAATCCGACGCCGAGTACATCATCTTCACCTGCGCGGACGGCTACACCGCCGCGATCCCGACCGAGACCGCGCTCCTCGACGGGACCCTCCTGGCGCTCGGGATGAACGACGCCGTCCTCCCGCCCGAGCACGGCTACCCGCTAAGGGCCATCGTCCAGGGGCTGTACGGGGAGATGAACGCAAAGTGGATCACGGGCATCCAGGCGGTCAGCGCGGAGTATCTGGGCTACTATGCGCTCGCGGGCTGGACGAACGACGCCCCCTACCAGACCGGCTCCTCGATCGCGACGCCCGGGAGCGCGCCGGTGGCCGACGTGTTCGGGATCCTCGGGTCGAGCTCGGTCCCGCTGGGCCGCGTGCCGATCGCCGGGATGGCGTTCGCGGGCGACAGAGGGATCTCGAAGGTCGAGGTGAGCGCCGACGGAGGAGCGACCTGGAGCCCGGCGTCCATGAAGGACCCGCTCTCCGACTACACCTGGGTACTGTGGTCCGCGTACTGGAACCCTCCCTCCACCGGCGGCTACGCGCTCGTGGTCAGGGCGACCGACGGGCAGGGCAACGCGCAGACCGCCACCATCACGACCCCGTTCCCGGCCGGGGCCACCGGTTACCACACCGTCGACGTCACCGTGGTCCAGTCCGAGAGCGGTTAGCCCGCGGTCCCGCCCGCTCTCTTCTCGATCTCCCTCAGGATCCAGTCCTGGTTCGCCTTCTCGATCCGCGAGGGCAGGAAGACCTCCGTGCCCAGGACGTGCTCGCGCGCCTCGATCCTCTTGAGGAACGGGTCTATCTCGAAGATGTTCCGGGCGAGGAGCGCGCACTTGATGACGCTCTTTTCGTAGAAGAACGGGGAAGAGACCACGAAATCCCTCTCCATCTCCTCCCTGATCTCCTCTATGGCTCCGGCTCCTTCCTTCCCGTCCCAGCGGATCATCACCCGGAACTTGATGAACCCCTTCATGCGCCTGGGGTCCACGTCGACGGTGAACCGGAGGATGTGGTCCTCCTTCATGCGCCTGAGCCTCTCCCCTGCGGTCTTGGAGCTCAGGTGGACCTTGTCCGCCAGCTCCGAGACCCTCATCCTCGGCTCGGACAGCAGGTGCTTCATCATCGCGTAGTCGGCAGGACCGAGCTTCAGTCGGACGGGAAAGGCGTGCCCCATCGTCACGCTCTGGACCACCGCGGGCCTGAGAGCCTCCCGGAGCGACTCCAGCCTCTCCTCGCCCTGCTCTTCCCTGACCGCGACCTCGAAGATCGTCACCCCTCCCATCGACTCGATCCTGGTGACGATCTGGCCGAAGAGCCCGAGCCGGCTCGCCGTCGCCTCCGGGCCCTGGGGGTCCTTCACCGCCACGTAGTACGTCCTCGGGAAGCCGAAGACGCCGGCGTCGACCGTCGTCCGGAAGCCCAGGATGACCCCGTCCGAGATCATCTTGACGATGCGACTCTTGACGGCGTTCGTCGTGAGATGCACCGAGGCTCCGATTCCCCTGTAGGGGGTCCTGCTGTCCTGAAGGAGCGAGCTGAGGATCTTGACGTCAGTGAGGTCCAGACTGTGCTCTGCCAAGCCAATATTAGCTACAGAATCTGGCAAATAAGGCTTGGTCTTCCCTTTTGTGCAGTCTACCTTGCGCAAGCTATAAATTCCAGAAGGCGGTTGGTCGGTCTCGTGTCCAAGCACGAGATGCGCGCCGTCGCAATAGACCGCTTCGGTGGCCCCGAGGTCATATCGGTTAGGAACATGCCCGTCCCCGAGCCCGCAGCGGACGAGGTCCTGATCCGGGTCGGGTCTGCGGGAGTCGGGCTCTGGGATGCCGCCGAGCGCGAGGGAATGCTCGCCAAGATGCTGGGGATCCAACCCAGGTTCCCCTGGATACTCGGTTCGGAGGGGGCTGGCAGGATCGTCGCGGTCGGAGACAAGGTCGACGGGTTTCGAAG
>JBEKTS010000202.1:0-3266 GCA_049515775.1 Nitrososphaerales archaeon | reverse complement strand
TCGGCTCTCCTGCTCTCGTTCTCGGCATTCTGGTTCGCCGAGGCCTTCCTCTCGCCGCCCGACCTGATCCTAGTCCCGCTCTTCGCTGGGTTCGCGGCGCTGGTCTACTTCATGGCCAACCGTCCCTCCCCGGACGGCGCCCCGAGGCCCCGCTGAGGGCACTCCGACCCGTGGACTCGGACGCGACCCAGAGGGGCACGATCCGCCCTAGAGGGGGTTGCGGTTCTGGGACCGCGGGGGCCCGCGGAGTTGGACCGCCACCGGCCCCGCCACGAACTCGCGCCTGGGTATCGCGATGTCGGTCTCTGACGTCAATTCGAATCCCGGGGTCGTGGGCCCTGGTTCGGAGTCAAGCAGGGCGTAAGGATGCAGACGGAGCGACATCGTCTCAACCCGCTCCATCCGGGGTGGGCCGGCCGAGGAGCGTGGCTGACTCGGCCTAGCGGATGATGGACGTCCGCCGTCGGGGTGCCTTCAAGAGGAGACCCGCCGCGACGAGTCCGACCGCGCCCACCATGGCGAGGTAAGAGAACGAGAGCAGGCTGCTGGACGAGGTGGTCGTCGCCGTCGTGCTGCTCGACGTCGAAGCTGCGACGGAGGTCGTGGTCTGCGAAGCGGAGGTGGTCGTCGTGGTCTGCGAAGCGGAGGTGGTGGCGCTGGAGGCCTGGGTCGCGGAAGCGCTCCCCTGCGTCGACGAGGTGGTCGCGCCGGAGCTGGTGGTCGTGCTCGCGGTGTACGTCTGGCTGCTCAGGGACAGAACGTAGGTGACCATGTCGGTCGCCGCGTGCAGGCCGGGCTCGCTGAACTCCCCGACCGCGAAGCCGACCTCGATCGAGGATCCGGACGCGAAGTTGGCGAAGGGATCGGAGGAGGACGCATTCGTGAGCTCGAAGGGCCGGTAGCACTCGGCCGTGTACATCGTGCCCGAGAGCTTGAGGGCGCAGGTCGACTGGGTGCTGTAGCCGCTGGACTCCACGGACGTGGGGGTGGTCTCGGCTCTCGACAGGAATTCATCGTAACCCCCCTTGAACGAGGTGCTGAGCAGGAGCATCACCGCAGGATAGAGGTTCGACCCCATCTCGCCCGTGTTGTTCAGGCTGTCGAACTCCATGGCCCCGTAGCAGTACTGGTCGTAGCAGACGGAGGGGCTCTGCTGCCACTGCATGAGGATCAGCAGGCCGGTCGCGTTGTGCTTGAAGGCCACGCCCATCACCGCGCCGGTTATGTTCGTGATCTGGGCGTCGCTCCATTCGCCGGGAGAGACCACCCCGTTGATGCTCACCGGGACCTGCGCCTGGTAGGCGGGGATGGTCTCGGCCGCGCTGGCCCGCTGGATGGACGCGGCCGAGAGCACGGCGATGAGGAGGAGGGCCATTGGGACGGCCCTGGAAGCGCAGCGCGGGCCCAACTACCTCGCCCCCAGCGGCTTCGACCCCGACGCTGCGTGGCCGGGTTCGAGCCCCCTTGGCGTTCGAGCTCCGGTGAGCTTCCCTGACATGGTCTCCCAATCCCTCCTCTCTTCTTCTCTCGGTGCTGCTCTGACCCAGCCGCTAGGACCAGGGTGTCTCCTGGGCTGCGTTGCCTCCGGCGATGCGACCCGACGTGAAGGTCCACATCATGTGCGTGCCGTGCCCGGCCGCCATGGTCCCCGCCTTGCCGCTGTCGCCTCCCGCGTAGAGCCTAGGGATCGGATTGCCGGCCTCGTCCACGACGTGGAGGTCCGGGAAGGAGAGGTTCAGCGTGCCGTTGGTCTGCTGTGTCGAGTACATCGACGACTTCATCCCGTAGAACGGCCCCACGCTTATCCCGGGACCGAGGATCGTCCTACCGAAGTCAGGGTCCTTGGGCGGGCTCGCGGTGCAGTAGCCGTTCCACTTGGTCACGGTCGCCGAGAGGCCGGATGAGCTGATGCCGAGGGTGGTCGCCAGGTCGGCCAGGGTGTCCGCTTGCGCCAGCACGCCCTGGGCCATCCACTCGTTGAAGTACGTGTGGCCGGCGCTGATGTGCATGACCACGTTCGCCTTGGCCGGGACGCTGTCGAAGACCATGTAGGCCGTGCTGTTGGGCTGGGCCAGCGTGTCCGCGGCGGTGGTGCTGCCTATCTCGTTCGTGAACCTGCTTCCGGCGTTGTTCACCCAGATGGCGTAGGACATGATCGCGGGCTGGTACTTGTAAGCGCTGAGCGCAGCGTTGACGTTCGTCGAGCCCGCCGCGTAGCCGTACGAGGTGTCTGGGTTGATGTGGGTGTTCACCACGTCCCACTTGAGCTGGGGGGCTGGTGCGTTGTCGAGGCAGATCGGCGCACCTCCGACGGCCATCGCAGCCATGATCGCGTCTCCCGTATCACCGGGGCACGCCGCGCTCGGCAGCGTACCGTAGTAGCTCGGAGACGTGCCGAACATCTCCAGGAACTTGATGTTCGCTGAAGGGTCTCCGGCCGCCAGGACGACCCCCCGGCTCGCCTTGACGTTGATGACCGCGCTGGCGGTCTTCGCCGTGACGCCTATGACCCCGTTGGTGGGGTCTCGGATGAGGCCGGTCACCGGGGTGTTGTACAGGATCGTGGCGCCCTTCGCCGTCGCGCTCGCGTTCAGGGTCGTGGGGTACGCCGAGGAGTTGGGCACGGCCGCCATGAGCCTGGGAGCCGTGGACTGCCCGTCGAGGAGAGGGCAGTATGTCTGCCAGGTGATCCCCTGCTCGGTCAGCCAGGTGATGTTCGCGGCGCCGTTGTCGGCGATCAGCCTCGCGAGCCCCGGATTGATCCTCGGGTCGGTGCCGGGGCCGGTCAGCTCGGCGTAGAAGATGTCGGGTGAGTCCGTTATGCCCGCGGCGGTCTGGTACGTGCTCCCCGCCGCCGCCAGGGTGCCGGCGCAGTGGCCGGAGTCGGCCAGCAGCGAGCTCGGCTCCTTCTCCAGAACGATCACCTTGGCTCCACCAGCGATGGCCTCTATCGCCGCGGAGAGGCCGGTTGTTCCGGCGCCCATCACGACCACGTCCGCCTCGTAGTCCCAGGACGACGGGATCAGGGGGTTCACCGTCTGCGTCTGGGTCTCGGTCGAGACCTGGGTGGAAGTCTGGGTCTCGGTCGATGTGTTGGTCTGCGTCGAGGTCTGTGTCGACGTGACGGCGGACTTGCCCAGGTAGCCGCCCGTGACTCCTACGACCGCACCAACTGCGACGCCGGCCACCGTACCAGCAACGAACCGGCGTCTCGATATCCCCTTGGATTCTGTTGTCAAATTAGTTCGTTGGATGCAAACAATTGG
>JBEKTS010000201.1:0-3279 GCA_049515775.1 Nitrososphaerales archaeon | reverse complement strand
CTCATCGTGATGGGCGACGTGGTCGGCGCGGGGTTCGGCGAGGACGAGCTGAAGGTCCCGCTGGGGCTCGTCAGGACCATCGCTGGACCTGCCGACGAGGCGGGACCATAGACGATAGCGTAGCCGGAGGTGAGGCCGAGGGCGATGCAGCCGTCCTGGAGGGAGCCCGTTGGCTCGATGGTCGTGCTGACCACCTTCCCCGTGGACGGGTTGATGCTATCTATCTCCATCTGGTATAGACCCGATCTGCTCGTCCCGACGCCGACGAGGACCTGCGATGGGGCGGCGTAGACGCATGGGTATGCGTCGCTGCCCCAATCGGTGCTGAACGTGGCCTGCGCGAACGCCTTCACGGCCCCGTTGTCGCCGAGCTGGGCCGTACCAAGGACAAACCCCGACGACGTGGCGAGGACGTAGTAGAGCGTGTATACCCCGCCGCTGACGAAGACCCATGTCGAGAAGGCACCCGAGGGGATGGCGAGGCCGTTCGGCGATAGTGCCAGGAGTGAGGAGTGCCAGTTTATGCCGTCCAGCGACCATGCGGCCTCGATCTCGGGTCCGTCGACGTAGAAGGCCCAGTACTCGGTGCTGCCGTTCGACTCCTGGGTGTGCCAGAGTTTGCGCTGGTCGCCCCAGTTGAGGGCTTGGGCGCTGGAGGATGTAGCGATGATGGAGGGGTCGATCTTGAAGGTCTCTCCGACGGACCACGAGACGGTCCCCGTGAGGGCCCGATAGGCCGCGGGGTTCTGCTGCATGGTATCGGACCAATCGAAGATCAGTTCCATCCCATCGTGGCCGCCGAACGCCGCCCCGGTCAGGTTAGCCGAGAGCTGCTGCCCGTGGAAGGCGATATGGAGCTTGCCGCCAGCCGAGGAGGGCCAGTCGTTGATGAAACCCTGGATGGTGACGTCGACCCCTCCAGCTTGGCAAACGGTCGCCTCCCTGAGGTCGTAGGAGACGGTGAAGTTAGCGGTCGGCGGCTGGCCCGCCGGGCCTACGGTGTAGAGCTGCACCATCTCGGTCGAGTTGCTGTAGAGCGTGACAGTCGTCGGGCCCACAGGGAATCCTGCGACCTCCTGCCACGAGAGGACATTCCCTTGCCCGTCGGAGGCGAGGAAGGTGCCGTTCGAGTAAGCCGTGTACGAGTAGGTCACCGATTGCCCTGGAACAGGGCTGCCTCCCGCAAGGATGGTGGAGGCAGTCGAGGTGAGGGTGACGGACGGAGAAATCTGCTTCACTAGCGGGGACCTGGTGGGCTTCACGGTGGGAGGGCACGCGAGGGCCTGCGTCCGGTTCCAGGTATTGGTGTAGCAACGTAGCCCCGGCGACGTCTGGGAGGGTGGGGTCACGCCGGGCGGGAGCGCGGGCGCGGGCGGGACCGACTGTAGCGATGCGCCGTGGTCAGCCGAGTTGACCGTTCCGGCGACCTGCGAGGAGAGCATCAGGAGGAGGATCGCGGCGGCCGCGGCGGCGGTACGGAAGTTGGAGGCTTTGATCGTCACCATTTATAGGTCACGGTCCGAAGACCACCGATACCGCGTCGTCCGTGTAGTCGGCGACGTACACCCCGCCGTTGGCGCTGTCGTAGACCAGGCTCTGAGGGAACCTGCCCACCGGGATGATTAGAAACGGTGCGTTACTCGACCCGCCGATGACCCAGACCGCGTTGTCCTCGCTGCAGCTTACATAGACCGACCCGGAGGTCTGGTCCACGGCGATACCGGCTGGCAGATTTCCCACCGCGATTGTGGCCAGGACCTGGTCAGATATCGGGTTGATCGCCGAGATCGTCCCGGCATTGTAGTTTGTGACGTAGATCCGGCCGTTCACCTGGTCGTAGGCGATGGCCGTGGGGAAGCCCGCGACCCGTATCGAGCCGGTGACCCTGAACGTGACGGGACTGACGACGGAAACGTTGCCCGCGCTCTGCTGCGCGACGTACAGCAGACCGGTCGAGGGGTCGAATGCGACGCCGGCGGGCAGGTTGCCGACAAGGACCTTGCCGACGGACGCGGTCCCGCTCAGGGCCCAGAGATAGCCATCCCAGTTGTCTGTGACGTAGACCTCGTTCGTCGAGCTCGCGTAGGCGATACCCTCCGGGTTGGTCCCGACCGCGATGGTGGCGATGATGGCGGTGCCGCCGATGACTTGTACCGTATCGGAGCCGGCATTGGCCACGTAGACGTAGTCATCCGAGGGGTCGAAGGCAGCCGCGACGGGATTGCCGCCGACGTTGACCGTTCCGACGAGGGCCACGTTGGAGAGGACGGAGACGGTGCCAGATTCGTAGTTGGTCACGTAGACGTAACTGTTGGCCGAGTCGTAGGTGATGCCGTAGGGGTGAAGTCCAAGGGCGACCGTCGTGCCGCCGGTTCCCTCCCCGCCGCAGTTCTGCACCATGAGGACGCTCTGGCCGACTGAAGCGAAGGCGCAGTCCGATGCGGTCTCGCCTATTGTCTTCCCGGGGACGGTCGAAGAGGCGACGAGGTTCAGTCCCTCCGCGTTCGTGCGGCCCGGCGTCGTCCCGCCGGAGACGAGGGTGAGGCCCTCCAGAGTGCCAGAGATGCTTGGGAGACTGTCTCCGCCGTCGAGGGTCAGCTGCTCGAGGTTCGTCCGAGCCGCCTGGACATCTCCCGAGACGAGGCCGAGTGCATCAGACACCGCTGTGCCGATCCCCGCGGTCGCCAATAGCCCCAGGTTCTCAGTGTTGATCTGGTTGGGCACCGAGTCGCCCATGCTCGCGAGCAGGCCCTCAATCGCCGTGTCCCCGGGTAAGGAGGCGGATCCCCTGAATGTGGCGATATCGCCCGCGATGGCGTTTGGAAGGCCGTCGATGGCCGTGAGGCCGATCGACTCCGTCAGCGGCGCCTGGACAGCGCTCGCCGCGAGGGCGAAGGCGAGGACGACTGCAGCGGCCCCGAGGAGGAGAGCGGTCCTCCTACTGCGATGGCGGCGCTTGCCTGGATGCACCAGCTCTCAGCTCATGGACAGCTCGAATGTAGCGGTAATCGACGAGTCTGCGGGGACCGCGAGGGCGCCGAATGTGTTCCTGATCATGAGGAACGTGTAGGTGGGCGAGCCGAAAGAGAGGAAGTAGCCGGCCTCGGTGAAGGACGTGGCAGCAGGGGACGGGATCGCAGCGGTGACCGCGACGTATGGAGAGATGGAGTAGCTGTCGACCGGAGTGTAGGCGAGGACGGGGTTGCAGAGGTTGACCGCAGAGCGGGACTGGGCGAAGCCCACCGCAGAGTTAGACGGACAGGTGGAGGCGGAGCCGGT
>JBEKTS010000200.1:0-3284 GCA_049515775.1 Nitrososphaerales archaeon | reverse complement strand
GATCTCCCCCAAGGGGACCCGGCGCGGGGCAGCCGAGAGGAAAGTCACGTAGAGCCCGTCCGGATCCCTATCGGCGAAGGGGGCGTCCCCGATCGCCCTCCGGACCTCCGCCTCGGTCCTGAGCACGGCCGGCACGGGGAAGCCGAAGCGTCTCTCGAGCGCGCCCTCGATCCTGGCCGTGAGGCCTTCCTCGTCCCCCCCGGGTTGCTCGAAGATCACGTTCCCGCTCTGGATGTAGGTTCGCACCCCGCCGAGCCCGAGGGACTCGTACGCCTCCTTCAGCTCCTCCATCCTGACCCTCTTGCGCCCGCCGACGTTCACGCCGCGGAGCAACGAGACGTAGGTGGTCATGCCATCGCCGTGTCCTCCCATCGACCGTCCGGTGGCTCATCGGGATTAAATCATCTCGCGCCGCCTTCGGCTCCGTCCCATGGCGCCGGGAGGCGACGCGAGGGCCCGGCCGGGCGGGTCCCAGGAGGAGGCTGGCCGCGATCGAGCTCGGCGGCGTGGTGGGGTACGCATACGGCGACGACCCGGTCCAGCGAGGCCCTCGCCTTCGAGGTCCCGGAGGGGCCCGGGGCGCTCCCGGGCCGGATCCGGTCCTCACCCGGGCGAGGGACGGCCACCGGTGCGGCCTTTCTCCTACCTGACGACCCGTATCGTCCAAAAGTCGTGGGATATCTTCGAGTCCAGGAGGTAGGCGTAGGGTATGGTGAAGTATCCCTTGATGCCCCAGCCCGCGCCCCACGAGTTCCTGACCAGGAACCAGCGGTTCGCGTCGTCGTAGCCGCAGGCGACCACGGCGTGGAGGCCCACGACCTTCTCTCCCTTCCGGGGCATCCTCAGGTGGCCGCTCTTGCGCACGGCGTCCCCCTCGAAGCTGGAGTAGACCTTGATACCGAAGACGAACGGGTAGCCCGAGGCGAGGCAGGCCCTCATGTGGTCGAGGTCGTGGCCGATCCTCTGGTACTCGAGGGCCTTGAAGCTCCTGGCCTGCGAGTAGCAGGCGTCGTGAGGCTTCTCGGTCACCTGATTCTCGTCGTAGGGCCAGTGGGGCTCGGGACAGTCCCCCTGCTTCGCTATCGACTTGATGCCGTCTCTGATCTGGCCGCCAGCGTCCTTCCCGACCGTGCCCTCGACGACGCGCTCGTTGTAGTAGATGAAGAGGCGGGATGGCGTGAAGGCCTCCTTGACACCCTGCTTCATGGCGTCGAACTCCATCGCCGCCGCGATCGCATTGCTCGTGCAGCTGTTGATCTGGCCCTGGTTGTAGACCGGCGGGAAGTGCCGTCTGAGGTCCGCGCTGGTCGGCAGGTTCTGCAGGACCCCCGGAGGCGGAGCGTAGAGGTGGTCCCTGGAGTCGGGAGCGTCGCGGACGCCGCCCATGCCGTGACGACTGGCGGTCGCCCGACCGGTCGCCGGACGAGCGCCCTTCTTTTTCGAGTCCTTCTTCGTCTCTCGCTTCATTCGCCCCTCCTCCGGGGCAGACGGCAATATCTCCTTGTCGACTGGGACCCGATCACGGCCGCCGGCCCGTCGGGGTCCCACGACGGTCGCCGGGAGCTCCGACCCTCACGGTGCCAGACCCGGGCCCTCGCGGGCGCACGAGGGGGCAGGTCCCAGGTAGGCGTTGGCGGGTCAAGACGGCTCGCGCCGGAAGGCGGGGGGCGCCCCTCCTCCCCCTGCTGACGCCGGCCTACATCCAGCCCGCAGAGACGACGTAGGCCGGGTCGAAGTTCGTCGGAGAGACCCTCCCCTTCTCGACGTCGGTTATCGCCTCGTCGAGTATGGCGAGGCCCTCCTCTATCTGCCCGGGCGTCGCGAAGTAGTTCGGGTAGAGCTTGATCACGTTCCCCTTGAGCCCGAACCACTCGAAGATCAGCCCCTTCTGGACCGAACGCCAGGCGATGTCCCTGACCTCCCTCCTGAGCGGCTCCTTGGTCTTGCGGTCCTTCACGAACTCGAGACCGACCATCAGTCCCCGCCCCCTGACGTCCCCGATCCACTCGTGCTTCTCCTGGAGCTCGAGGCACCTCTTCTTCATCGCCTCTCCGTTCTTGGCGTTGCTCGCCAGCAGCCCGTCCCTCTGGATCGTCTCGATGACCTCGGTCGCGACCGCGGAGCCCAGCGGATACCCGTGCAGCGTGCTGGAGGTCGCTCCCGGCTCGATGCTCATGGCGATCTTCTCCTTCATGATGACCGCGCTGACCGGCATGATCCCCCCGCCCAGGGTCTTGCCCAGGACCATCATGTCGGGCTCTATCCCGGGGTGGTCCTCTATCGCGAACATCCTCCCGGTCCGCCCAAGCCCCGCGAAGACCTCGTCGTCGACGTAGAGGATGCCGTTCTTCCGGCATATCTCGTGGACCCGCTCGAGCCAGCCCTCCGGCGGCGGGATTATGCCGGCCGGTCCCTGGATCGGCTCGACGATCAGCCCGGCGGTGTTCTCGGGCGGAGATATCGTGGTCAGCAGGGTCTCCTCGATGTACTCGGCGCAGGCGAGCCCGCAGCTGGGGTACTCGAGCTTGAAGGGGCACCTGTAGCAGTATGCGTAGGGGGTGTGCGTGATCCCCGGGACTAGGTGGGGGTGGTTCCTGAACATCGCGGCGTAGTGTCCCGAGAGCGCGAGCGCGCCCAGCGAGAAGCCGTGGTGCCCTCCGATGAAGCTGATGAACTGGGGCTTCCTCTGGAACCCCCTGCCGACCCTGAACGCAAAGTCGACCGCCTCGCTGCCGGTCGAGAGCATCGCGACCATCTTCTTGGTCTCGCCCGGGGCTATCGACGATAGCTTCTCGGCGAACTCGATGACGGCCGGGTTCAGGTATGGGTAGGAGCCGTGGGCGAGCTCGCCCGCCCTCCCCGTCACCGTCCTCACGAGGGACTCGGGCGCTCCGCCGAGGGACATGCTCCCCGAGCCTATCGCAAAGTCCAGGTACCTGTTCCCGTCGACGTCCTCGACGACCGCGCCGTCTATCCGTCGGGTGAATATCGGGTAGACCCGGTCGATGGACGGCTGGTGGAGCAGCTTGAGCTCCCGTTCGATGAGCTTCCTAGCGTTGGGTCCGGGAGGCGGAGTAACAATCTTGGCGTCGCCCAAGTCTCTGTCCCTGCTCGCTCTTCGTCGGGCCGATTTCAAGCTTTTTATCGGGAGAACGCGCGAAGGCCCGAGAGCTCGTCTTGACTCGCTCGAGGCCCTCGGTGAAGGTCAAGCCGCCCGGCCCCCGCGCCGAGGCTGTTATAGTCAGGGACGAGAGGGTCGTCTCCCAGTCCAACTGGAGGTACCT
>JBEKTS010000199.1:0-3308 GCA_049515775.1 Nitrososphaerales archaeon | reverse complement strand
CGCGGGGAGGCTCGCGGAGAACCTGAAGGTGGACCTCTCGAAGGTCTCGGGGACGGGACCGGGCGGCTCGATAATGCGGGAGGACGTCCTCAAGGCGGCCCGCGAAGCAAAGTCGAAGCCAATCGCCGCAACAACAACAACAACGGCGGCGATCGCCGAAGCGCCCCGGCCTGCGGATCAGACCGTGGTGCCGCTCTCAGCCATGAGGGCGACGATCGGCGAGCGGCTGACCAGGAGCCAGCGCGAGACGGCCCACGTCACCCTGACACGGGAGGCCGAGGTCTCCTCCCTCGTCGCCTTGGTGAAGGAGGAGGGGGCCCGGTCGAAGTTCGGCTACAACGACGTCTTGATCAAGGCGGCGGCGCGGGCCCTGAAGCAGCACCCCATGATGAACTCGCAGCTGGAAGGGGACAAGGTGCGCATCGCCGGCTCGGTCAACATAGGCGTGGCCGTCGCGGTCGAGGGCGGCCTCATCACCCCCACCGTTCGGGACGCCGACCGGCTCCCGCTCGGCGAGGTCGCGGAGATGGTCAGGCAGCTCTCCGAGAAGGCCAGGAACAGGCAGCTCGCGCCGCAGGAGTACACCGGGGCGACCTTCACCGTCTCCAACCTGGGCGCCTACGGCATCGAGACCTTCACGCCGATAATCAACCCGCCCCAGGTGGGCATCATGGGAGTGGGCCGGATCAAGGAGAGGCCGTGGGCGGAGGACGGCGAGCTGAAGGTCAGGCCGACCGTGCACCTGAGCCTGACGTTCGACCACAGGGTGGTGGACGGCGCCGACGCGGCGCTCTTCCTCGACTCGGTGGTCCGCCTCATCAGGGACCTCTCATGGATCAGGGCCCAGGACGACCGCCCCTCCGTCGCGTGAGAACTCTTTTATCGTCTGGCACCCCCTCGATGGGACGGATTGCGCTTCGGGCTCGTCGACTCATGCTACCCGGCGCGCGACGTGGTCCGGTGCGGAATCCGCGCGGAGAGGTGCTCCTTCGACTCCCTCTGGATCCCCGATCACTTCACCGACCTCTATCCGACCGGAGACAGGGTGGAACCGTGGACCGTCCTCTCGGCCATAGGAGCCCACACGAAGACGCTGAAGCTGGGCACGGTCGTCACCGACACGCAGAGGACCCACCCTGCCAGGACGGCCCAGGCGGTCGCGACGCTGGACGAGCTGACCGAGGGGCGGGCGATCCTCGGCATAGGCGCCGGCGAGGTCATGAACACGCTCCCCTACGGGCTCCCGTTCGAGGGCGTCCAGGAGAGGGTCGACCGCCTCGCCGAGGCGATCCAGGTCATCCGGCTCCTCTGGCGGTCCACCAGGGAGCACAGAGTCAGCTTCGAAGGCAGGTACTTCAGGCTCGACCGGGCCGTCATGGACCAGCGGCCGGCGAACGGCGCGCCGCCCGTCTACATCGGGGCCCTGGGGGCGCACAGGACGCTCCGGCTCGTGGGAGAGATGGGAGACGGCTGGATCCCCTGGACGAACAGCCCCGAGACCTTCGCCAGGAGGGCGAGGGAGATCGAGGAGGCGGCGGTCCAGGCCGGGAGAGAGCCGGGGTCGATCGAGATGGCCAACGTCACGAGCGTCGCCCTGACCGAGGATGCGACCCTCCAGAGGAAGGCGCTGGACTCGATGAAGGCGGAGCTGCTCGTCACGCTCCACGCCAGCGTCCTGAAGGAGATGGGGTTCGAGCCCCCCAGCTCGAAGGTCGACTACAAGTACCAAAGGGTGGTGGCGAACGAGGCGGTGGGCGACCTGGCCATGGAGGCTGCGAGGAGCATGCCCGACGAGATCGCCAGGAGGTTCCTGGTGATGGGGAGCGCGAGCGAGGTGACCGAGGGCCTGGCGCGGTTCGCCAAGGCGGGCGTGAATCACATCGTCGTCAAGGACGTCATCGGGATGTCCGTGCTGGTCAAGCTGAGCGAGACGGAGAAGACCCTGCAAGAATTCCACAGCAAGGTCATCCCTGCCCTCAGGTAGCGGAAGGGGAGAGGTCCGGACCGACACCCCCTCTTCCCGCCCGCCGGAAACGATCCGCCCTACTTCGACGTGAATCCGCCGTCGACGACCAGCGTCGTGCCGGTCACGAAGGAGGAGTCGTCCGAGGCCAGGAAGAGGACCGCCCGGGCGATCTCCTCCGGCTCGGCGAACCGGTTGAGCAGGTGCCTCGCCTCGCGCTCCTCCTTGGAGCCCGGAGGGTTGGTGCCCACCTCGAAGGCGGCCTTGAGGGCCGGCGTGGAGGTGTATCCGGGCGCTACGCAGTTCACGCGGATCTTGTAGGGCGCGACGTCGACAGCCAGCTGCTTCGAGAACCCCCTGATCGCGCCCTTCGTGGCCGCGTAGGTGAGCTCGTTCGAGCCCGGCTCGCCGATGATCCCGATTATCGAGGACATGTTCACTATGCTTCCGGACATCCTCTTCGCCATGTGGGGTATCACGGACCTCGAGAGCAGGAAGACGCTCGTGAGGTTGATGGCGAGGACGCGGTCCCAGGACTCCCTGGTCAGCGTGAAGATCGAATCGCCGGCCTCGACGATCCCCACGTTGTTCACGAGCACGTCGATCCTGCCGTGCTTGGAGGCGACCCCGTCGACCATGGCCCCCACCCGGGCCTCGTCCGTGACGTCGACCCTGGCGAACTCCGCCTGGCCGCCTTCCCTTTCGATCTCCCCGAGGGTCTCGCTCCCGCGCGCGTCGTTCGTGTCGCAGAAGGTCACCAGGCCGCCCTCGCTTGCGAAGACCTTGGCGATGGCCCTGCCGATCCCCTGGCCGGCCCCCGTGACGATGCAGACCTTGCCTTCCAGCCTCTTCACCGGTGATTCACGACCGGCGCTCAGGACGCGTCGGACGAATTTATTGGTGCCGCGCGGGCATCGACAAACGATAGATACGGCGGGGCGTATCGTCGAGCCGCGATGGCAGCGAGGACGATCGACGAGATAGAGCGGGGCAAGGTCTACACCGACCTCCTCATAACCGCGAGACCCGCTGGGAATCTCACGCTTCCGATCATAGTCATCAAGGGGGCCGCGCCGGGCCCCACCCTCACCGTCGTCGCCGGCATACACCCGACCGAGTACGCCGGGATCGAGGCGGCGCTGAGGCTCGCCCGTGGCCTGTCCCCCGATGAGGTGAAGGGCCGCGTCGTGATCCTTCCCTTCGTCAACCTCGCAGGGTTCAACGCGAGGGCGCCGGGCTGCCGCCCGGCGGACCTCGTCGACGTGTGGAGCGCCTTCCCCGGCGAACATGGCGCCTCGGTCACGTACGCCGTCGCCAGGGGACTGCTGGAGAAGGTGGTGCGCAA
>JBEKTS010000198.1:0-3308 GCA_049515775.1 Nitrososphaerales archaeon | reverse complement strand
CTCCGAGGACGAGTGGACGACCAGGTTGAAGCCGCAGTCCCCGAGGACCTTCGACATGCCACCGAGCGTCGACCTAAGGAGGAGAGCGAGGTCCATCAGCTCCTTCTGCGAGAGCTTGAGGATCGAGGTCTGGTGCCTCTTGGGGTAGATCCAGAACTCGTAGGAGTGGGCCGAGGCCCAGGGCGCGAAGGCCAGGTAGAACTCGGTCGAGATTATCTGCCTGGGTCCGCCCGACTCGGAGGCGACGACCTGGCACATGGGACAGACGCCGAGCTCGTTCAGCGAGTTCTGGACCGTTACAGCCTCGAGCTCGAGGACCGGCGGGAGCCGGGGGAAGGTGACGATCTGGAGGTGCGGGTGCTCCTGGGTCTCGCCCGAGCCCCTGCCGTTGTTGATGAAGGCGGTGACGTAGCTCACCCCCCTCTGGGCGTAGAGCCAGCGGACCTTGTCCTGCATCGTGGCCAGGAGGTTCGTCCACTGGTCGACGTCGAGCTTGGCGAAGGACTCCTCGTGCTTCGGCGTCGCGACGACGACGTAGTGGTAGCCGACGGCCGGTTCGCTGTAGTGCGGGTACTCGCCGTAGGAGGCCGGCGCCGTCGGGGTCACCACGGGGTGCTTCGAGGGGAAGACCCGCACGACCCAGCCGGTGATGCGCTCGCCCTCGGTGTCGGTCTGCTTGACCAGGGTCTCGCCCATCTTGACGAGCACCAGGTCGGCGGGGGGCGTCATCGACTCGTTGCCGGGGCAGAAGGGGCAGTCCGCCTGCGCGGCCTTCTTGGCCGGGGGCGGGAGCCGCGGGCCGCGGTCGCTGGTGACGATCGAGAGCTTCTCGGTAAAGTAGTCCTTTCTGATCTCGACCATGGACGGACGACAGGCGACCCGGCGGGGGCAGAGATATATCGTTTCTCGGGTTCCCTTCGGAAAAACACATAACGACGGCCAGCGACCGCGCCTCGGAGAGACCTTCGAGATGAACCTGGGATACATCCTGCTCGACGGCTGCGCCGACCGGCCCGCGCCCGCCCTCAACTACACGACCCCGCTGGAGGCCGCGAACACGCCGCACCTGGACGCGCTGGCGCGGAGGTCCAGGATGGGGACGGTCGTGACCGTGGGAAGGTCGGTCGCCCCCGAGTCCGACATCGCCGTCTTCAACATGCTGGGGTACGCCTTCCCCGGGGGATACCCGGGGCGAGGGGTCGTCGAGGCCGTCGGCGCGGGCGTGCCCTTCAAGGACGGGGACCTGGCGCTCAGGGCCAACTTCGCCACGACCGAGGGAGGCATGATCGCGGACAGGAGGGCCGGGAGGGACCTGACCAGGGAGGAGGCGGCGGCGCTCCAGGAGGCGCTGCGCGAGGTCAAGCTCGAGGGGGCGGAGTGCGAGTTCAGGAGCACGGTCGGATACAGGGCGGTCCTGGTGATAAGGGACGCCGGGCGCGCGCTCTCGGCCGAGGTCTCCAACACCGACCCGGCGTATGTGCGGACCCACGGCTTCGGCGCGGCGCGCAAGACGAGCGGGCCGGAGAAGGTCCAGGCCTGCGAGCCCCTCGAGTCTACCGCGGGGGCGAGGCGGGCGGCGCAGCTCGTCAACGAGTTCCTGGCGGGCGCGGCGCGGGTCCTCGACCGGGCCGAGGTGAACTCCGAGAGGAGGCGGGAGGGGAAGAAGCCCGCGAACCTCATCCTGCTGAGGGACGCGAGCGACCACCTGCCCGTCGCCCAGCCGTTCGCCGAGAAGTACGGCGTGAAGGGGGTCGCGCTGGTCGAGATGCCAGCGGAGGTGGGGATAGCCCGGCTCCTGGGCATGAAGGAGGTCATGATGAAGGACCACAAGGACCTGCGCGGGAAGGCCGTGCGGTTCCTGAGGGAGATGAAGGAGGGCACCATAGTCTACGCCCACATCAAGGGCCCCGACGAGTTCGGGCACGACGGCGACGCGACCGGCAAGAAGAAGAACATCGAGACGATAGACGACGTCTTCTTCGGGTCCATCGCCGACAGGTCTGCCGACGCGAGGCTCGCGGTCTCCTGCGACCACTCCACGCCCTGCGTGCTCAAGGCGCACTCGAGCGACCCCGTCCCCCTGATGGTCACCTCGTCCGGGAAGGACCGCGACTGCTGCAGGTTCACCGAGGCCGACGCGAAGAAGGGCTCGCTGGGCCGGCTCAAGGGAGCCCAGGTCCTGGCCAGGGCGCTCTCGACGGCCTGACGCAAGGAGAGGGAGGGGAGCGGCCGAAGCCCCTCCCTCGAGAACGGCGGCGGCGGGCGCGCCCCGGGGCCGGCCGGTCCCGTTCGTGGTCCGACGCAGGATCGACCCGCCGACCGAGCGGGGCGACCGATGAACGGATGGGAGGATCGATCGAAGGAAGGGGCAGAGCCGTGCCGGTGCCTAGAGCTTCGTCTGCGACGGATCGGGCACCGAGTCGCAGTAGCTCCCGCCCTCCTCCTCGAAGAGCTCGTCGATGGTCTGGCCCCTCCTCACGACGAGATACCCTCCGTGGGCGTCCCTCATGTGGACGTAGGGCTTGGGCTGGCAGTGGAACGGCGAGCCGAGGACGATCGAGTAGGCGCCGGCGCCCCTGAAGACGACCAGCTTGCCGACCTCCGCCCCTCCGAGCCGGGACCTCGACGAGGTCACGAAGACGTCCAGGGAGTCGCAGAGCCTCCCGACGAGGATCGTCTTCTGCTGCGCCGGGGAGCCGCCGGGTATCACCTCGACCGGGTACTCGTGCCTGAGCAGGGCGGTGTCGGCCAGGTCGTGGTACCCCGCGTCGACGTAGACGTACTTGTTCTCGTTGAACCTCTTGACGTTCACGACACGGGAGACCATGACCGTCGAGTCGGCGGAGAGGAACCGCCCGGACTCGACGATGAGCGTGAACTTGGACCCGAAGGACTCCGCCAGGCTGCTGAGCTGCCCCAGGATCCTGGCCGAGAAGTCGGACGGCGCGGGCACGGCCCTGCCGTAGGAGGTCGGGAGGCCCCCGCCGATGTCGAGCGTCTCTATGGGAAAGTCGCCCAGGGCGCGCCTGGCGCTCATGATGAACCCCTCGAGCTTCTCGAGCGCCTCGGAGTAGCAGGAGGGGTCCTCGATCTGCGAGCCCAGGTGGAAGTGGAAGCCGTCGAACTTCAGCGAGGGCGTCTCCAGGATCTTCTTGAGCATGGCCATGGCGCTGTCCTCGCCGGGGGCGTCGAAGGGGACGCCGAACTTGCCGTGCCTTATCGAGAACCTCAGCTCGGCCTTGACGTGGACCTCGGGGTTGACCCTGACGAGCACCCTGACCTCGCCGCCGACCTTCGAGGCCGCCTCG
>JBEKTS010000197.1:0-5039 GCA_049515775.1 Nitrososphaerales archaeon | reverse complement strand
TCGCGGTCATCGCCTCGGAGCGCTGGATCGACGCCAGGAGGAAGAGGGAGGGCGACCGCGCCGTCGCTGCCCCGGTCTACGTCGACGGCGTGGCCTGGTCGTCCTCCCTCCCCTGGTACGACGGTGGGGAGGTCTCGACGGCCGAGTACGCCCGATCCTCCTACGACAGGGCACTGTCGCAGGCGGGGCTCGGGAGGGACCTCGGCCAGTTCGACCTGCTCGAGCTCGACGACGCCTACTCGTACAAGCTGCTGCAGCACCTCCACTCGATCGCCAAGAGCGATGCGGAGGCGAGGCGCGTCCTCAGAGGAGAAGGGCCGGCCCTGAACCCGAGCGGGGGCTCCCTGGGGGTCGGGAACCTGCTCGAGGCCTCGGCGCTCCACCGCCTGCTGGAGTGCGTCCTGCAGCTCCGCGGCGACGCGGGCGCGATGCAGGTCGAGGGCGCCGGGCGCGCCCTCGTGCAGTCGTGGAGGGGGGTCCCCACGGCGACGGGCGGAGTGGCGATACTCTCGGGAGGAGGAAGGAGGGGCGGGCGATGATCAAGAAGAGGCGCGTGGCGGTCATCGGGGCCGGGATGACCCTCTTCAGGAGGAGGCTGCTGGAGACGGGGAGGGAGCTCTCCTTCGAGGCCTCGGAGATGGCGCTCAGGTCGGCCGGGATGACCATGAAGGACATCGACTCGGTCGTCATCGGGAGCGCGCCGGACGCCTTCGACGGGGTCCACATGAAGGGCGAGTACCTGCTCGAAGGGGCGGGAGGGATAGGCCGGCCGAACACCAGGGTCTACGTGGGGGGCGGGACGGGGGTCTTCACCCCCGTGGGGGCCTGGTGGCACGTCGCCTCGGGCTCCTTCGACACCTGCCTCGCCGTCGCCGAGGAGAAGATGTCGCCCCTCCGCCCGCATCCCCAGTACGCCTTCTGGTCGATCTTCGACCACACCACCGAGAGGCCGCTCGGGGTCACGCTGCTCTGGATCTTCGCGCTGGAGATGAGGAGGTACATGCACGCCCACGGCGTGACCGAGGAGGAGATCGCCCTGGTCGCCGTGAAGAACAAGATGAACGCCCTCGACCACCCCTGCGCGCAGCTGGGCGCGAGCATCACGGTCGAGGACGTGATGAGGAGCGAGAGGATAGTCTCGCCGGTCAAGAGGCTTGACGTCTCTCCCCCCTCGGACGGCGCGGCCGCGGTGATACTCGCCTCGGAGGAGGTCGCGAGGAAGTACACCAAGGACCCGGTCTGGATCGACGGCGTCGGCTGGAACGTCGACACGCAGTACTGGACGAACAGGGACCTCTACTATCCCGCGTACGTCGAGTCCGCGGCCAGGATGGCGTACAGGATGGCGAAGATCGACGACCCAAGGCGCTCGCTCGACCTCGCAGAGGTCTACGACCCGTTCGACTACAAGGAGCTGCATCACATGGAGGGCCTCCTGCTCGCCGGAAGGGGCGAAGCGCCGAAGCTCACCGCGCAGGGGGTGACCCAGAGGGGCGGGGAGTTCCCGGTGAACCCCTCCGGCGGCCTGCTGGGGGTCGGGAACCCCATCGCCGCCGCGGGGCTGATGAAGGTCTGCGAGGTCTACTGGCAGCTCATGGGGGAGGCCGGGAGGAGGCAGGTCAAGAACAAGGCCGAACGGGGGCTGGCGCAGGCATGGGGCGATCTCTTGCAGGTGGGGACGGTAATCACTATGCGAAGGTAGGCGCGCCCGTCCCATCTTTCCTTACCCAGATTCGCCCCTTCTTCTCGTAGGCTAGCCGCCATCGGTCGGCGGCCGCGGCCGGACCGACTTCGAATATCATCCGCAGCCCGTCATCCAGTTTGGTCTGCTTGGTCAGATCGGCAAACCCGACGGACCTCGCGAATCGAAGCACGTCGTCGCGAGCCGAGACGGTGAATTGCCATTCAGAATGGAGAGCGACCGAGAGGTTGGTCCGCTCTCCGGCCCGTCTGTTGATCTTCATCCCGCCGGTCCGAATCCCCAGATCCAGCAGAAGCCGTCTAGCGAGCTCCAAGAGGGCCACGTCCGTGTTCGAGATGGTGATTCCTACATCGAGCCTCAGGTTCCTCTTCGTGGAGAGACTGATGCAAGGACACCCTTCCGCAGTGAAGAGCCCTCGCAGGAATCCTCTGGGGTTCTGGGAGATCGTCTCCTTCAAGCTCTCGAGGTCCCGATTGGCAAAAGCGAATAGCTCCAGGCTAGTCGCTTTCACGTTGTACCAAGTCCCGCCCTCGTCGCTCGTGGTCCAGACTCGGTAGGGCTTGGACTTGGAGAGGATGACGCTGGCGCAGCGAGCGAACTCCTCTGCGAACGTTCGCGATCTCACCTTGAGGCGCATCCTCTTTCCTCCGTCGTTCTCGTCCCCCCAGCCGTCTGCGATCCATGCGGCTACGAAGAAACTCAGTTCCTCGGATGGCACCGGCTCGAACCTCCTTAGAATCGAGACAGGAGAGTTCGTATCGTTGACCCATCGCCGGATCGTCATCCTCGAGGGGACGATCAACCCCGCCTCCTTCAGCCTCACACTCAGAGTCGCGGGCCTGCGCTCGGTTCCCTCCTCGACGAGCCTCCTCACCATCTCGTAGGCCTTGACCCGGTCGAGGGTGGGAGCGGGGTCTCTCTTCACAGAGTAACGTGCTGACAGAGCATGTAAGCGCCACGCCCGCCCCTCGGGGACGGGTTTATACCGGGCCCCCGGTCCGTCTTCCACCGCATGGCCGGGCCGAAGACCCTCTGGGAGCCCTCGCAGGAGACCGTCGACAGGGCCAACATGACCTCCTACGCCCGCTGGCTCGAGAGCGAGAGAGGGGTCGTGCCGGTCGGATACCCTGAGCTGTGGGCGTGGTCGACGGCCCACCTGGAGGAGTTCTGGGAGTCGATCGCGGACTACTTCGGCGTCGCGCTCTCCGACCGGAGCGGGCCCGTCCTCGAGAGCAGGACCATGCCCGGCGCCAGGTGGTTCCCGGCCGCCAGCCTCAACTACGCCGAGCAGACGTTCCGGGGAAGGGACCCCTCGGGGACCGCGATCCTGACCAAGACCGAGGCGGGAGGGATCGGCCGGGTCGCCTGGGGCGACCTGGAGAGGAGGACCGCCGCGTTCGCGGCCTCGCTGAGGGGGATGGGCATCGGCAGAGGGGACAGGGTCGCGGCCTACCTGCCGAACGGGGCCGAGGCGGTCGAGGCCTTCCTGGCCTGCGCGTCGATCGTGGTCGTCGTGACGCACCGGAGCGCGATCCCCGCCAACGACGGCCGGGTCGTGGTCGGGGCGACGCCGGGAGGGCGGGAGCGGGTGGGCGGGGCCCTGGAGTGGGACGAGCTGGTGCGACCGAAGGCGAGGCTCGAGTTCGAGCGGGTGCCCTTCGAACACCCTCTGTGGATACTCTACTCCTCGGGGACGACCGGGCTCCCGAAGCCGCTCGTCCACGGCCACGGCGGGATCCTCCTGGAGCACCTCAAGACGCTCTCGCTCCACAACGACCTGGGGCCGAGCGACACCATGTTCTGGTACACCTCGACGGGATGGATGATGTGGAACTACCTGGTGGGCGCGCTGATGCTCGGCTCCCGCGTAGTCCTCTACGAGGGCGACCCGCTCCACCCCGGGCCGGGCGCGCTCTGGGACCTCGCCGACGAGGCGGGGATCACATTCCTGGGGGCCAGCGCGGCCTTCGTCGGCGCATCGATGAGGAGCGGCGCCGAGCCGCTGTCCTCGAACTCGCTGAGGGAGCTGAGGGGCTTCGGCTCGACCGGCTCGGCCCTCTCGACCGACGGGTTCGAGTGGCTCTACGCCCACGTGAAGAGGGACCTCTGGGTCGCCTCGATCAGCGGAGGCTCCGACCTCTGCACGGCCTTCGTCGGAGGCTGCCCTACCCTCCCGGTCCGCTCGGGGGAGATACAGTGTCGGAACCTGGGCGCGGACGTCGCCGCGTTCGACGAGTCGGGTCGCGAGGTCGTCGGCGAGATGGGAGAGCTCGTCATAAGGCAGCCGATGCCCTCGATGCCGCTCTTCCTCTGGGGCGACGAGTCGGGAGAGAGGTACAGGGAGTCCTACTTTGGCGTCTTCCCGGGCGTCTGGAGGCACGGGGACTGGATCTCTGTGAACGCCGACGGCAGCTGCGTGATCTACGGGAGGTCCGACGCCACGCTCAAGCGGATGGGCGTGAGGGTCGGCACCTCCGAGGTCTACAGGGTCGTCGAGTCGATTCCGTCCGTGGCCGACAGCCTCGTGGTCGACATGGAGTTCCTCGGGGGGAGGTCGTACATGCCCCTCTTCGTCGTCCTCCGGGGAGACGCGCGCCTCGACGAGCGCCTCAGGGACGAGATAGCCCGTAGGATCAGGGCCGAGCTCTCACCCAGGCTGGTGCCGGACGAGGTGGTCGCCGTCCCCGAGATCCCCCGGACCCTCAGCGGAAAAAAGGTCGAGGTCCCGGTGAAGAGGATACTCCTCGGGTCCGACCCGTCCAGGGTCTACAACCCCGGCTCGCTCCGGAACCCTTCCTCGATGCAGTTCTTCCTGGAGTTCGCGCGCAGGGTCAGAGGGTAGGCAGGAGAGAGGCAGGCGGGGGGGTGCCTGCGCGACCCTTATCTCCCGAGACCGCCGAGAGGGAGAGGCAGGCTTGAGCTCGAAGGTCACGCGCTACCCGGGCGTCGAGATCACTCCCGACGAGATGAAGGACCGGAGGTACCTCCTCACGAACTACGAGACCGAGCTGAGGTACGCATGGTCCTCGGGGGTAGCCGTCTCGCGGTTCCTCTCGGGTCTGAAGCGGAGGCAGCTCTGGGCGAGGGAGTGCGACGGGTGCGGGAGGACCCTGATGCCCCCCCGGATGTACTGCGAGAGGTGCTACAGGCCGACCGACCGCTGGGTCCGGGTCCGCGACACGGGCAGCGTCGTCACCTACTCCGTCGCCCACGTCAACTCGGACGCCAGCAGGAGGGACGACCCGATCCTCGTCGCGGTGGTCGCGATCGACGGCGCGTCGCCGCTGATGGGCATACTCCACCTGCTCGGAGAGGTCGAGCCCGACATGGTCGAGAT
>JBEKTS010000196.1:0-3517 GCA_049515775.1 Nitrososphaerales archaeon | reverse complement strand
TCTCTCTGGACGCGCAGAGGCTCACGAGGGAGGAGAGGAGGGAGGGGGTCCTGAGCGGGCTGGGCGGCGAAGGCGCCGACGTCGTCTTCGAGTGCACCGGCGACCCGAGCGTGGTCGAGGAGGGCTTGTCCTACCTCAAGCCGTTCGGGTACTACCTGGTGGCCGGCATATACAGCGACAGCGGCAGGACGACGACCCTCAATGTCCAGAAGTACGTCTCGGGCAGGTACTCGACGATCGTCGGTTCGGGCGGCCAGACCGAGCTCTCTTACGCCAAGGTCCTCTGGATGATGGAGTCCTCGAGGGACATCCCGTTCGGGAAGGTCGTGACCCATCGGTTCCCCCTGGAGCAGCACCGGGAGGCGATGGAGACCGCGATAAGCGAGCAGTCCATGAAGGTCGCGTTCCAGCCGACGGCCTGAGGGATCGCGGCCCCGCGCCGACGGTGAGCGCCGATCGTGGATGCCGGATTGGTCTGCAGCTGAGCCCCGGTGCGGCGTAGAAGGCGCGGCACCTCGCGGGGTGTCGGGCACCATCTCGCATCAGGGCCGCAGCGGCAGGACCGGCGTCACGCGCAGAAGAAGGTGATTATCCAGCCCTGCTGCCCGCCGTAGGTCCCGTACACTCCGGCCCATCCCTGCATCATCGGCGGAGGGACGTTGCTGCTAGAACCTGCGAAGAAGTAGCTGCTGTAGGCGCCTCCGTCGACGCTGCCACCGGGAACAAGCCAGGTTTGACCGTGACCGTCCGTGAAGGTCGAGCCGATGGGCATGTAGGCCCCTCCCACGGTGCTCGGACAGACGAGGACGGAAGGAGGAGGCGGAGGCGTGTACGTGCTGATGGACGAGGATGTCGTCGAGGTGGTGGATGACGTCGTTGAAGATGAGCTCGAGGTGGTCGTGGATGAGGTTGAGGTGGTCGAAGATGAGGACGAAGAGGTCGAAGATGAGCTCGAGGTGGTCGAGGATGAGGTGGTGCTCGAGGAACTGGAGGTGGTGGAGGATGTGGAGGAGGAGCTTGAGGTCGTGGAGGATGTGGATGTGGTGGAGGTCGTTGTGGAGGAGCTCGTCGTAGACGAGCTCGTCGTAGACGAGCTCGAAGTAGTGGAAGAAGTGGACGAAGAGCTCGTGGAAGTGGTCGAGGAGGATGACAACGCTTGGAGCGCGTCGGCGAACCAGTATGCCGACTGACCCGGAGTGAGGACCCAGTTGCCGGTGGAGGTGCCGGTCTGCGAAGACGTGTAGACTTCGCCAGCTACCGCATTCTCCATCCAGCTAGGGCCAAGACTGGTCTGGAACAGGGTGAAACCAGACGGCGCGGCCACGCCGGGGTTCCCTTCGGAGCCGAGCCCGAAGACCACGAGGGTGGTCGGGTTGGTGGTCGAGAAGGAGACCGAGCAACCGTCAACCGAGTTGCAGTCGTTAAAGTCCCAGACCGGCAGACTGGGATTGGTGTCAAACGGCGCGGCGGTGTTCGCCCCTATGACGCTGTAGGCTATCATGCTCCATGACGCCGAGTCGTTCACCTGGGCCGTGATCGTCGTTCTTCCCGACGAGGATGCTATTGCGTAGTACTCCCAGGCCCAGGTCTCGTCGTCCGAACTGGGCTTCTCCGTGTAGTTTAGCCTCAGTTGGAACGTCAGAGTTGGCGACGCTCCCGTGACGGAGGTGAGCGTTGAACACACGCCCCCCGAGCAGGGGTTCCCTCCGGTCCTCGGTGCGGCGCTCTGTGGAGAGAGAGCGACCTGGACCACGACGACGTCGTTCTGGTTTACCTGGAGCTGGACCGACTGCGAGGTGCAGCCACTGCATCCGACGCTGCCGCTCGAGTCGAGCGCGATGGACGGGCTGCTGGCCGCGTAGTCGGCCGCGTAGGTGTCGACCCCGGCGTCCTGCGTGAAGGTTATGGACGCCGAGGCGCTGCTGCTCGCGCCGCTCCATCCGGTGAACTGCACCACGCAGTTCGCGGACAGTGTGGACAAAGAGCAAGGGACTGAAGATATGGCCTTGAGGGTGTGGACGGACCCGGGTGTCCAGTACTCGACGGCGGGAAGCGTCACGTCCGTGCCGTCCACGGTCATGATGCTAGGATTCGAATATGGCGACGAAGTCAGAGTGACCGGAACCTCGTTGAAAGTTACCGTCGGCAGGACCCCGTTAGGAGGCGAGACCCTCAGCCTCATCCATGCGATGGACACGTCTTGACCGTAGTTCCCGTTGTTGCTTCCCTGCCCGCCCAAAGAGAGCGACCCTCCTGGGACATCGGTACAGGACAACCCCGGGACGCAAGAGAGAACCATCCCGTAGTCCACGGAGACCGAGGCGCTACCGCCGCTTGGCCAGTAGGTGGTGTAGACATGCGCAGTCGCCGGCGACCCGCCCAGCCCCTGCAATTGGCTGTGTCCTATTCCAGATAGGGCAATCAATCCCCAAGGGTAGGTCGAGTTGTAACCGGCGTTCTCACCCCAGCCGACCATGTCCCTCCCACTCGATATCGCGCATGGGCTCTGGGCAGCTTGCACGTACCCCACGCACCCCCAGACGTCGTTGGAATTGGGCGTCCCGAAGGTCGCTGAGACGTCAAGGGTCTGCGAGGCGTTTCCTCCGAATATTGCCGTGGAATAGGCGTAGCTCCCGTCCGGAGCAAAGGAGATCCCGTCGGAGAAGGTGGGCGCGGGTGAGCTGCTGCACACCCATCCTCCCTGACCGGTCGGACAGGAGCCTGCCGCGAAGTTCTGGTAGGTCACGAACACCGTGGCGCCGTCGTCGTACTGTCCGTAGGTGGAAGTGTAACCGGGATACGCACCCCAGGGGCCCGACGTCGAGAGGTCGTTGGTCGAGGGCGAGTCGAAGCCCAGATAGATCACCGTCGACGAGTTGGCCGCGATGCCCGAGGGTCCGAGCTTGATCCAGACCACGCTGTCGGTAGCCGACGAGGTGCCGTTCTCCAGCCAGGCGTCGAGGACCGTCCCGCTTGGCGTGAACCACCTCACGTTCTGCAGGTTGGCGCCTTCCCAGGAAGAGATCGAACCGCTCGCCCAGTCCACGGAGACCCTGACCTGAGTCCCGCCGAGGACCGGCGAGGACTGGGTGTTGGTGAGGAGGTAGGGGACAAAGTGCAGTATCCCGCTCGGGACGACGGGGCCCGAGGCGCCCGCCTTGGGAAGCGCTGGGGACGCGATCAGGAAGAATCCTACAACGGTCGACAGCGCCAACACGGCGAGGACGCTCAGCGACGCGGTTCTGGATTGACGGTTTAGCCTAGCACCCATGGAGCGCAAAACGGATGGTGCCCCTATAGCAAACTTCTATATAAACATTAAATGCACTATTTCAGGTCGTTGACATCGTGTTCTTGCAAGAAAAACACGCTCGTGAGCGGGGAGCGTTGAGCCTCAGAGGCGAGCGATCGCACGAGCAAGGGAACCGCCGAATCGGTAGAGGCCCGAGGTAGGGGGTCAGAGCCGTCGTCGAGGGCCTTCACGAGGAAGGACGCACGGCGAGGATCCGAAAACCCA
>JBEKTS010000195.1:0-3517 GCA_049515775.1 Nitrososphaerales archaeon | reverse complement strand
GTCGGGCCGGCCCCGGAAGCGTCGGCTCGTCCCCCCCTCCCTCAATCTCCGCTCCGGCCCATCGACTTCCGGGTCGCCGGCGCCACGGCACCGACTATGTTCATAAAGAGCGTCCCGGCCACGGCCACCGAGCGCATGTCCGAAGAGAGCAAGAAGCCGACGCAGCAGCAGGAGGGCATCACGGCCAAGAAGGCACAGGACTTTGACGACTGGTACACCCAGGCGATAATCAAGTCGGAGCTCGCAGACTACAGCCCCGTCTCGGGCTGCCTCGTCTACCGCCCCGCCGGCTACGCCATCTGGGAGAGGATACGCGACGCCGCCGACGCGGAGTTCAAGAAGGCCGGCATCCAGAACGCCTACTTCCCCGTCTTCATCCCCGAGAGGCTCCTGAGGAAGGAGCAGGAGCACGTCGAGGGCTTCGCGCCCGAGGTGGCCTGGGTCACCGAGGCCGGGGACTCGAAGCTCGAGGAGAGGCTGGCGATCAGGCCGACCTCCGAGACGATCATCTACGAGGTAGTGAAGCGGTGGATACGGTCCTGGAGGGACCTGCCGCTCAGGCTCAACCTCTGGAACAGCGTGGTCAGGTGGGAGTTCAAGCACCCGACGCCCTTCCTCAGAGGGAGGGAGTTCCTCTGGAACGAGGGCCACACCATGTTCGCGACCCGGGAGGAGGCTGACGCGGAGCGAGACCAGATCCTCGGCATCTACCGGAGGATAACGGAGGAGCTGCTGGCGCTCCCCGGCCTCACCGGGAAGAAGACCGACAGCGAGAAGTTCGCAGGAGCGCTCGCCAGCTACAGCATCGAGCACGTGATGCCGAACGGCAAGGCGATCCAGGGCCCGGACTTCCACTCCGACGGCCAGAACTTCGCAAAGGCGTTCGACCTCGGATTCGTCGACCAGAAGGGGGAGAGGCAGCTGGTCTGGCAGAACACCTGGGCGATCACCACCCGGGAGATAGGGGTGATGATAGCGACGCACGGGGACGACAGGGGCCCGGTCATCCCCCCCAGGGTCGCGCCGACCCAGGTCGTCATCGTCCCCATCTCGAACGACCAGACCAGGGCGGCCGTGCTCGAGGTCGCGTCCAGGATGCGGGACGACCTCGCCGCCGCCTTCTCGGTGAAGCTCGACGACAGGGACTATCTGACGCCGGGCAGGAAGTTCAACGAGTGGGAGCTCAGGGGCGTCCCGCTGCGCGTCGAGGTCGGACCCCGGGACATAGCCCAGGAGCAGGCCGTGCTGGTGAGGAGGGACGTTCCGGGGAAGCGCGCCGTGAAGCTCTCGGCCCTGCGGTCCGAGGTGGGGAAGGAGCTCGACGAGATCCAGGCGAACCTGCTCGCCCGTGCCCGGGACTGGCTCAGCTCGAGCGTCCGGACCGCGGCCACCTACGAGGAGCTGAAGGCCATCATCGCCGCGAATGGCGGGGTCGTCCAGGCTCCCTGGTGCGGCTCCCACGCCTGCGAGGAGAAGGTCAAGCAGGAGACCGGCGCCAAGGTGATCAACGTCCCGCTCGAGCAGGGACCGGTGGCCGGCCCTTGCGTCGGCTGCGGAGAGCCCGGCAAGACGACGGCGAACTTCGCGAAGTCGTACTGAGCGACGGCGCGCCGGCCGCCTAGGCCGTGGCCACGGTCTCGGCCGAGGCGTACAGCCTGCGCGCTACCTGGTCGACGGAGCGAGGGAGGTCGACCTTGCCGAGGGCGATCGCCGAGAGCGAGAGCGAGGAGGCTGCGATGCCGAAGCAGCAGGACCAGAGGAAGTCGCGGGACCTGAGGAAGCACGTCAGTAGCGCCCCGGCGAAGACGTCGCCGGCCCCGGTGCTGTCGACGACCTTGACGCGCGGCACCTCGACCCTCATTATCCTGGTCCCGTCCAGGATCATCGCCGGGTTCCCTCCCGAGGTGATGACGGCCTTGCGGATGTTCCTGGCCGAGAGCCTCTCGAATGCCTCCGCCGGGCTCGTCTTGCCCGTGATCGCCTGGCACTCCGCCATGTCCATCTTCAGCGCGTCGATGGACCCCATCACCCTCTCGTCGTACCAGGGGGAGATCCCGACCTTCCCGCTGGCGTCGAATGACCTCACGTAGCCCTGGGGGTCGAGGAAGCAAAAGTCCGACCTCCGCCGGACCTCGTCGAAGACCGCCGGGGTGATCTCGCCGGCGAGGGGGCTTATCAGCGCGGCGTTGTAGTGGGCGTCCGTGACCTGCTCGACCCCCATGTCCTCGCACCTCTCCAGGAGGTAGAGGACCCTCTCGTCGCCCGTCACGACGAGCTTGAACCTGGTCGTCTTCTTGGTGGTCGACCTGTCGACCGCCTTGAGGTGCAGACCGTTCCGGGAGAGCCAGACGACCTGCTCGTCGGGGAAGTCGGTCCCGATCTTGGTGAGCGCGGTGACGTCGAGCCCGAACCTCGCGCAGAGGAGGCCGGCGTAGGAGGGTGGGCCGCCGACCGACGATATCGTTCGGACTGGGAGCTCTATCCTGTCTATCGTCATGAAACCGGCGACGAGGACGTTCATCGTGAAGGCGGCCACCGCCTACAATCGAGACATTATCTAAGAGTTTGGTCCAGGGGATGCGCGCGTCCGCCCCGCCAGCGACGAGGCGGTCCAGAGCGCGCCGGTCGGGGTCTGCCTTTCCCCCCAGCCGTCCTTCTACGGGCCGACTCGCCGGGGAGCCAGGGGGTCGCTAGCCGATGGCCAGTTGCCCGGAGAGCCAGGGCTTCATGACGAGGTCCCAAGGGGTGATCAAGGTCCCACCCGCGATCAGGCAGTCGCCTCTCTGCCTCCGGAGCTTCATCGCCACGTCCCTCAGGCTCGCATGCGGCTCGATGGGGATCGGCGCGACGCTCCACAGTTCGGATATGGGAGTCCCAAGGGAGTCCCTTCCCGGCTCTTCGTGGAGCCCATCGAGCGCCGCCGGGCTGAGCAAGCTCTCGATCATCGTCCTGTCGGAGACGTAACAGCCGGTATCGGAGACGAAGACCCGCCTGTAGTGGCGATCGAACATGGCTCGGAGCGCCTCGCGGGCCGTCGTGCCGCCGCGCATCGAGAAGATGGGACTGGCGACGTCTTCCGCGACCGCGTCCGTACCCATCAGGCCGCCCTCGTAGAGCTTGAGGATATCCCCGAGCGTCACGAGGTTTCTCTTCCCGTTCGCATCTGGGGCGCGCACGAGGGCGAAGCCGAGGCGCCGCTCGCTGAACGAGTCCAGGAGGTCTCCGAGGTCCTGGTCCGTGGTCACGATGCCGAGCTGGACGGCGGCGTCCTCGCACGGCTCGTTCAGGAAGGAGGCGAAGCGCGACGGCCCCATCTTGACGAGCTGCTCCAGGCACGAGAATCCGAACACGACCCTGCTCTCGTTCTTGTTGTCCGAGGTGAGCGCCACCGCCGCCATATCTTTGATGCTCAAGAGGTGGTGGTTGGTTTTGAGCGGGTTTTCCGGTCTCACGATCGCGCGCTGTATGCCGAGGTGCTGCGGCATCGCCCGGACGATCGAGCTTTTTGGCATGTTTC
>JBEKTS010000194.1:0-3609 GCA_049515775.1 Nitrososphaerales archaeon | reverse complement strand
CGGCGGTCTCGAGTACGGCGAGCTGATTCTGCATCACGAGACGGCGCGGGAGCGGCGACGCGGGCGGACCTAGGAGCCTTGAGGGCGACCCGGGGGCCCTCGGCCTTCACCCCCCCTTCGCTCATCACCGTCCACTCCTCGGCGAGCTCGTCCCTCTTCGGCCTGTAGACGTCCGAATAGAACAGGCTTTGTGACTCGAGGGTCTCCTTGGGGAAGCGCCGCACGAAGTCTAGCGCTTGCTCCCAGGCTGCCTTGAACGAGCCCTGGAATCTGGACTCGACCTGCCTGGCGAAGGCCTCTTCGGTCTGCGGATCTCCTCCGAAGGCGAAGATCGGCCTGCCCTCGGCGCTCATCTTCGCGTCGATGAAGGCGAGATCGTCCCCGAGGCGGTATCCTTCGGCCTCCCCTTCCTTGGCTTCGGTCTGTCGGTGCCCGACGCCCGCCCCCGCCCCCGCGCCCCTGAATCCGCGCTTCGCCGCGGCATAGAATATCGCCCGGTTCAGGCCCCAGGAACGCGCCGACTCGAGTGGGAGGCCCAGGGAGTAGGCCCGAGCCGCCTGCAGCAGGGCCATCACCTGGAAACGACCAACGGCCATGGAGGCTTCCGCGGCGGCGCCCCCTTTATAGCTAGGGGAGCTTTCTCCGGGACGGCCGCCACAGACGCCGAGACGGGACGGGGGCGCACGAGTCCGAGCGGCAGCTCGCCCGGCGCCCCACCCTCCGCGGGCGTCCTCGCCATGGCCAGCCACGGTCCGTCGTCCGTCCCGGTCGTCCCATGTGCGCGGCGGTCCGGAAAGTGGGAGGGAGGAATGGAAGGGACAGGCGAACGGGAGTCGCCGTCTCGGTCTCTGTTGTCCACCGTTGTCGTCTTCGGCGAAGGACCCTTTCGCCCCGCCGGTCGGTTCGACCGCAAGAATCAGACAGACGAGATTTTAACCGGGCTGAGAGGCGCCGAGGCAGCCCATGCCCCCCGAGGCGGCCCCTCCTCACTCGCCGGCCCGGTCCAGGGCGGGCGCCTACTTGCTCGTCGCGGCACTCAGCCTCATCTGGGGGCTCGCCTTCGTCGCGGTCCGGGAGGCCGACTTCCAGCTCTCCCCTCTCTCGATCCAGCTGGCCCGCTGGCTCGTCGCGAGCGCGGGGTTCGCCGTGGTCCTGCCGTTCCTGAAGCCGAAGGCGAGGTTCGAGGGGAGGGACGCGCCCCGTCTGCTGGCGGTCTCGCTTCTGAGCGTCGTCGTGTACGGGACGGCCCTGAACTACTCGGAGACCACGCTCTCGGCTGGGCTCGCTGGACTCATAGTCTCTTTAGGGCCGGTCTTCATGGCCGTCTTCTCGGTGCTGATCCTCAAGGAGCGGGTGGGCCCGAGGCTGGTCTACGCCCTCCTCTTGGCGGTCTTCGGCTCGGTCCTGCTCTCGGTCAGCGACCTGAGGGTGGCAGGATCGCCCGTGGCGGGGACCATCGAGGCGGTCCTCGCCGCCCTCGTCTATGCGGGCTACGCGGTCCTGGCCAAGCCGCTGATCGAGAAGTACGGGGCCCTGCCCGTCATGACCTGGTCCGCGCTCTCGGGGACCGTCTTCCTGCTGCCGCTCCTCTCCCCGGGTTTCGTCTCCCAGATGTCGACGCTGTCGCTGGACGGCTGGGCGTCGATCCTCTTCCTCGGTCTGATCAGCAACGTGATAGGGTACACGCTCTTCTACACCCTCGTCGGGAGGGGGACCCTCTCCTCCCTCTCGGTCCAGCTCTACCTCGTCCCGGTGGTCAGCGTCGTCGGGGGGATACTCATCCTGGGGGAGCAGCTCACGCTCTTCACGGTCCTGGGAGGCGCGGCGACCCTGGCCGCGGTCGGGCTCTCCCGGGTCAAGAAGGCGTGATGGGACGCCCTAGGCTCCCCTGGGATCTCGAACTCCTTCGCCCGCTCCCATCGGGGCGATCCCTCCCTGCGCGTCCCCGTTCCTCGCCGCGGCGTGCCGGATCGGCGATCCCGGCGAACTCCCCCGGTCGAAACGGCAGATCCGATGCCCGATCACACGCAGGCTCGTCTGGACCCGGCAGAGGGCGCGCGGAGGGCGGTGGCACAGCGTCGAGCCGGGTGGACAAACGTATAAGGGCCGAGCCCACCAAACGCAACGAGACGTGGGTTGACCGAAGAGCAATCCGTCGACGACTACAACAACGGGGCCCTTGGACGGCTGCTTGCGCCCGGCATCAAACTCATCCTCATCAAAGGCGCCCCGGGGACCGGCAAGACGAGCCTCGCAACGAAGCTCCTGGAGCTCGTGAGAAGCGGGACGTACATCTCCACCAGGGTCGGTCTCGAGAAGCTGGCCAAGCAGAGCGCCCGGCTGCGCGCGATGGACAAGGGCGGCAGGCTGCAGCGCGTCAGCCTCGAATCCCGGAAGGTCGACCTCGAGGACATGCGCCTGGGGACGGCCGCGCTGGCGATGCAGCAGGTAATCGCGGCCTCCCTGGCGAAGAAGGAACTGATCGTCCTCGATTCCTGGGACACCATCGCGAAGGAGGTCGACAGGACGGAGAGGCTGCGGATGGAGAAGACCATCGCAGCGATCGTGGACGAGGGCGCATCGAGGGCGATATTCATCAGCGAAGAGCCCGAGCTCACTAGCACCGATTACCTCGTCGACGCGATAGTCACGCTGACGAGGTCGGACCTCGAGGCGCGGCGCCTGAGAGAGATCGCCTGGGAGAAGATCCGCGGACAGGCCGCCCCAGCTCGAAGGTCGCTCTTCACCCTCGACGAGGGTCGGTTCGTCCTGATCCCGCCGCCCTTCATCAGCCCTCCTGACCCCCAGGGTCTGCGCAAGCCGCCGTTGAGCCGGACGCGGGAGAGGTTCGAGGTCATCCCCCACACGAGCACTCGCCTCTCCACCGGCAGCAGGGACCTCGACGAGTTCCTGGGAGGCGGGTTGACGAGGGGAATGTCGATCCTCCTGGAGAAGGGCCCGACCGTCGGGAACGATTGGATCGCGCCCCTCGTCAGCTCGGTCCAGGCCAACGTCCTGCTCGATGGAGGGTCGTGCATCGCTGTGCCGCCGATGGTCGTTTCGTCCCGGTCCCTCCTGGAGGGCACGCAGGCCCTCGTGGGTGACGAGGTGACGAGGTCGAGGATGCGGATCATGTCCTACGCGGCGACCACCTTCAAGCACCCTTCGATCGTCGACCTGTCCAGGGCCAAGCGCGGCGAGACGTACCAGCTCCAGCAGGATACGGCGACCAAGGTCAAGCAGGAGGAGGCCCCGACCCTTTGGGTGCTCAGCATCGACACCTACGAGACCTATGCGGACCCGGAGAGGGGCGCGACGGCCAGCTACTTCGCCAGGGGTTCGCAGGCCAGGAGGGAGACCGGCGACGTCGGCATCCTGATCGCCAACCCGAACGCCGGCAGCCTTCAGACGCTCTCGAACAACTGCGACGTCCACCTGATGCTGGAAGAGAAGGACGGGGCGCTCCTCCTCTATTCGAAGCGTCCGCCCTCAGACCTGTACAGCGTGAATTACGACTACTCGAAGGGGTACCCTCGGGTCAGCCTGAAGCAGATGGTATGAAGACCGAACCGGGCCGACGCAGCGTCCTTCCGTTGGACTCCTCGCCCG
>JBEKTS010000193.1:0-3638 GCA_049515775.1 Nitrososphaerales archaeon | reverse complement strand
GCCTTGATCCCGACGAACGGGACTATGACGCCCCCCACCCCGTAGATCAGGGTGTTCCTCAGGAAGAGCGACATGGTGTCGGTCGGCCTGAACGCGACGCCGCGCATCGCGAGCGGGATGAGGAGGGGTATGATCACGGCGTTGAAGATGAGCGCGGAGAGCACGGCGCTGTGCAGACCGAGGTGGAGGACGTTCAGGTCGGTGAGGGCGGGCAGCGTGGCCGCGAAGAGCACCGGGACGATGGCGAAGTACTTGGCGATGTCGTTGGCGATGCTGAAGGCGGTGACCGCGCCCCTGGTCATCAGGAGCTGCTTCCCGAGGAGGACGACGTCGATCACCTTGGCGGGGTTCGACTCGAGGTCGACCATGTTGGCGGCCTCCTTCGCCGCCTCGGTCCCGGAGTTCATCGCCAGGCCGACGTCGGCGACCGCGAGCGCCGGGGCGTCGTTCGTCCCGTCTCCGATCATCGCCACTATGCGCGAGGAGGCCTGCTCCCTCTTCACGATCTCGAACTTGTCCTCGGGCTTCGCCCTCGGGACGAACTCGTCGATGCCGACCTCGTTCGCTATCGACTTTGCCGTGAGGGGTTGGTCGCCCGTGATCATCACGGGGCGGATGCCCATCGTCTTGACGGCCTGGATCTTCTCCCTGATGCCGGCCTTGAGGACGTCCTTCAGCCGGATGATGCCCAGGGCCTCGCCGTTCCTCTCGATGACGATGGGGGTCTCGCCGGCGGCCGAGACGCCGTCGACGTCCAGCGCGTAGTTCGGCGGCAGGGAGGAGACGAGCGCGGCTATCGAGTCGGGGGCACCCTTGATTATCTCGACCTCCGAGTCGGCGGGGACGGCCAGCCCGGCGGCGCCCTCGCGGGAGGACTTGCGCCTGTACCTGGCCCTCGTCTCCCCGCCCTTGGGCAGCATGACCCGGTCGGCGCGGGATATCTTCACCCCGCTGGTACGGGTCGAGGCCGAGAACTCCTTGTACTCGGAGAGCGCGAGCGAGTTCAGCTCCCTCGGGACGAACCCGCGCTCGTAGGCCAGGCGGATGATCGAGCGACCCTCGGGGGTGTCGTCGTGCCACGAGGAGAGGAAGGCCGCCTCGCCGACCTCGCGCTCGGTGTGGCCGGGGAACGGCACGAACTGGGTCGCCGCCCTGTTGCCGACCGTGATGGTGCCGGTCTTGTCGAGGAGGATGACGTCGGCGTCGCCCGCCGTCTCGATCGCCCTCCCCGATTTTGCGACGATCTTCCTCTGGTAGAGCCGCGAGATGCCCGAGAGGCCGATGGCCGGCAGGAGGGCGCCAATGGTGGTGGGGAGGAGGCAGACGTAGAGCGCGATCAGGACCGAGAGGTCCCCGCCCAGCCCCAGGGTGACGGAGAGGCCCAGGAGCGAGACGATGATTATCGTGAAGATCGCGGTGAGGCCGATCAGGACCATCGTCACGGCCTGCTCGTTCGGCGTCTTCGGCCTCCTGGAGGACTCGACCAGCTTGATCATCTGGTTGATGTACGACTCGCCGGGGTTGACGGTGCACCGGGAGGTGAGGGTGTCGCTGACGACCCTGGAACCACCGATGAGGGCGTCCCCGGGGGCCTTCCGGACCGGGGCGGACTCGCCCGTCATCAGCGACTCGTCGACCATGGCGATCCCCTCGAGGACCTCCCCGTCGAGGGGGACGACGTCGTCCTTCTCGAGGAGGACGAGGTCGCCCTTGCGGAGCGCCGAGGAGGGGACGACGACGACCTCCCTGGTCCAATCCTTGGTCGTGACCCTCTTGCTCTCGACGTCGGTCTCGAGCTTCCGAAGGCTGCTCGCGGTGTTCTTGGCCTGCTGCTCGGCGAGGGCGTCCGAGAGGGTGCTGAACCAGACCGTGATCAGCAGGATGATCGCTATCTCGACGTAGAAGGTGCGGTCCCCGACCGTCGCCACGGAGCCGAAGCCCTGCGGGTAGAGGGCCATCGCGGCCACGATGAAGAAGGTGATCTCGACGACGAGCATGACGGGGTTGGCGACGAGGGAGACCGGGCTCAGCCGGACGAGGGAGTCGGTCAGCACCTTGCCGGTGACGAGCATCGTCCGTCGCCTCCGCCCGGCCGCGGGGGCGACGGGGGGGCGGGGGGTGGCGGGCGCACCATCCGCCGCTGCCGCCACGGCCGCCGTCGCGTCGTTCTTGGGGTGGTTCTCGCTCATTCGCATCTCATGCTCCCTGGAAGTACGACAGGATGGGCCCGAGCGCCAGGAACGGGAAGAAGGTGAGCACCACGAGGATCAGGACCGACCCCACGAGGACGACCGTGAAGACGACGCTGTCGGTCCTCAGCCCGATCTCGGTCGACCTCTTCCGTCCGATCACGGAGCCCGAGAGGGCCAGGAGGATCCCTATCGGGAGGTAGCGGCCCAGGAACATGACGGTCGCCGTGGCGAGGTTGAAGAAGACGGTGTTCGCCGACGCCCCGAGAAAGTCCGAGCCGTTGTTGGCGGCCGCCGAGGTGAACTCGTAGAGGACCTGGGTGAAGCCCGCGGCGTTGGTCCCGGCCCCGACGGCCGCGGCAGCCCCGCTGGCGTAGGCGAGGATCGTGGGGACGAGGATGATGAGGGGGTGTATCAGGAATGCGACCATGACGAGCTTCACGTCGCGGCCGGTGATCTTGATCCCCAGGTACTCGGGGGTCCTGCCCGACATGAGCCCGACGATGAAGACGGTGATGATCACGTACATCACCATGTACATGAGGCCGACCCCCTTCCCGCCGGGGGTCGCCTGGATGAGCATCCCCATGAAGGCCGAGAGGATGACGAGCGGGGGCATCGCGGAGAGGGAGGTGTTGACCGAGCCGGTGGTCACGGCGGTCGTGACTACCGTCCAGAACTGGGAGAAGAACCCGCCGAACCGGGTCTCTATGCCGGGGCCGAGCGGGACCGTGGGGATGAAGGCGACCACCAGGTCGATGGCGAAGAGGGCGTAGGCGGCCCAGAGGATCGGGCGGACCTCCTTCTTCTTGCCCAGGATGCCGCCGTAGACGAAGCAGAGGGTCGTCGGGAGGAGGAGCATCAGGAATATCTCGAAGACGTCGGTGGCCGGGTTGGGGTTCTGGAAGGGGTTCGCCGAGTTGGCGCCGTAGTAGCCCCCGCCGTTCGTCCCCAGCTGCATGATCGAGACGAGCGAGGCCACGGGGCCCACCCGGATGACCTGGGTGGCCCCGCTGACGAGCCCCTGGAGCGTCGTCACCGTCTCGTAGCCGGCCAGGGTCTGAGGGATGCCCAGCCAGACCAGGGCGACCGAGGCGACCAGGCAGAGCGGGATGAGGAGCCGGGTGATCGAGCGGACGAAGTCGACGTAGAAGTTGCCCATGTCCTTCGACCCGGCCGTGAGCCCCCGGGCGAAGGCGACGGCCGCGCAGACGCCCGTCGCCGCCGAGGTGAACTGGAGGAACTGGATGGCTGACATCTGGCTGAGGTAGGAGAGCTGGAACTCGCCGTTGTAGTGCTGCAGGTTCGTGTTCGTGGCGATGGAGATCGCGGTGTTGACCGCGGTATCCCAGCGCAGGTCGAGGAAGTGCTGGGGGTTGAGCGGGAGGATCGCCTGGTTGGTGAGGATGACGAACGCGATGACCATCTGGACGAGGTTGACGTAGAGGG
>JBEKTS010000192.1:0-3656 GCA_049515775.1 Nitrososphaerales archaeon | reverse complement strand
CGGAGCTTCTGCACCTCGAGGGTCCGGACCACCGCCCCCTCCCGCAGCTCTCTCCTGAACTCGACCACGGCGTCCACCAGGTAGCCCAGCGTAGTCTGGGCCGGCTCCTCGCTGATGAAGACCGGCTTCATGTTGCGCGACCGCGCTATCGACATCAGGGTCTTCTCGGCCTTCAGCCTCTCCGCGGTCGGGAGCTCCTTGGCCACCCCGTCCCAAGAGTCGAGCACGATTAGGCGCCTCCCCTTGTCTGGGCCCTCCATCTGCATCAGCTGGGAGAGCAGCAGCGCGGCCGGCGCGAGCCTGGAGTCCTCCATCGCCACGGAGGGACGACCCGCCCCGCCGTCGCCGACGATCAGCTCCCTCGTCCGCGGGATCTGCTGCAGGAGCTCCTCCCTGGAGACCCTGGTCGAGACGTAGACCCCTCCGCCTCCCTCGCGCAGCAGCTCCAGGGCGAAGGTCGTCTTGCCGGTGCCCGGCTCGCCCTTGAGCAGGACGGCGCCGACCGAGTCCTGCAGGAGCGAGGAGATGGTCGTCAACGGCATCCCTGTCCCGCACGTGCGGCCACCGTCCGTCCATCCTCCAGAGTTGGAGAACGGCCACGGCGATCCGCCGAGGCGAGCTGGCTGCCCGGCGTGGTCAACGAGACGGCGGGGAGATGTGAAAGCATCAGGCGAAGAACGGAATAGACCACAGGAAAAGGCAGAGGCAGCGTCAGGCGACCGGACTCTTCCAACCCGTTTCGCTTTCAAAAAAAACGCCCGCGCGCTATTTAAGAATTCCAGAGGGGCGATGTTTCTCTCGCCGAGGTCGAATCCAAGCCGGCTGCGCGCCGCGGATCGGTCGCCTCGGTCCGTCGTCCTCTTATATACACGCAACACGACGTATCGTAAAGCGACTCGAACCCTTGTCGGCCACGAGGGACTCACTGCATTTCATCGATGCGATGAAGCGCCTGAGTGCGAATGGTTTCGATGTTCCGGCGATCATCAGGGAGTCGTTGAACACCACCCTGGGAGAGCTGGCCACCCAGGCGGCCCTTTCCTATACCGGCGACGCGTCGGACGGCGATCTAGTGCGCTTCACGAATAGGACCGAGGCGCTCTTCAGGACGAGTGCGCCGATGGTCTTCTCCACCATCCTCTGGTGGTGCGGGAGGGACGCGCGGCTCCCCCGGAGTGCCCGACCGGCCGTGACGAAGAGGCCAGTGCAGAGACCCGTTGAGAGACAGGAGGAGGGCCAGGGACGGGAAGAGGATCAAGAACGAGGAGAGAATAAGTCCGAGAAGGATGACATCCGCAATTGGCGGCCGACCCAGCGCTCGTTCCGGAACTGAGCGATGAGATCAGAAGTGTCGTCGGAGTGAGCGCGCCGCCGTGGGCGCGCACCGTTCCGGTCATCTGCGCGGCCCCTGGGGAGGACGGGCCGGCGACGCACGGTCGGTCGATCGCCCCCGCCCCCGCCGCGCAGCCCTCCGCCTGGGCTCCTTCCGGGTCGACAGGCCCTCAGGGCGCGTAGTACTTGACGTGGACCACGCCGGTCGCGATGTCCGCGTTCACCTCGGCCTTGAGCCAGGCGTTGTTCAGGTCGGCGAACTTCTTCGACTGGGTCATGATGAACCCCTCGCTCTCGCCCCACATCGTCGTCGGGCCGGTCTGCTTGCCGGTGCCCTTGTACGAGATGACGAGCACGTCGCCGTCCTTCGTCGACTCGATGGCCCTGGCCTCGCTCTCGAAGGTCCCGTCGGTCCTCTGGAAGAGGCTGACGGTCTCCATGTGCTGGGCCGTGTAGAGCTCTCCGGAGGTCTGACCCTCCAGGTTGAGCTCGATCCGGATGCCGAACGGCGTGATCTCCTTGATCGTCCTGGAGAGGATCTTCTCCTGGACCTGCGCCATCGGCTCTCCCTTCTTCATCGCTTTCTCGGTTTGCATGTCTTCTGGTTCCTCGGAATAGTTAACCAACTGGTTTACTTAAACGTTGCCACACCAAGTCCGGTGGGAGGCGCTCCCCGTGGAACTTTGCACGTACAACGCAAATCCGAACGCCCGCCGCGCCAGCGCCGAGTGGCAGCAGTGCTCGAGCCGGTACGGGTCTGGGACGAGGGCGAGGTCCGACCGAGGGGCTGCCGGTGAAGGCGCCGAGGACAGCCACGGCCGCACCCCGCTCGCCTGGAGTCGGAGCTCATCGAGGCGGAGACGCCCCGCTCGTTCCGGCGAGCTGGAGGACGGGTAGGCGGCGACGGCCGTCAGGAGCTGAACGTCACGTCGGCCCCCAGCATCCTCTCCCGCAGCTCGTCCCGGGAGACCACGGCGAAGCCGTCGTCCAGCTCCGACTCGGGGACGCCCTCCTCCTCCATCGACTCCCTCTCGACGAGGAAGAGGCGGCCGTCCGGGTCCCTGGGGAAGAGGTCGAGCAACGCCTGGGCGTAGGACCTGTCGACGCCCCTCAGCGCGCAGTAGACTCCCTTCCCGATGTGGGCGACGGTTAGCTCGTGCTCCTCGGCCCCGCCCAGCGCGCCCAGCGCCAGCCTGAGCCCTTCGGGATAGTAGGAGCTCCCGACCGGGTGCCTGAGGAACGCAAGGAAGACCTTCTTGGCCAAGTCTCTCGCCTAGAGGAAGTTCACTACCTTCTCGTTCTCCATGAGCTCGACGAGCCCGGCGTAGCTCACCAGGCGGACGGCGGGGTCGAGCCTCGAGGCCAGGCCCCGCCTTGCGACGTCATCCTCGACCGCGTAGACCGAGGCAACGGCCCGCAGAGCCCTGCGGACCGAATAGACGGCGTCCTGGATGAGCACGATCCGGGCGGAGGCGTCCCCCGAGGCGTAGGAGAGGGCGGATTCGACGAAGGGCTCGTCGACGAGATAGACGGTCATCGGCAAGATCACCTCAGAGCGTTATTATCCGGTCGCACCCGCTGACCATCTCGGCTGCCTCGGTCGAACCCCTTATCTCGACCCGCTTCAGATAGTCCCTCCCATCCTCGAGCCCCCTGCTTCCGGTGCAGGTGGCGCAGGCGAAGACCCGCCCGCCGTGGTCGATGATAAGCTCGAGCTGGTCCCGGGGGAGGCTCTTCATCTGCGCGAACTCCTCCGTCGCGAGCGCGTTGTAGACCCCGTCCATGAAGAGGAAGATCGTCACGCCGTCGGACCGGCCCAGGGCGGCCTCGGCGATGCGGTATGCGGTCTCCCACCTCTGGGTCTGGTAGGGGCCCTGCCTGAGTACGATCCCGAACTCGGTCAAGCAAGGTCCAAATGTCGAGGCGGCGCAGTTAAGCTTTTCTGGCGGCGAGGGCGCGGTGCAGACGTGACGACGACGCGAGCGCGCCCGGTCGGCCGGCGGGTACCTCCGGGATAGAGGAGGAATCCGGGCATGGTCGAGGCGGAGGAAGGCCGCGGAGACGGCGGGGGAGGCAGGACCGTCTTCCTCTTCGAGCACTTCAGGGAGGGGATGAGGGCCGAGGACCTGCTCGTCAGGTCGGGGTTCCACACCCACTCCGGGGCGCCTCCCCCCCACGTGAGGACGGGGTGCGACCTCGCGGTCTCGGTCCCGACCGAGGAGATGGCCGACGCGGAGAAGATGCTCGGGGAGGGCGGGATCGCGGTCTGGGACGTCATCCTCAGGTTCGGCGGGGACCTCCCGGAGCTGCAGCTCTCCTACCTC
>JBEKTS010000191.1:0-3671 GCA_049515775.1 Nitrososphaerales archaeon | reverse complement strand
GCAGGAAGAAGGTGGTATTCGAGGGCGCGCCCGAGGAGACCGCGAGGAGCCTCGTCGAGGCGCTGAGGAAGGAGGGGGCCATTTGACCGCGACGACGGGGAGGGACGTCCTCTCCTACTCGGAGGACGGCGGCCTCGCCTCCGAGCTCGCCGGGGGAGCGGCCACCCTGGCCTCCGCGACCGGCGGGCGCGCGGTCTCGGTCTTCACCGACCCTTCGACCGCGGCGGCCGCGCCGGGAGGCGCGCTCCTGCTCAGGGCCGCCGGCCCGCCCGCTCCGATCGGGTGGGAGCTCGTCGAGGAGGCCCTGCTCGCCGCGGTCCGGGCCAGGAGCCCCGGCATCCTTCTGCTGGGGGCGACGAGGCGGGGCCGCCAGGTCGCCGCGAAGCTCGCCGTCTCCACGGGGATGGGCGTCCTCAGCGACGTCACGGGCCTGTCGATCGGGGAGGACGGCGCGCTCTCCGGGACGCGGGCGGTCTACGCGGGGAGGTACAGGGCGAGGGTCGCTTCACCTCTCCCCTGCATCGCACTGGTGCCCCACGGAGCCTTCGAGGAGAAGGGATCCGAGGCGGCCTCCGCTCCGCCGGCCCCCGCCGCTCCTCTCGACCGGCCGGCGGCAGAGGAGCTGGATGTGGGACCCCTCTCGTCCAGGGTCAGGCGGGTCGAGACCCGACCCAAGCCGAGGGGGAGCGTAGACCTGAGGAGCGCCGAGGTGATAGTCTCGGCGGGTCGGGGCTTCAAGAAGAAGGAGGACCTCGACCTGGCGAGGGCGCTCGCCGCGGCCATCGGCGGCGCGCTGGGCGCCTCCCGGCCCCTCTCCTCGGACCTGGGGTGGCTCGGAGAGGAGTACCACGTGGGGCTCACCGGGATCTACGTGAGGCCGAGGCTCTACGTGGCGGTCGGGATCTCCGGCCAGCTCCAGCACGTGGCGGGCATCAAGGACTCGGGGCTGATCGTGGCGATAAACAAGGACAAGCAGGCGCCGATCTTCCAGGTGGCCGACTACGGAATAGTCGGGGACCTCTACCAGGTCCTGCCAGCGCTCGTGGCCGCCCTCGGCACCTAGGCGGCCCCTCCCTCCCTGGTCCCCGCCGCCGGCGCCGTCACCCGGCCGGCAGCGAGTCCGCGACGATCTCGGCCACGTCCCTGACCGCGAGCTTCTCCTCGCCCAGGGTCTTCGCCGCGTCCTCGAACATGGTGACGCAGAAGGGGCAACCGACCGCCAGGGTTGTCGCGCCGGTCGCCAGGGCCTCCTGGACCCTTATCGCGCCTATCTTCTTCTTCTCGGGGACCTCGTACCAGACGTTCGCGCCCCCACCCCCGCAGCAGAAGCCGTCCGACCTGTTCCGCTTCATCTCCACGACCTCGAGCCCCTCCTGGGAGCCGAGGACCAGGCGCGGCTCATCGAAGACGCCGTTGATCCTGCCGAGGTTGCAGGGGTCGTGGAAGGTCACGACCTCCCTCCCGTCCTCTCCCCTGGCGGGGCCCGCGGCCGGCCCGAGCTTCCCGGCCCTCGTCAGCTCCCATATCAGCTGGGAGTGGTGGATCACCTGGAAGTCGGCGCCCAGCTCGGGGTACTCGTTGAGGAACGTGTTGAAGCAGTGCGCGCAGTGCACGACGACCTTCTTCGCGCCCACGGCCCTGAGGGTCTCGATGTTCCTCAGCGCCAGCTCCTGGAACCTGGCCTCCTCGCCCATCCTGCGCACGGCCTCGCCGGTGCAGGCCTCCTCGCTCCCGAGGACCGCGAAGCTGACCCCCGCGTGCTTCATTATCTTGATGACCGCGGCGGTTATCCTCCTCGCCCGGGGGTCGTAGGACCCCTGGCAGCCTACCCAGTAGACGTACTCCGCGCCGGGGTTCTCCCTGGCGGTCGGGGCCCCCAGTTCCGCGAGCCAGGACTGCCGCTCGGACTGCGGGAGCCCGAAGGGGTTGCTGGTCCTGCCGATGTTCTCCAGGAATGCGCGCTTCATCGGGTCCAGCCTGTTCTCCGCCACGAGCGTCCTCCTGAACTCGACGATGTAGTCGACCTGGTCGATGAGGACGGGGCAGGCGTTGACGCAGGCGTTGCACGCCGTGCAGGACCAGAGCTCCTGCTCCCTGACGACGCCCGTGGCGAGCGCGTCCCCGTCCCCGCCGCGGGCCAGGTCGGCGCCGAGGTCGCGCACGACCAGCCGGGGCGAGAGGTCCCTCCCGGCGGCGTAGGCGGGGCAGACCTCCTGGCACCTGCCGCAGTTGGTGCAGGCGTCGAGGGCCAGCAGCTGCTGCGGGGAAAAGTCGCCCGAGGACCTCACGTTCGGGGGGGCCTCGACCGAGCCCGACTCGAGCATCGCGGCCAGGCTGAACGGGGTCGTCAGCCGTCCCATGGGCCTGGGCTCGGCCAAGGCGACGTTCGCCCCAGAGGTGAAGACGTGGACGAGCTTGGTGTAGGGGACCAGCGCGATGAGCCCGAAGACCGAGAACATGTGGGCCCACCAGAACCCCTGGTAGACGAGGGTCGCCCGTCCTCCGGAGAGGACGCTCCCCACCGCGGCGGCGAGCGTCGCGCCGACCGGCGAGTAGGCCTCGGGCTGACCCGGGATGGCGGCGAACCTGAGCGCCTCGAGGACGAACCCGGATATCCCTATCCAGACGAGCGCTCCGAGCACGACGTAGTCGTCCCAGGCCGTCCTGAGCTTCTCCGGCCGCTGCACGAACCTCCTGTAGAGGGCGATCCCGAGCCCCACGACGAAGGCGAGGCCCAGCGCGTCGCCCAGGAACTCGAGCGTCAGGTAGACCCCTCCCCGGAGGAAGACCGCGCTGGTGAAGAGCGGGGCGACGTCCGACTGGACGAAGATGACCGTCGTGTAGGCCAGGAGCATCAGGAAGCCGAAGAAGACCGCGCCGTGCATGAACCCGCCCTCGCCGCCCGCGAGCACCTTCCTCTGGCCGAGCCCGTACCTGATGAACCGTCCCGCCGTCGCCCTCAGGTCCCTGGTCGCCAGGGCCAGGAACTGGCGCGGGCCGAGCCCGTACCTCCGCAGGTGCCGGTAGACGCCGTAGACCATGACCAAGCCCGAGATGAAGAACGCGGCGTACAGGACGTCAGGGGCGTACCAGGGCAGAAAGAGATAGCTCGCTCTGACCGGCTCTGCCATCGGTCACGGCGGTGGGACGGACCCTTTTAACAGGTTCTTAATCATCCCGGCGAAGGTCCGGCAGCCTCGCCGACGGGCTCCTTCGGCCGCCCGAGGTCGGCGCCCCTGGCGTTCTCGCGCCTCCTCACGATCTTGCCGCCGCCGGCCGGCAGGGACCGCATCACGTCATCGAGCTCCGCCGCCGGGCCGGCCTCGCCGTAGAGCTTCCTGAGCTCGAAGAGCACCTTCTTCGCGGTGTCCGAGCTCTTCTCGCGGCTGGGGATCAGGGTGACGTGGGCGCGGCAGCTCCTCATCAGCGCCTCCTCGGGGCCCGACACGACCCTCCCCTTCTCGTCGATCCCCACCGCGACCTCGACCGGATTCTTCGTGGCGAAGTTCTTCTTGCCCCTTATCACGAACGACCCCCTGGCCAGGAACTCCCCGCTCGGGGCGGTCGTGCTGACCTGGTCGGGCCCGACCCAGAATGCGTCGGCGGCGGCGAGGCCGGTCTTCCAGGCGCTGCTGAAGGTGACCGTCGCCTTGGCGACCTGGCGGACCTCG
>JBEKTS010000190.1:0-3769 GCA_049515775.1 Nitrososphaerales archaeon | reverse complement strand
GAGCCTACCCCGAAGCGAGGACGGCCGGTGCTTCATCGGGACCCCCTCTTCCCTCGCGACCAGGACGACCTCCTCGCCTTCGAGGAGGTGATATCTATCCCTCAGGGCCTTCGGGATGGTAATCTGGCCCTCCGGCCCCACGACGCTCTTCTCGACGGGCACTGCTCACTGGAGCCTACCTCAGTACAATAACCTTACTTGGTAGGATGGAGAACGGTCCCCCGACCGGCCTCATGAGCCCTAGGCAGGCGAGAGGATGACGACGGGGATGACCCTCTTCGTCTTCTCCTGGTACTTGGCGTAGGTCGGGTACATCTTGAGGAGGAGGGGCCACAGACGCTCCTTCTCTTCCGGCGTGGCCTTCTTCGCCGTGACCTTGGTCTTCTCCCGTTTGACCTGGACCCACGCCTCGGGCGTCTTCTTCAGGTTCTTCCACCAGGAGGGGTCCGGATCCTTGCCGCCGTTCGAGGCGACGGTGATCAGGTTGGCGCCGTCCCTGATGTAGAGGACCGGCGTGGTCCTGGGGGCGCCGGTCTTCCGGCCGGTCGTGGTGAGGAGCATCACCGGCGCGCCCCTGAACGAGCCGCCCACCCTCCCGCCCGTCGAACGGTACAGCGAGGCTTGCATCGCGATGAAAGGGTTCGTACGATCCGACTCTCCGGCGGAGAGCCTTCGCGGCGCCGCTATTTGCCTATCGGCGATAGCTCTGCCCCGTCGGTCGTACCGCCACTTCGGGGCCCCGGCGTCGGCCGCGAAGGTAAAGTCATGACCGTCGCCTCGAGCACCAGGAGACGGCCAGGAGAGCTCGGAGGGTTGGACCCAGGGGTCAGGCCGTCATCCCCAAGGAGATCAGGGAAAGGGCGGGCATGACGGAGGGAGTCGAGGTCATCGTCGAGCTCCGGGGCGACGAGGTCGTGCTCAGACGGCTTCCGCCTCCGGCGAGGACCTACGTGGATTACTATGTCGAGACCCCCGGGGAAGCCGCGAATGCCGGTCGACATCGAGAAGGTCCTGGATGAAGAGCACCTTCTCCGGACCGGCGTGCGCTGATTCGGACGTCCTCGCCTGTCACCGGGAAGAACCGAAGGCGCGACTCAAGGTTGATATCGAGCTCGATATCCTCTTCCCTCCCAAAGGAGGCTAGTCCGTGGACGGGGTCGAGGGTCCTGCGCCGCTCCTGCGCTCGTCCGTGGCATGAATCCCAAATCTAGGACTATGAATTAGCGCTCCTGAATCATTAATAATTAAGGATGGCATAACATATGTGATGAGAATACTCTCTGTCAAATCCCCCCTCTTCAACAACAAGTCCCTCGTCATCTACATCGCCCTGATCACCCTGACCCTCTCGGCCATCGCCTTCATCGCAGCCCCCGCGGGCGCGAGCCCCCAGTACTCGGTCTTCGTCGGCTACGGCGACAACGACCACGCAGGCTCCAACTTCCCCGCCATCTGGTGCGGCGACTCCGGCGTCCAGTTCATCGGCTCCGGCGGCGTCTACAACGGTAACCCGTCCGACACGAGCAACTGCCCCGGCACCTACGACGGCGGCGCCGTGATGATCCAGAACACCGGCACGTCTCCCCTGACCATCTCCGGCCTCACCATCACCCTCCCCAAGCCGGGCGCCGACTGCAACAGCAACGGCTGCGGCGGCATCGACAGCGGCCCCACCTGCGGCGGCATCGCAAGGTCGACGACCTGGAACATCTGGTTCGGAGCGGTCGACTACTACGGCTCCAGCACCGTCGCCTACACCGCCGGCACGGTCACGGTCCAGCCCGGCGACTACGCCATCTTCACCCAGACCTCCGGCGGCGGCAACTGTCCCAGCGGGCCAGGGCCCAACCCCGGCCAGGCCGACTTTGACACCAGCGACGCCAACTTCCTCTTCAACTGTCCACCCACGCCCACCACCGACACACAGTCCGCTCCGCAGATCTCCCTGACCATCGACGGCGCAGCCCAGCCGGTGCTTACCGACTCGGGCCACACCATAGACACGGGCGGCCAGGACCCAGGCGACTGCAGCATGAACGAGGCCCTCGGATGGAGACCGATCACGGTCACCTGCGGCCTCTCGTGCCCCAGCAACCAGCTCCCACCCCCGACAACCGGCGTCCCGCAGTTCCCACTGCCCACGGTCGCTGTAGCGGCGATCGGCATGGTCGCGGTCGTCCTCGCCAGGAAGTTCGCCTGGAGAGGCGGTCCGGCAACGGCCAGCGCCACCAACTGAAGCGCCTAGCAGCCAAAGGCTGCTAGGCCCCTCCCGTTTTTCTCGGCATCGCAGCAGCGCCGCGGCCGTCTTCTCGAGTTCCCTTGATAATCGAGCTCGATATCGAGCTTGAGACGGCCGGCCGGCCCAAACGAGTTTCGTCCGATATATAAACGCCCGAATAGGGGGCCTGACGCATGACGAAGATCGAGAGCGACGTCCAGATCGAGGCGCCGGTCGAAGCCGTCTGGGACATCCTGAGCGACACGTCCTACATCGTCAAGCTCTTCCGGGACGCCGTCACCGTCGCGGTCGACAGGCCCGGGCGCTCGTACGTCGGGCAGAAGTACCACCTCATCGGCAAGGCGGCGCGCAGGAAGATCGAGGTCAACCTGGTCGTCGTCGAGGTCGAGCCGGGCACGAAGGTGGTCACGAAGCAGACGCCCGGCGGGCTCTTCAGGACCTTCAAGCAGAGCACGACCCTCGAGCCGGCCCACGGAGGGACCATGGCCCGAACGACCTTCGAGTACGAGCTCTCGGCCGGATACCTCGGCAAGGTGCTCAACAGGGTCCTCATCCAGACGATGGTGAAGGACAACCTGGCCTCCTACTCGTCGACCCTCAAGGACCTCTCGGAGCTCCTCCCGTTCCCCACGGCCGAAGAGAAGCCCGCCTCGTCCTGACGCGAGATTGTTTATTTAGACAATACATGGACCCGGCAGCCGGTGGCCATGGAGAAGGTTCAGGCGACGCTCCTGATAGAGACGAAGCCTGAAGCGGTCTGGGAGGTCCTGGTCGACGCCAACTACATCCCGAAGCTCTACCCGGACATGCTCAACATCACCGTCGACCCGCCCGGGCGCGCGTCCATGGGACAGTACAGGACGCTCCACGGGAGGGCCGGAAAGCGCCTGATCGAGTTCAAGGACAGGGTCACCGAGATGGTCCCCCTGAAGAGGTTCGTGATACGCGAGAGGAGGGGAGGGTCGCTGGAGTACTTCAGCGAGGTCATCGAGCTGGAGGAGGTCCCCGAGGGGACGGTCACCCAGATCCTCTTCGAGTACAAGGTATCCCAGGCCTACTTCGGCCCCGCGTTCGACCTCTACTGGCTCACCCACCAGGCGCGGCTCAACCTGGAGCTCTTCATCAGGAACCTGAAGGAGCTCGCCGAGCTCCGCGACCCGAGCAGCGGGCGACCACCACAACCGCTGGCGCCGCAGCAGACCGACCCTGTTAAATAGCCTCCCGGGCCTCTCGCGGTGACCAGCTTTGACGAGGGTAGTGGACGTCCTCGATATCCAAGCGCCTCAGTGGACCGTCTGGAAGGCGCTCGTCGACCCGTCGCACATGTCCAAGTTCTACCCAGCCATAGTATCGACGGAGACGGAGCCGCCAGGGCCGCTGCGAACGGGGTCCGTCAGCAGGATCATCGGGAGGGTCGGGGATTTCAGGATGGAGACGCCCATCAAGTTCATCAGGGTCGAGCCGGAGCGGCTCTTCGTCGGGGTGGGGCTCCCCGGAGGCATATTCAGCAGCTACTACCAGACGATAATC
>JBEKTS010000189.1:0-3773 GCA_049515775.1 Nitrososphaerales archaeon | reverse complement strand
GACCCGCGGACCCAACCACGAGCCCCGCCCCCGCGGCGAGGACCCGACCCAGACGGTGACCTCCACGGCGACGACGACGGTGACCAGCACTACGACTTTCACGGCGACCGAGACCACCTCCCAGACCGCGACGTCCACGACGACGGTCACCCAGTCCACGTGCACCTCGACCCCCGTCGGCGTGCCGCAGTTCCCGAACGTGGCAGGCCTGGGCTCTATGGTGCTAGTGGCGCTGCTCCTCCCGGTGCTCCTGCTCCTCGACAGGAGGCGGCGGGGTCTGAGCAGCCGCCGATCCGTCTGAACCGGCCAGATAGGGGATGCCTTCGCCCTCCCACGGTCTTTCATCGTGTCGCCGGTCGGTCGCATCCTCTCGGTCGCCACGATCCGTCCGCCGGCCCTCGCCTTCCTCCTTTCCTGTCGGCCTCGGGCCCGACGTGATTCGCACGTAATAGCCGGATAGGCCCGATTTCTCCCTCGCTGCGCGGATCTACGTACGTGCAGCTGGTCAGGGAGCGAGCCCGGACGAGCGGCCGCCCCGAGTGGCCCGGTCTTGGTCCACACAAGAACGCCCATCCGTGGCATGACGGCCACGCGCGGATTGAGGCGATCACGGTCCGGCCCCCCACCTCACTCGAGCAGGTCGAGGAACTGGTCGACGGTCAGGCCCGCCTCCGCGACGATCGCCCGGAGCGTCCCTCTCGGGAGCTCCCTGTAGCTCGGGATCGCGACCTTCCTGTGCGGTGGTTCGCGGCGCCTGAGGACGATGTGGCTTCCCCTCTGGTGGTCCTGGTCGTTAATGACCGACCTTGGACAGGGCCCCGATGACCTCCTTCTTTCGCCGACAGGACCGGGAGCCTAGGCATTCACTTCGACCGTGACGATCTCCTCGCTGACCGAGGGCGGGACCGGCTCGCCGTGCTTCTCCAGGCTCTCGACGCAGGCCTGGATGGCCTCCTTGTCGTTCCTCAGCGCCTCTTCCCGGGTCGAGCCGCACGAGAGGCAGCCCGGGAGCTCTCGGGGACGATGGCCGTGAACTTACCGTCTTCGTCTCGCTCGAGGAGAATCCTGTATCTCAGAGTTCGCTTGGCCATGTCCAGCCTGCCTGCCTGCCTATCACAGGGTGTCCCGCAAGTTAAGCCTTACCACCACCACTCTTCAGGGAGCGGCGAGCGGCGGGCGGACCTCCGTCCTTCCTGTCGGCCTCGGGGCCCGGTCCTGTTCGCACGTAAAACCCGAGACTGCTCGGCTTCTCCATTGTCGGATTGGTAGACGGAGACGTGGGTAGGTGGGTCGGTGGCACCCATTAGCACGGGCGGCCGCCTCTAGCGGCCCGGTCCTGTTCGCACATAGAAGCCCGAAGCTCACCGATCGACCGCCGGTCGTGGGCGGGTGGATCCCGTGTGCGGGCTCGTCTCCTGCAGATGGACTTCGACAGGCCCGTGCACGCTCAATTCACCGTTCACCCTCAGAGAAGTTAAAATGCTTATAACGTATGTGTCCCGGCGGTACGGCATGGCTCAAATCGCAGACATCTCCCTGGAAGTGAAGAGGGAGGTCTCGAAGGGCAAGTTCATCCGGCAGACCCAGTCGATATGCCCTGACTGCAACAAGATTCTGCCGGCGATAATTTTCGAGAGGGAGGGGAAGGTCTTCATGACTAAGACGTGCCCGCAGCACGGCGAGACGGAGGAGCTGTACTTCGGGTCGGCCGAGATGTTCGCCAAGTTCTCCCGCTTCTGGAAGGACGGGAAGGGGACGCACGCCGCAAACGTGCCGATGGACGTCTGCTCGTGTCCCGCCAATTGCGGGCTCTGCTCGAACCACCTGTCGCACACGGGGCTGTCGAACATAATCGTCACGAACCGGTGCGACCTGACGTGCTGGTACTGCTTCTTCTACGTGAAGAAGGGGCTCGAGGGGGCGTACGTGTACGAGCCGACGCTGGCGCAGGTGAGGGAGATGGCCCGGACGCTGAAGGCGGAGAGGCCGGTGCCGGGGAACTCCGTGCAGATCACCGGAGGGGAGCCGACGATAAGGGACGACCTGCCCGAGATTATACAGATAATGAAGGAGGAGGGCGTCGACCACATACAGCTCAACACGAACGGGATCAACCTGGCGCTCGACCCGGGCATGGCCCAGCGGCTGAAGGTCGCGGGCGTGTCGAACCTGTACATGTCGTACGACGGCGTGTCGCCCCGGACGAACCCGAAGAACCACTGGGAGGCGCCGTACGCGATTGAGGCGTGCAGGAAGGCGGGCATCGGGGTGGTGCTGGTGCCGACGGTCATAAAGAGCATAAACGACCACGAGCTCGGCTCCATCATAGAGTTCGGCCACAAGAACCTCGGGACGGTGCACGCGGTGAACTTCCAGCCGGTGTCGCTGACGGGGAGGATGACGGCGAAGGAGAGGGCGAAGTACCGCATAACGATACCGGACTGCATCAAGCGGATCGAGGAGCAGACGAACGGCGAGATAACCTCGGAGGGGTGGTTCCCCGTGCCGTCGTGCTCGCCGCTCACCAGCTTCATAGAGGCGTTCACGAAGAAGGAGCAGTACGAGCTCTCGATACACTTCGCCTGCGGGGCGGGGACGTACGTGTTCGAGGACGCGGAGACGAAGAGGCTGGTGCCGCTGACGAACTTCGTCGACATACAGGGGCTCGTCGAGTACCTGGAGGAGAAGACCGAGGAGATCTACTCGGGGACGAACAGGTACGTCATAGCGGCGAAGGTCCTGACCCAGATAAACCGGTTCGTGAACAGGGAGAAGCAGCCCAAGGGGCTGTCGTTCTCGAAGATGATCACGAACGCCCTGATAAGGCACGACTACGCGGCGATCGGGGAGTTCCACACCAAGTCGATGTTCCTCGGAATGATGCATTTCCAGGATAAATACAACCAGGACGAGGAACGGCTGCAGAGGTGCGACATCCACTATCTGACTCCGGATCTGAGAATCATACCATTTTGTAGTTTTAATGTCATTCCCGAATGGTATAGAGACAGGATTCAGCAAAAGTATGGTATGCCTATCGAGGCCTGGGAGAAGAAGGTGGGTAGGAAGCTCGAGGACGGGCTCTACCGCGGCACTCTGAGGCGCGGTGGTCACGCCGCGGGCTGCGGCTGCGCCCTGGGCGAGAACGGCCAAGAGATCCACATCCAGCCGATAACGGGCACCTAAGGACCAGAGCTCCACAGCTCTCGGTCTTCATTTTCGTCCCTCCCAGTCTGGTCTGCGCACCTCGTCCGCCGTAATCCTCCCGGCCCCTTACTACCGGACCTGCGGCTGCGTTCCGGGCTCTCGCATGACTACAGAGAAGCGATGGCCCGCAACAAGAGGTCTCGGACCGGATAGCGCGGAGCGACGGCCTCCCCGCCCTCCGCTTCCTTCTGATCGCTGCCATGGACGGTCCCGGTCAGTACCCGTCCAGGCTGCGGACGCGGGTCAACCAGAATTCAGCCCTGGCCAAATCGCGTGGGCTTCGGCCTTATAATCGCCGTCTGTCCGGCCTCGTGAGGAAGGGGGCTGGAGCAGGCACGGACAACAGGGAGATCAACGACCTCTGCAAGCGGATAGAGGTGGCGTTCCGCGACGACGAAGGCCGCCAGAACGTCCGGCTGGGCACCGTCACGGCCGCGCAGGTCTTCGGCACCATGCTCCGGCACGGCATCGGCGTGGTCTGCCCGAGGTGCGTCGAGCGGAAGATGAGGGGCGGCGTCTACCGCAGGCGCGGAAAGTACTGCTCCCGCGAGCACAGCGCGTACTAC
>JBEKTS010000188.1:0-3827 GCA_049515775.1 Nitrososphaerales archaeon | reverse complement strand
TAGGCGAAGTTCGCAATCACCATCGCGACCAGCGCACCCACGGCGCCGTAGCCCAGCAGAACGGCGACGATGGGCGCGAAGCTCAGCAGCGCCTCGTTCACGATCTGAAGCCAGGAGTAGGCCCTGGCCCTGCCCAAAGAGATCAGGGCGGACTTGACGTTGACCTGGACCGTCCAGACCATCGGCAGACTGGAAGCTATCAGGAGATAGCCCTCGATGCTCTGCTTGCCGAGCAGGATGGCTATCGGCAGTGCGATGAGGAAAGCGACCAGGCTGAGCGCACCGCCAGTGGCGAACTTCACGATGTTCGCGACCCAGTACGATGACCATATCGCCTCGGAGTCGCCCTCTCTCTTGCTGAGGGCCAGCGTTCTCGAGAGCGCCGAGTTCACACCGGTGACGTCGCCCAGCATCACGAGCCCAGGGAGGGTGGTGGCCGCTGCGATGGGCGCGTAGATCGCGGGACTCACGAGCAGCCTGATCAGCACGAGCGAGCCGACGACGCCGACCAGCTTGGATGCGATCTCTCCGATCAAGAGGGCGGTTGCGCCCTCCGCCGTCATCTTTCCTAGGTCCAGGCTGCGCTTGGAGACGTCCGAACCGTCGGTTGGATCGCTCATTTAATGCGGCACTATCCAGTGGAGACGGGGCCGTTCCGACCGAGAATGCGGCCCGGCAGCCCCCTTGAGCAACCCGTCTGAGCGGCCATCCCGCGGTGGTACTTCACATCGGATGAACCGGGTCCGTCGCGTCTGTGCTCGCATGGGGGTGCGACCTCCCAACGTGCGGCCACGGACCAGCCTTCCACCATCCGTCTGGAATCCGCGGCGCCGCTCGCCACGCGTCGGCTCGTCCTAGGGGTGCTCCTGGACCATCCAGGAGCCTCGACGGAGAGGATAGCACGATCTCGCGGGGTCAGGGCTCCGCCTGGAAGAGGCGCGCCCGGCGAAGAGGCTGACCGCACGACGGGGGAGACGACGCGCTCGCCGCTAGAGTCTTGTCGACGGACTGTCGTGCCTGCCGAGTGGAAAGCAATACGTGACCTCATCCCGCAGACTAGGGCGCGATTGGGCGTTGATATTTAAGCTGGATTGAGCCTCGCGCCAACTCGACACGCGTCCCGCAGACGACCCCAGAGGTCGTGCCGGTCCCGGCGCCCGCCCGCCCAGACGAAAGGGTTCCCGCTCGTCTCGTTCGTGGTCGTCGGCGTCGATTTGGGGACCTCCCGGTTGGCTGCAGGACGGCAGGCCCGGCCGCAGAGCTCGCTCCAGTGTGAAGACTGAGGAATGACTCAGGGCATCGGGGTGATTCGGCAGAGCATCGTCACGCTCTTGCGGGTCGCGGAGGAGATCCCAATGGCCGCCAGGGGAGTCATGGAAGACCGGGAATCGGATTGGGACGATACCGCCGACCGTCCTGGCAGTGGTTCGTCTCGACGGCCGCCTGACCATGGGGGGAGCCCGGGGTGCGTCTGCGGTGAACAATGCTTTAATCCGTCATCGGCCTGCGCAGACTGGGTCTTGCCGTCAAGTCACTCGCATCAACTCACGCAGATAATGGAGCTGGTGGGTTGGCTGAATCCTGCGAGCGTGTTGGACGTCGGCACGGGATTTGGCAAATACGGCGTCCTGTGCAGGGAGTACTTGGACGTCAACAAGGCGAACAGGTTTGGAGAACGAAATCACAGGATCGACGGCATCGAAGCGTACCGAGAGTACCTCACTCCGCTTCACGCATACGTCTACGACGAGGTCTACGTTGGCGACGCACTCAAGATAATTCCCACGCTCGACAGGGAGTATGGCCTGATCCTGCTGATAGATGTGCTCGAGCACCTGAGCTTCGAGGGGGGCACGGAACTACTGGACCGATGCAAATCGAGGGGAAGAAACATGATCATCTCCACCCCTCTTGACATCGGGCATCAGGGCGGCGTCTTCGGGAACGAGTACGAGACTCATCGAGCGCAGTGGACCAAGAATCGGTTGAAGTCCTTGGGCGACGTCCTGTTCCTGCCCAACAAGTATTCGGTAATATGCTTCACCGGCGCGGACATTGGCCGAGTAAGTAGGTGCTACAACCGGGAGAGTCGAGGGATCAAGCCATTCGTAGCGCTGCATTTTCCGACGGCCACTAGGGCGTATCACCGAGTTAGACGTGGTTCTGCATGACGCAATGCCGGTGCGAGGCGGGAGACGCGCAGCTCACGAGCCGCTGATCCCAGGGAAGAAAGGAAACCGTCCGGGCGACCGCATCTCCTTGCTGCATCTCCCCTGGAGCGGCGCGTCCCTTCGTTCACCATCGAGAGGTTGCCGGCGATCTTCCCAACTTGCGCACACATCAGCCATCTCTTCCTGACGGTGCTTCGATGCACGCCAAGTCTGTGAGAGCTATTCCGTTCGGGGGATGGGTCCGCCCGCGCAGCCGTCTATCAATCGAGCTACGCTCCCGACGACCGCGTCCAGAAGACGTCGTCCAGCACGTGCAGCCGCGCGTCCTTGCAGATCTCCCGGGAGGTGATTCGGTCCGGCGCTCCAAAGTCAGTTTTCGCTGCTGGTGATCAAACCGGCTACCTGAGCGACGACCCTGTCCAGTGAGAAGTTGTCCACCACGTTTTGCCGCGCATCCTTGCACATCTCCTCGTATCCCTCATCGGAGCGCCAAACGCCGTAGAGGCGGATTATCGCATCAACGAAGGAATCAGAATCGTGACGTTCCGTCACGAATCCTGTTTCTTCGTGCTTGACGCAATCGTTGAAGCAAACACCGCGCCACATCACCACGGGGGTCCCGCAAGCCTGCGCCTCGAGCGGCACAAGACCAAAGGTCTCCGTCCTGCTAGGGAACAACAGCACGGCAGCGCTACGATAGAGATTGACAAGGTCGTCGCCTGTGGCCAAGCCCCCGAACACTACGTCGTCCTTGCCTCGGCTCCATTCTTCAATCTCCTCTGTCAGCTTTCCGCCAGAACTCACGATGACAAGCTGGAGATCGTCTGCCAGCGAAGAGCCCTTGAGCTTTGAGTAGATCGTGGGTAAGAGATCGACCCCTTTCTTCTTGTCGAGAGCTCCCACGAAGAGCACCCTGAAGCCCGTTTTCGCACCGGTTCCGGGCGTGAACCTCTCGCAGTCCACGCCGTTGGGGATGAGCGTCGCCGGAATTCCCAGGCCCTTTTCCACGACGTCGAGGTCCGTTTGTTTCAGGACGTGAACGGCCTTCAAGAGTCCGATTCTATGGAAGAACCGCAGGTAGAGGGACCTGCCCTCGCTCATCTCGGGAGATATGTGGATGGATATCACGAACGGTTTGCGGCCCGCCAAGAGGGCGCCGATCATTATCAGGGGAAGGGATCCGGGGCCGTTGCCGGAATATAGGAACCAGACGACGTCGCATCGGGCCAGAGCGTTCAGGAAACGAAGGTCGAACGGGATGAATCGAATCGAGCTGAGCCTTCTCGAGAACCGGTTTCCTGACAGGTTGACGAAGCGGAACTCCTCCCATCTGACTCCGCCGAGAGCTTCCCGTACGGCCCGCTCGCGCCTGTCGTGGTCGAGATTCACCTGCGGGTCGACGTCACCCTGAAAATCGGCGACGAACGGTTCCATCCATTGGTATCGGGCCAGTCGACGGCTTACGTCGAACAGCCACCTTTCGGTCCCTCTCAGGTTGAGTAGGCTCGCCGTGTGGACGAATAGGACCCGGTTCTTCTTCAAAAGCGCCGAATGGCCTTGATGGTGGCGTAGATTAATGGTTTCATTTCGATCGAAGCAAGAATCGCTCCACGGCTCAAACCATGTGAGACCGCCCGAGGGTCTCACCTGAGAGAT
>JBEKTS010000187.1:0-7581 GCA_049515775.1 Nitrososphaerales archaeon | reverse complement strand
GACCCGCTTCGGAGGGAAGTTCGTGACGCAGATGGCCTGCCTCCCGACCAGCTCCTCCTTGGAGTAGAGCGCGGTTATCTGGGCGCTGGACCTCTTGAGCCCGAGCTCGCCGAGGTCGATGAGCAGCCTGTAGGCGGGCCTCCTCGCTTCCGGGAATTCTTCGGCCTCGACGATGGTGCCCACCCGCAGCTCGACCTTCTCGAAGTCGTCCCAGGATATCTGCGTCCTCTCGCCCTCCACGCGGACGTCTCCCGTCCCACCCGGATATCAACCCTCTCCGCCTGCCAGCCGATGCCCGACGAGGACGGCGGAAGGACGCCCCGACCCGCCGACCCCTCCCTAGGTCGGAGGCCCGGTGACCGCATAGTACAGCAGGACGAGCCCGGAGACGACGGTGATGGCGAGGTCGAGGGGCCAGTGCGCCACTATCCTCCCGCTGGGGGGGAGGTAGACGTCCACGAAGGCGAGGAGGACCGCCCCACCGAGAGCGACCCTCGCGCGCCCGAAGGGGAGGGCGAGGCCGCCGCCCCTCCTTCCTGTCTGGAGGGCGAGCGCGTTCGAGAAGCCGTCGTACAGCAGGCTCCCTCCGAGCCCGACCGCGACCAGGATCAGGAGCGCCGCCAGGAGGCCGCTTCCGAACAGCCCCGGGACCCAAAAGGCGTACGCCACCAGGTAGAAGCCGGCGAAGATGCACCAGAGCCACGACATCCGCAGCGTTTGGACCAGGACCTCAGACAAGGTGAGCCGCCGGAGAGCGGCCTCTCGCAATATATCCGTTCCTCGCCCCTCGGCACTGCTGACCGCCTGGGTGGCCCGGGGAGTATGCCGTCCGCGCCGGCTCCGTCCTCAGTGGAATATGAGCTGCGACTCGATCAGGGAGGGGACGACCATGAGCAGCACGCCGGCGACGAGCAGCGGGGCTTGCCTCGCGTTGAGGCGATGGCGCTTGGCCGTCTCGAAGCCGACCGCGAACCAGAAGGGGTAGAGGCAGAGGAAGAGGACCGCGATCCAGGTCGGGAAGGTCGCGACCGTGAGCCCCGTTATCCCCTGGTCGAGCATGACGTACGACCCGGGGAGGTCGATGAGCCCCGGGACGACCCAGGGGAACCAGTTGAGATAGAGCCCCAACCCCCCGAAGGTGAAGCTCGCGATCGTCCCGCCGGATATGGCGTAGACGATCGACCTCGGCGACTTGAGCCTCTCCGCGAAGATGTGGATCAGCGCGCCGACCATGATCAGGGCCGGCGGATCTACGAAGAAGCTCAACTGGCCAGACCCCCTAGACCGGCCTCGCGTACCTGGCCCAGTTCTCGTCGATGCGCTCCGCGGCCCTGGTCGAGAGGGCCATCACGGTCAGCTGGGGGTTGACCCCGAGGGCGGTCGGGAAGACGCTGGCGTCGCAGACGAAGAGGTTCTGGACGCCGAGCACCCTGGAGTCCGAGTCGACCACCGCCCCCGGTTCCCCCCGGGGGCCTCCCATCCTGTTGCCTCCCTGCGGGTGCGCGGACCCGATGCTCAGCGCGCCCGGGGAGACCCCCCGCTCGTCTATCAGGTGAAGGTCCTCCACCCCGTGCAGGACCGTCCTGGCTCTGTGCGATGTCATCACCCTCGAAGCCCCGGCGGCGAAGAGCACCCTGGCGGCGCTCTTCATCCCCTCGATCATGAGCGCCGCGTCGCCCGCGGTGAGCTCGTACTCCAGGAGGGACCCCAGCGGCCCGCCCTGGACGACGGTTCCTACGCTCTCGTCCTGCAGCAGGGTCCCGATGAGGGCGTAGTGGCCGTACCTCGACATGAGCTCCTTCTCCGCGAACCCGACCCCCGGCACGGGGAGCGAGAACTGGTACGGGGCGAAGAAGATCGACTCGAGCATGTACCCCCTCTTCCCGGTCTGCAGGACGCTGAACTCGTGGCAGTGGTACGCCATGGGGATGCCCTGGTTCCCGTTGATCTCCTCGGTGAAGTCTCCTATCATGGCGGGCGAGGGGTGGATCGCGACGCCCTTGCCGACGCTGCCGTTGACGTCGAGACCGGACCCGAGGAGGAGCTGCGAAGAGGCCACGGTCCCCCCGGCGACGACCACCACCTTGGCCTTCACCGAGAGGCCCAGCTCCTTCCCGCCCGTGGAGACCGTCGCCTTCACCCCCGAGATGGAGTCTCCCGACCTTACGAGCTCATCGGCGGTGGTGTCTGCGAAGACCTTCACCTGGCTCCCGTGCCGCCGCTCCGCGTCGGGGATGTAGGTCTCGAGCATGGATTGCTTCGTGCCGTAGTAGCACCCGAGCTGGCAGTTCCCGCACTGCCTGCAGCTCCTGCAGTTCCTGGAGTTGGGGGCGGACGCCCAGCCGAGCTTCTCGGCCCCGGTCTTCAGGACCAGGTTGTTCCTGTTGAGCTCGTACGGCTACTACACGAGGCGCCAGGACCTTCTCGTAGAACGGCCTCATCTCCTCGGGCCCGACGCCCTCGACCCCGTACTGGTCCCCCCACCACCCCAGCACCGCGTCGGGCGCCCTGAAGCAGACGGCGTCGTTGACCACGGTCGACCCCCCGACGCAGCTCCCTTGGGCGACCGCGATGCCGCCCGGCACGGTGAACTGGAGCCCGGCGTTCTTGTAGAGCATCGGGATCATCTCCTCCTCCCTCTGGTTGAAGTCCTCCCGCGGGTGGTACCCTCCCTTCTCGAGCACGACGACCGAGTGGCCCCGCTCCGCCATCTCCCAGGCCATCACCGCCCCCCCTGCACCCGAGCCGATGACGCAGACGTCCGCGGTCTCGACCCCACCGCCGCTTCCGGCGCGGGCGCCGGGCCCGGGTCGTACCAGGGGGGAAGCCCGGGCTCCACGGGGCCGCTGTACCCCAGCTCGCCGTAGACCTGGCGCCTCGTGTAGTAGCCGTACGAGGCGGCGATCCGGAGCGCCTGCATCGCCGACCCGAGGTAGGGGTTGGAGTCCCAGGCCTGGACGTAGTCCCTCTTCTCCTTCGAGGCGCCGGGGCCGCCGAGGTCCACGAACCGCTCCCACCTGCCCGTGAAGAAGAGGACCATGAACCTGCTGTCGAAGACGAAGACCAGGAGCATGAGCCCGTCCGCGAACTCCGCCGGTATCTTCCGGAGGAGCGAGTCGACCATCTCGGTGGTTCCCACGTCGGAGGCGCCGGGCGCTATGGCCCCTCCCCTCGGGAAGACCGAGTCGACCATCGGACCGATGATGCGGTTCCTCTCCTTCTCCCTGCTCGCCCTCGAGAGGCGGTGGCCCGCCAGCGCGAGCTCCGTCCCGAGGTAGAACCAGACGGGGTAGGTCGCGAAGACCACGACGGCGGCCGCGTCGGCCGCCTGCGACCGGGCGAGCCCGAGCGGCAGGCCAGAGTTCAGCATCCAGCTCGTCCCGCCGAACCAGCGCGGCAGCGGCCACGGGAAGTAGATGGCGTTCACGTAGAGGAGCGAGCTGTACAGCCAGAAGACCAGGACCACCGCGGCCCCGAACGCCAGGAGCCCCTTCTTCGAGGCGCCCCGCCTCAGCACCCCGTCTCCGTACGCCACCAGCAGGTAGTACACCTTCCCGGCGATGAACCCGACCAGGACGAGGGCCGGCGGGTCCAGCAGGAAACTCAATCGGTCCTCACGGAGGCCTCCTTCTATATATCCGTGAAGTACAAACTTCGTGGGCTCCTTCCCGCGCGGGTGTGCTGGGGCCCCGGCCCGTGGGGGGCGGGGGGGTCTCGAGGGTCGCCGGTGGGGGGGGGTGGGTGGTTGGGAGGGAGACCCGCCCGTGCCGCGCTCGTTAATAACGCCCGGGGCGCCCGAAGAGGGCCGTTGAACGCCGACCGGCTCAGGCAGTCGCTCGACCGCGCCCGGGGCTTCATCGTCGAGGCGGCCGCCAGCGCCCAGCCGCCCTGCTGGTCCGACTTTCGCACGCTCGCGGGGGAGTCGGTCGACTGGGTAAGCGGCTACGTCGGCTACAACCTGGCCCTCAGCCTCCCCCCGGGCGGAGCGGCGGGGGGGACGACCGTCCTTCCGGCGGTGGCCTCCGGCATCCTCGGTCGTCAGCACGGCGACGGGGGCTGGGGCTACGGACCCATCGTCCCCTCGGACGCCGACTCGACGTCGTGGTGCCTCCTGTTCCTCTCCCGCATGGACGCGCTCGATCCCGGGAGGCTGGAGCGGGCCGCGGCGTTCCTGTCGAGGCACCAGAGCCCGGTGGACGGAGGGTTCCGGACGTACGCCGCGCCCCGAGAGATCGGCCGGTTCATGCGGCTGGACGGAGAAGGCCTCTCGTTCGAGGGCTGGGCGTCGTCGCAGACCTGCGTCACGGCGTCGGCCGCGCTGGCGCTCGCGAGGACCGGCGCCCTGCGGGGCAGCAGGGACCGCGCCCTCGACTACATCCGGAGTTCGCAGACCCCCGACGGCCGTTGGAACGCATACTGGTGGGCCGACCCTCTGTACTCGACCGCGCTGTGCATGGAGGCGCTCGTCGCCGAGGGCCAGGGAGGGGTAGGCGGGGGCGACGTCTCGCTCGTGGAGCGGGCCCAGAGTTGGATGGCGGAGACCCAGGACGATGAGGGGTGCTGGAACGCCGGCGGCTGGGCTTTCTCGACCGCGCTCGGACTGAGGGGCCTCCTCCTCGGCCCCCGCGACCGCACGACGGCCATCGAGCGGGCGGCCGAGTGGCTCGTGGCGCACCAGCTCGAGGACGGCGGCTGGTCCGAGCGCCACATCCTGAGGATCCCCCACCCCTCGGACAGAGAGCCCTGGCTCCGGGCCGGCTGGACCGCGGACGGGAGGGCCATAGGCGCCGCCATCAGGGACCAACGGCGCCTCTTCACCACTGCGACGGCTCTCAGGGCGCTCTCGGAGTTCCAGGAGAGGGTCTCCGGGCGCGCGGGGCCGTCGCGATGACGCCCGAACGGCCGGTCGTGCCCTTCGCCCAGCGAGGGACCGCGCTCGAGGCCGGCCTCCTGGAGGCGGTCTCGAAGGCGCCCCGCCTGCTGGGGCGGGACTCGCTCTATCTGCTGCACAGGACCCCGATCGTGGACGAGGGATGCCAGGAGGTCTCCGACGTCGACCTGGTCTCGATCTGGAGGAGGCCGGACGAGCGGCCGGAGCGGCTCGCCGTAGAGACGGCCATCGGGCGCGTCCTGGTCGACGTCCTCTGGATCCCCGCCTCGGAGCTGCTCGACCCGCTCGCGGCCGCGGGGTACATGATGCTCCCGCACCTGCTACTGGAGTCGCGGGCGGTCTCGCCGCCGTCCGGGCCGCTGGCGTCGATGGTCGAGAACGTCAAGCGGTGCGCCCGGGAGAGGGGGCCCTGGGGGAGGAGGCTCGGCGAGCAGGTGGGCTTCGGCGACGCCGCGCTCAGGGAGGCCTCGAGGAACCCGGACTTCCCTCCCGCCGCCCTCTTCTATCTCCAGACCGCCCGGAGCTACTACGCCATGGCCCTGGCCGACGCCCGGAGGCGGGGGGTGATGGGTCTCCTGACGCGCCCCATGGCCCGGCTCAGGGCGGCCTCGTCTCCGGCCGACGCCATCGACCTCGAGGGGGCCTTCGGGGTCGGCCTGAACCTGGAGGGCGACGCCTCGCCCTCGCTGGACGCCCTCACCAGGGTCCACCGGGCGGCGGCCGCCCGCGGCTCGGCCAGCCTCGCCCGGAGCCTCGGCGAGAGGGTGAGCGGCCACTACCTCTACTCGATCTCCCCCCTCGAGCTTGAGTACCGCAAGGCCGTCGCCGGGGCGCTAATCAGGAGGGGCGAGAACGCCGAGGCGAACCTCTACCTGCGATTCTGGGCCTACTCGGTCTCCCGCTGCCCGGTCGTCCTCGACGAGGCCAGGAGCGGCAGGAAGACCTCGTTCTACGTGCCGTCCCGGACCTTCAGGGAGTCGATGCTCGCCTCGTGCCCGGAGGCCCTCGACGACCTGGCGACGATCATGGGGGGAGACCCGGCGGCGGTGGACCTCCGGGCCGCGGTCGATGGGACCCAGGCCTTCCGGGCGCTGGCGCTCGAGTCGATCCGGGAGGCGGGCCTGCGCCCGACCCTCCCGGGCGGGGCGGCTCCCCCTCCCCGCCGGGCGGCCTGACCGCACAGCGCCCCCGGCGGCGCGGCTAGGTCCCCGAGACCTGCGGGATCTTGCTCACCTGGAGCGTCATGTACTGGCCGCTCGCCCCGGGGGTGCCGGGCAGCGCCCCTCCTCCGCCGCGGGTCTCGTTTCCTCCCGGACAGGGAGAGCCGTTCGGCCCGTTCTGGGACTGCTGCGTAGGTAGGCAGGGCGGCAGGTTGGTCCCGGGGGTGCCTGCGGCGCCTCCGTTGCCCGGGTTGCCCGGGGACCCGCCGTTCCCGCCTCCCCCTCCTGCGACCATCGGGCTGAACGCCGCGAGGTTGACGCCGCCGGTGTAGTACACCCTCACGGTCCCGCCGTTCCCGCCTCCTCCGCCGTTCCCGCCGCAACCCGCGTTCCCTCCCCTCCCCCCGTCCCCGCCCAGCCCGGCCGTCTGGTTGCACACCAGGTAGGGCACTCCGGTCCACGAAGTGTCGGTGCCGGGGACGGCGACCGAGCCGCCCTGACCGGCGCCGCCGAACTGCCCGTTCCCGCCGTTCCCGCCGTTCCCGCCCTGCTGCCCCCGGACGTCGATCGTCAGGCTCCCGATCACGTTCGTCGTCCAGATCTCCACGATCGGGCCGTTCAGCCCCTGCGTCCCATCGGCGCCCCTCCCGCCCGCCGCGCCGTCCCCGCCGTCGGTGGCCTTGGGGAAGCTGCCGATGTACCCTATGGGGTCGAGGAGGATGTTGAAGTTCGGGGACGCCGTCTGGGCGGGCGGTATCGGCCCCTGCCAGAAGTTCGGGCTCCCGGCCGCCCCGGTCTTGGCCTGCGTCGTCGGGTCGGCGAACGAGGGGAAGTTGCCCAGCGGCACCTCGGTGTTGTTGTCGAGGTTGTAGGTGATCGTGGCGCCCGTGGACCCCGTCGTGTCGATCACGTTCGCCACTATCTTCAGCAAGCGCTGCGCGCCGACCTTGGCGCCCGGCATCGGCCGGATCACCAGCTGCGGCTGGACGCCTCCGAACTGGAGCAGCCCGCAGAAGATGATGTCGTCGGTGACGTCGTGGTTCCCGACCACGTTCAGAATCGGTGTTACGATCATGCTCTCAGCCCACCACCACTACTCAACTGGGCACCGCCGTCACCGGATACTGGGCGGCATACCCAGCCAGGCCGTCGGGCCCGCTGTAGTCCACCGGCCAGGTCGGGTCGATCTGCGCCATCGACTGCCCCGGCGGCCCGTCCGACCCCTCGAAGCCCGGGACGCTGGGGCAGGGGCCGTTCACGGTCCCGGCGGCCCCTCCCTGCCCCCCGTTCGCGGGTTTGCCGGGGTCGCCCGGATTCGCTCCCTTCCCTCCGCCCACGATGTAGGTCCAGCCCTGGACCACGGGGAGCGAGGCCGCGAGGGTGAAGACGTTCACTATCCCGCCGTTCCCGCCCTTGCCGCCACGCCCCGGGAAGCCGCAGTCCCCTCCCGCTCCCCCGTTCCCGCCCTTGCCCGCCCCCTGGGTGCACTTGCTGTTGTCGTACCAGGAGGAGCTGGTCGTCGACGCAGAC
>JBEKTS010000186.1:0-3947 GCA_049515775.1 Nitrososphaerales archaeon | reverse complement strand
CGATCGTCATGAGGTCCCGTCTGCCTTCCCGGCGTCGGACCCACGGATTGGCGCGACATAACAAATCTCGCATACGCGCCGAGCGGCCCGGGCGACAGTAACGGGTATGCAAGCAAACAGATTCGGCTGGAACGACATGCTGAAGAAGGAGGCCAAGGGTCTCAACGACTATTCTCTGGGAGAGGTGCAGGAGCTGGGTATGAACTTCATAGTCACCCAGAAGGGCACCATCTCGAAGCACAAGTACTTCATCCCCAAGTACCTGGTCCGTGGCTACGACGGATCCACGCTCTGGTTCAACGTGACGGAGCAGCAGGCCGAGATGGAGTTCAAGAGGGAGACGCCGCCCGTGCCCGACGAGTACTACAGGTACAGGACGACCGGCGCGACGGGCGACACAGAGACCTGGATACCGTCCATAACCTCCCCGCCCTGAGCCGAACGCCCGAAGGCGGGTCGCCAGAAGAACGAGGGGGAGGACGGTCCTCCCTCCCCTTCTCCTGTGTCCTTTTCCCGTTTCCTCGTTGCGACGTCCTCGGCGTCCATCCGCGATGCCCTCAGTGGGACGTCGGTGCGGCGGGGCCAGTAACTGGCCAGCCCACGGTGAGGTCTCCGGCCCGCCGGATCCTTCATCCCCGAACGTCAGACGGTCGACCCTCAAGGAGGTTTCGAGCCTGCGCCGATTCCTCACCCTCTAATGTCCAGGACGCGTATCCTCTCCTCGCTGACGAGGAGCCGGTCTGGTGGTCACCATGCTGCTCGCCTATCCGGTGGCGTACTAGATGAGGAGGAGCTACAGCCGGCCAAGCAGGGTGACGGTGGGCGCCCTCATCGCGGTCGCGGTCATCGTACCCATCCTTGTCGTGGCCACGCTGACGCTGGGCCTCCAGGGGACCGCCCCCGTGGTGGCACGGGGCTCGTCGTCACCATCGACGGCGTTCTCCTCCTCGTCGTTGCCTCCGACGTCGAGCGCGTCGGCGACCGTCACCCCGGGTCCCTGCGAAGGAGGGACGGCCTACGCCGGACTCGATTCGCCCGCGCCCGCGTACGACAACACGTGCCTGGCCTTTCCGATCCTCGCCGTCCCCGAGAACGGCACTTCGGAGGTCTGCGCGGCCTATGTCGACGCGGCCGCCCCCCTCGGCGTCGCCTGGAACCTGACCGACGGCGCGCAGGTCGGGAGCTTCGGCACGAAGGTCTATCAGAACGGGACGGTGGAGCACCCCTTCGTGGCCGCCCCCGGCGTCAGCGTATCCCCCAACCAGACGAGGATCGCGCTCGGCGGAGCGGGACCTGCGATGGTGGACGTCGGCTACACCATAACGACGAACGGGAGCGCCAAGGGGTTCTATTTCCTCAATGTCGCCGGGCTGGCGCCCGAGTCCTGCAACAACGAATTCCGCCTGGTCGTGGGGTACGACATCACGACCAAGAACGGGACGGGCGCGCTCTTCTCGATCCCCGCAGGGTTCAGCTCGTGCAGCCCGTCAGGAGGCCAGTCCTCCGCGTACGTCTACATGACCAAGGGAGCGACCGTCACGCCCCTCGTCTGTGGTGTCGCAACGTGCGACCTGAACGAGACGGCGAACTGACTCGAGCCGCGCGCTCCGCGGGCCGCTCTCGATCGCGCGAGCCACCGACCTCGCATGAGCGCGCAAACCCGGCACGGCGCGGGCTGGCGGTTCGGCCCTTCAAAAAATCCCCGGGGAGGGCGACGCCCGTGCCCTCTCCCCGGCCTGTCCTATTCGTCCTCGGAGTGCGAGACCCGCTCGGTTCCTGACGATGGCGGGCCCTACTGGTTGCCGCCGGCCCCGGCGTTCAGGCCGTAGGTCTGCGCGGCGCCCGACTGGCGCTGTGGCTGGTTGGGTTCGTTCGTTCCAGATCCCTGCTGTGCCCCGCTATTCATTCCCGGGTGGGCCTGGTTGTTGTGTCTATCGAGGTCTTCCTTCGTCCGGAACTTCTGTCCGCAGCTCCGACAGGTGATTTCCTGTTTCTGCATGGTGACGACGCTGACCCCGGGACTGGCAAATGGGTAGGCGTAGAATGTTACGGAGAGCAGCACCCCAGTAATCTTCATCTCTGAGCCGAGCGGAGCCCATCCTGACGCGTTCGCCCGAGCCATGCGAAGCCACGCTCCTCGGCCGTGGCCAGGTCAGGGTGGCTTTGGCCGGAAGCTCCCCGGAGCGGGACCCGGCTGTCGGGGCAGGAAAGCGAAGCGCTTCCCAGCCCTGACGGCGGGCCGTTTCAGTCTTCGCTCCGGTGCGTCAACAGGGCGCCCAGGAGCATCCCCAGCGCGAGGACTCCACCCACCAGTATCACCGGATGGTCCCGGACGAGGTCGTCGGCGCGACCGACGCCGGCCATGGCGCGGTTCCCGACGCCCGAGAGCCTCACCCTCACTCCCTCTCCCTCCTCCGCGATGATCTTCCTCTCGCGGTCCGCGGATTTTGACAGCTTGCGCTGGATGACCTCCAGCTTGTCGTCGAGGTCCTCCCTCAGCTGCTGCAGCGCGTCGTCCCAGCTCTCCGCGTCCTGACCTTTTGTGGCCATGTCTATCGGGGGACGTCGAGCGTATCGGTGATATGGGTCGCCGTAGCTTCTTCTGTCGCCGCGTGACAGAGGATTGATGGTCGAGGGCTCCCGCGGGAGCGATGCCTCCCTAGAAGTAACCCACGACCGACGAGCCTCCCTGCGAGACCTCGCCCCGGGACGCCATAGCCTCGTAGGTGGGATAGGGGACGTAGACCTCGTCGAGGAACCTCAGGCAGACGAGCTTCTCGTAGCGCTCCGCGGTAACCTTCTCTCCCAGCACCCAGTTCCTGAAGACGACGTCCGGTTCGTTCACCCCGGCGACCGCCCGGATCGGGCACGAGGCAGAGAAGCGGGGGTTGATCTCGAAGGCCCTGGGCTCGCCGTCAGAGATCCTCGCCTGCACGTTGACCGGCCCCCGGGCTCCCAGCGCCCCGGCGATCCGTTCCGCCGCGCGCCTCACCTCAGGGTAGTCGTCGACGAACGCCCTGAACGTCTGGCCCCCCTTCAGCCTCCTCCTCATGCTGATCGACGACAGGACCGTCGCTCCGGACCTGTCGAGGGTGACGCCCGAGGTGTACTCCTGGTCCGCGTCTCCCAGGTGCTCCTGGAGCATCGGCCTCCACCCGTACCTCGTGATGGCCGCGCACGCTCCCTCGACCTCTTCCCTGTTGCCAGCGACCTGGAACCCCAGCGACCCGTGCCCCTCTCTGGGCTTGACGACCACGGGGAAGCCGAACTCGCGCAGGAACCCGTCCATCCCTTCCGGCAGCGCCGACTCGGCACACGGGAGCGAGTTCTTCTTCAGGAACCTGTATGTCCTCCACTTGTCCTGACCGAGCGAGACGAGGCTCCTCTGCCCGACGATGACGACCGCGCCGGACTCGCGCTCGATCCTCTCGGCAGCGGCCGCGAGCGGCAGGAGTTCCTCATCGGAGCCCACGAAGAGCGCCTCCGCGCCCGCCTCCCGGCAGACGGCAATCATGGCGTCGAGGTACCGGCGCGACCGGGCTCCCGGGACGAGCACTCCCCTGTCGCTCCTGTAGAGCCCAGCCGCCTCAGGGCTCATGTCGGTCGCCGTGATCGTGTACTTGATCCGACCTCCGTCGACCGAGCTCGCGAGCCTCAGGGACTTGATTATCCCCTGAGCGACGACAGTCCCGGCCGCGGTCACGACGACGCTGGCAGCGCGTCTGGAGCCCGCCAAGGTTCGAGTCCGGACCGGCCATCGGTTAAAAGGCTAGCGCGATCCATGGCCCTTGCGGCGTAGGTCGACTCCAGAACATTCATGCGTGAGGTATTAAATATAACATATGTCTAGGGGCTCTCGATGAAGTACAGGAGCAGGTCCGAGATAATAGCCATGATACTGCAGGCGGCGAACAACGGCGCCACGAAGACCAGGATCATGTACGGCG
>JBEKTS010000185.1:0-4207 GCA_049515775.1 Nitrososphaerales archaeon | reverse complement strand
GTCGTCGCCCCGTCGTTGGCGCTCCACGCCCCGCGCAGGGTCGCGACGGCGTACTGGCTGCCGGCGACGACGCCCACCATGTTGGGGTAGCCCGAGCCGCCGTTGCTATCGGAGAGGAACGGATTCGCCTGCCCGTAGTTCGGCTGCGAGAGGCCCGCCAGCTCGTTGCCGAGGACGATGCAGGCGTCGCCGGTCGCCGGGGTGAACGAGGCGACGGACATGGCGCCCGTGGAGCCGTGGGCCGCCTCAGTGACCGCGCCGGCGCATCCCGAGAGCCCGGATAGGACGTAGACGGTGAAAGCGAACGTCGCCGACCCGGAGAGGTGGACCGTCACCGAGACCGAGCCGGACGCCGCCGTGTACTGCCCGCACCAGATCTCGGTGTCCTGGTTCGAGGCAGAGCCGACGGTCTTCGAGTAGGAGGTGCCCGCCGTGTCCGTGATCGAGGTGACGGACTGGGCGGTCCCCGAGACGGCGACCAGGACGACCGAGTAGTCGTTCTGGATGACGCTGGTTATCGGGGTGGTGGTGTCGAACAGCCCGGTGTAGGTGAACCACGCCGGCTGCGCGAAGGCTCCGGTCTGGGCGCGGCTCCCTCCGGCCGCGCTCGCGTCAGGGAAGGGAGAGATCAGCCAGAGGGTGCAGAGGACGACGAGGGCGGCGAGGAGGAGGAGGTCGGCGGTCCGCCCGCGTGGAGCGCGCCTCCAGACCCCACGGTGCGCCCGCGACCCCGCCGGGGGACGGACCCACACGTGGACAGAGACCAAGGCTCGCCCTCACACACCAGCTCAATCACTCGCCCGATGATGCTCGTTCTTCGCGAGCGGCTCGGTGATGCGCGCCTCCCGGCTCGGACGACCGGCTCGCCCGCGTCAGTGGGTGAACGTCCACGTGATCGTGAGCTGGTCGCCGCTGGCGCTGACCGTCGCCGTGCTGCTGAGGGCGTCCTCCGCGAAGAGGGTGCCGCCCGTGGCCGCGTTGAACATGCAGACGCCCGTGATCGTCAGGGGGCTGGACCCCGCGTAGGTGAACGTGTTCTTGATGATGTGGCTGTACGGGGAGACCTGGGAACCCGCCTGGTAGGTGCCGAGAGCCCTGTTCATGCCGTTGCCGCTGGAGTACTCGTTCCCGTTGAAGCAGGTGGTATCGGTCACGCTGGGCGTGGGCGACGCCACGGTCGTCAGCGCTATGTAGACCGGGCCCGTCGCGCCGCACGCGGGGGGAGACCCCGCCGCGCCGCACGCCATCTGGCCGTCGATTATCGAGTTCTCGCCGGCGTTGGTGATCAGGTTGTTGGAGGTGGACTGGAAGACGACGCTGCCTCCCTGGCTTATGGTTACCGTCACCAGGTCCTCCCCGAAGACGTAGTCGTGCTGGGGGCAGCCGCCGCCCAGGCACTCGCCGACCGCGTACGAGTCGCTCACGCTGGGGTTGAGCGCCGTCCCCGCCAGGAACTGCGAATCGACGAATATGCCGACGGCGAAGGCAGCGATGATCGCGATGGCCGCAAAGACCCAACTTCTCTTGATTCCGCGTCTGGGGGACTGCATAGACGCCGGCGCCCGGTTTTCAGTATTTATCTTCGATGTCCTCTTTCGCATGATAATGGAGGGAAAAAGGCCACCATTCTTCTCATGATGGACGGCAAATGCTTAGAAATATCTAGCGTTCGTTCAGCGCGGTGGCAGCCACCCGGAGGCCTGGCCTTCAGTCCCGCTGGGACCACGTCTTCGGGTCTCTCGAGTCGATCATCCCGATCTACGAGACGGGCTCCAGCCGCATCGCCCTCTTCTCGGACTCTGCCATGCGGGAGCGGGCGGTGACCTTCGCCGTCCGGGGGCCCGACCTCGTCCTCGACCTCGGCTCGGGTCCCGGGACGATGGCCCGGGTCGTCTCCGCGGCGGGGGGCACCCCGGTGCTCGTCGACGCGTCGCGCAGGATGCTCAGGGCCGCAGGGTCGATGATGGCGGTGCAGGCGGTCTTCGAGGCTCTGCCGTTCAGGGACGGGGCGTTCGCCTCGGGCGTGGCGGGCTTCTCCCTGAGGGACGCGCGCGACCTCCTCACGGCCGTCGTGGAGGTGCGGAGGGTGACCGCGGACGGCGGCCGCTTCGCGCTCTGCGACCTCGGCAAGTCCGACTCGTTCGTCCAGGCCGTCCTGCTCGGCGCCTACATCAGGGTCGTCGCCCCGTTCATCGGGGCGGCCACGGGCGGGAGGCTCGGGTTCCGCTTCGGCTCCCTCTTCGACACCTACGCGCTGACGCTGAAGAACGGCGCGCTCCGAGCGCTACTCGGCCGCCACTTCTCCAGCGTGGAGATGAGCTCCAGGTTCCTCGGGGGGTCGATCGTCGTGCTCTGCACGGCCTAGAGCCGCGACTCAAGCTCCGTCAGGACGGGGAGGACCTCGGCGACGGGGACCGTGCACCCGGCCGCCTTGGCGTGGCCGCCGCCGTTGCCTCCGTGCCTTCCGGCGATGTCGCTTATCGTCCGGCCGAGGTGGACCCTGCACTCCGAGGTGCACCTCAGGGACATCTCGACCCTGCCGTCGGGCTTGGAGCGGTACGAGACGCCCACCTGGACGGCGAAGGCGCCCAGGAGGAGCTTGGCGACGTTGCCCGTCGAGGACTGGTCGGTCTCCATGTAGGCGAGCCTACCCAGGACCACCCCCTTCCGCCCCACCTCGCCCTCGAGCCTCCTGACCGTCTCGGCCTGCCTCAGGGCGTACTCCCCGACGCCGTCGACGGTGTGGGGCACCTCCATCCTGGAGAGGGCGGAGACGAGGGACTCGAGGTAGCGGGGGTCCCTGCCCTGGTTCGAGATCGCGTATGAGAGGAGCGTCGCCTCGAGGAGGACGTACTGCCTGTCGAACCTCTCCATCATCTTCGAGGCGAGGGGAGACGAGTCCATGTAGTCGGTGACCGCCCCGAAGATGGCGAGGTAGCTCGCGCGCTCGGGGAGCGTCCCCTTGAACGTCGCGTAGGTGAGCATCGACGAGCACTCCTCGACGTCGTGGACGACCGTCAGGCCCATCCCGCCGAGCTCGGCCTCCATCTCGGGGGGGAGGTAGTGGTGGTCGATGTAGGTGACCTTCTTCAGCCGCTTCGTGAGCGGTTCGACCGCGGCCCTGAACTGGGGGAAGCGCGTGGGGTCCGTGCCCAGGTCGCAGATGACGAGCTCGGTCGTCTTCTTGGGGACGTCGGCGAGCTCCTGGATGAGCTGATCGTAGTCCGTCAGCCGGAACGTGCCGCCCCTGGCCGCGAGCGTGAGCGCCGCGGAGCAGAGGCCGTCCGCGTCCTTGATGTGAGAGATGCAGTGGTTCACCAGGCAGACCGACCCTCCCTCCCGTCGGGGACCGGCCTCGATAAAAGAGAGAGGGAGGAAGTGGAGGAGGGGGAGGACGGCCCGCCCGCGCCATCATCCCGCGGCCATCGCAAGGGAAATAAGCGAATCGCGGACGAAAGCGCGGTCGTGTCAGCGGGGGACCGGCATGGGGAGGACACGATATTCGTGGGGAAGAAGCCCGTCATGTACTACGTCCTCGCCTGCCTGACCATGTTCCAGAACGGCTCCACCGAGGTCACGCTCAAGGCCCGCGGGAGGGCGATCTCCAAGGCGGTGGACGCGGCTCAGGTCACGACCCAGCGGTTCGCCACCGACGTGGCGGTGCGCGGCATCGAGATCGACACCGAGGCCGTCCAGGACCCGGCCACGGGCGCGACGAGCGACGTCAGCTCGATAGAGATACGCCTCGGCAAGTAGAGGCGGCCCCGACCTCCGGACCCGGCAGCGGAAGCCGCGGCGAGCCGCAGCTGGCGCTTCACTCCTGGCGGTCTTCCGCCCCTTCGGGGCGCCCTCCCCCTCTCTGCCCCTCCGCTCGGACCTCGCCTTCACACCGCTTTCAAGCGCGGCCGCTCACCTTCGCCCCGAAAGGGCGCGATTCTGAGGGTGTTGCTTGCTACGGGCGCGCCTGGATGAACGAAGGCACCAGCCGCGCCAACGAGACCGCCCACCACTCCGTCCACGGCGGACGGCCTTTTCGTCCATGCTGCGCACGTCGACCAAACCGTCTGTAAATCCTGGATTGTGATTAGAGGGGTCAGGACGACTCCATGACCCCGGGTCTGGCTCGTCTGGCTGGCGTTCAGCAGCCTCCCGAGACGGTCCCGTTCACGATATGAATCGTGCAGGTGAGTGAGGGGGTTGTCGTGAT
>JBEKTS010000184.1:0-4270 GCA_049515775.1 Nitrososphaerales archaeon | reverse complement strand
CCGGAGGGGCGCGGTCCTGCGACACCACCCGATCTCCCGTCAGGTTCGACCGCCGCACGCGCTACCTTCCGCGGCCGCGGGGCGTCACGCCCGGCGAGGACGTCGGGGGTCCGGGAAGCCGGACCCGATCTGGAGCGCTCGCCCTCGTGACTTCGGCCTCGAGCTGCGCGGCTCGGGCGGCCTCTGAGGGACCCGCTCAGCCGACCGCGGAGAGCTCGTGCCGCTCCGCGCGCACGTTCTTCCTGCAGACGGGGCACTGGAACTCAGCGGGTGAAGTGGCGTCGGAGAGGGGGGCGTTCACGGACCTGCAATTCGGGCAGACGAACACTATCAGACCCATAAAATAATTAGGGGAACGCTGCCAGATTTAAACGATTCGTGACTAATGTAGTGTCAGCCTGCCGACATTTTTCGGGAGGGCTGCGGCCGATCGGGACCCCGGACGACGCCTCGGAGCGGCCGCCTCGAGTTCGCCCGTCTCAGAAGCGGAAGACGATGTAGTAGCTCCAGTCGCCCAGGGCGTAGCCCGAGGTCGAGTTCCCCGAGGTCGCGTTCACGAAGAGGACGGACCCCGCCACGGGGCCGGGCGAGAGCCCCGGAGGCCCGTACTCAGCCCCGAACCCCAGATATTGGCCGGTGATCGAGGCGCGGTACGAGTTCGTGGGAGCCGGACAGCCAGCCGACGCCTGACCTGACGCGGTGCAGGGTCCCGATGAGCCGGACGTCGAGAGGACGGGGAGGAGGAAGAGGAGGAACACGACGAGGAGGACCGCTAGGCCGTTCCGCAGCCAGTGGTGCTGCGGAACCAGGCCCGCGGGGTCTCTGGTCCTCTTCTCGACTCCGGACGTCCAGACTCGGTAGGCCTCCTGATTGGCCGGTATCTGTTGCGCCTGCGCGCTGGCGACGGGGCGCCTGAGGGAGTTCAGTCCCGTGGACCCTTCGGTCTCCGCCTCCTCGGTCTTCGGTCTCAGCGCCTTCAGCTCCGGGTAGACCTCCCGGGCGGCCCCGTCGATGGCCGTCCGAATCTCGTCGAGGGCCGCGTCCATCCTGGCGCCGTCGCTGTACGGGACCGCGAGACGCCTGTCCTCCCCGTCGGTCCCCCCCGTGCCCTGGGCTCCCAGGACCAGGACCGCCGAGTCCTCCCCGAACTCGAACTGGAAGGAGTAGAGGTTGGAGAACCCGTCCGTCCTCTGTATGAAGCCGCTGCCCTTGTTCGGGGCGGAGAGCTGGACCACGAACCCGAGCCCCTTCCCGTTGGCCGCGGTCAGGACGGCGTTCAGGAACTTCGACTGGACCGACTGCAGCCGTGCGGCCGCATCGGCCTCGTTCCCCGCGGGCGTGGTGCCGATGGACCAGCCGTCCGGGCCGGACCCGCTCTCCGGAGGGGCCGCCCTCGTCCCCGTGACCGCGCCCGGCCGGAGGAGGCGGGGGAGGGTGATCAATCGGGCGGTCTACGCTCGGTCGTCGGCGACGGTAGATAAGCGGGTCATTCCACAATCAGGGATTCAGACGAGGGCAACCCCGGTCCCGAGAGCGGAGCGGGGGTGGCGGGACCGTCTATGCGGTCGCTTCGAGGCTGGGCAGGACCCGTTGAGTGCGGGGGGGCTGCGCCCTCGCCTCTGCGGGGCGCGGAGCCACGGCGGGGGTCCTCAGGTGGCGCGGAGGGCTCTCGACGCGGCTGATCCTTCCCTCAGGAGTCTGTATCTCGAGCTCGAACGAGTCGGTGCTGAGCCTGGTCCCGCACTTCGGGCAGACGTAGCCAGAAAACTTGAGCGCATCCTTCGGCGAGGTCAGGTCCCGGCCGGAGTGGAGGTTGTTTCCGCACTTGAGACAAGAAAGCTCAAACACGGAGACAACACCAGTGGGGCGTACGCGGTCCGCCGGATCATTGCTGCTGCGAGCTGGCGGACCGCTGTGGCTGTGGGCGCTGTTCCTGCGCGGGCTGGCTGGGCGGCAACGGCATCTGGGGCTCGTTCTTCTTCTCCTGCTGCTGCTTCCTCTTCCTCTCTGCTCCCTTGTTCCGGCTGGTCGGCGGCATCTGAGCGGTTTGGGACGACATTTCGATTTCCTCGAAGGGCGAGGCCGGAGAGAGGTTAATACGCACTCGGTTCCGAAAGACTCAAATTCCGGATTTCTCGGAATCCTGACCTATGCCCGAGGCCGAACGAGCCACCCCCGAGTACAGCGCGAGGACGTACCTGACCCACTTCCCGGTCCAGTCGTACCTGGAGGCGGACATCCTCTCGAAGGAGCACACCTGGAACATCCTCGGCAGCCTCCGCAGGTCCGGCGCCAGGGGCATGACCGCCGGCGAGCTCTCGAAGACGCTCAACCTGCCGCCCAGCATCGTGTATGCCACCCTGAAGGAGCTCCGGAGGCTGGGTTTCGTCTTCCTCTATCCGAGGGAGAAGGGAGGCAGGCCCCCGAAGGACCGGAAGAAGAGGTACCTGACCCACAAGTCGACCTGGGGCAAGTACGCCGTCGAGAGCGGCTTCCTGAGCGCGATGGAGTTCGCCGGCATCAGCGACATGGTCATCCAGAGCCTCAGGCCGAGCCTGGTCGACGTCCTCGGCAAGACCTTCGCGGAGTTCAAGACCCGGAAGGAGCTGCGCGCCTTCCTCCCGCTCTCCGGGGAGTCCAACATCTGCCCGAACTGCGGCAGGTCCCACGAGGCGATGGAGTTCATCTACGCGGTGATAATCAAGGCGATAGACAGCTTCATCATGGACTCGAAGGAGGTCAGGGAGTTCCTCGCGGAGAGGGGATACTCGACCTAGGCCCCTAAAGGCGGTCTCGTCGCCCGGTCCCCCGCCCGCATCGGTGATCTCGCAGCCCTCCCTCGCCCGGACCAAGGAGGGCGGGCGCGCCCCCGCATGCGGCTCAGAGCAGCCTCAGCGGGGCGGCCGCGAGGGCGTAGCGGACGGCGCCCTGGAGGGTCCTGGACCGGAGGGAGGGAGGGAGGAAGAAGAGGCCCGGGTCGACCCTGGGACGAGGGCTTAATCTGGGCTCGTTCGGTCCCCGGGAACGGCTCGGTGGGCGCCGCGCCTCCACCACAGGACGGCGGTCGAGACCGCGAAGCACCCGACGCCGACGAGCATGACGTTCTCGTTGGTCAGCCAGGAGACCCCCCTCTGGTTGAGTTCGTCCGAGAACCCCCGGTAGAACCAGTAGTTGTCGTCGAAGTAGAGGATGGCCCCCAGGAGGATCGGCGGGACCGAGAGCGCCCGGACGGACCTCAGGGCCGAGCGGGACGCCATCAGGAACGTCACGAAGGCCAGCCCGAAGAACGCGAACCAGATGTCGTCGAACGCGTTGACGTTCTGGCGGTAGTCGGGCCCGGGCCAGGTCTTCGGCCAGGCGCAGGGGTGCGTGAAGGTGCCGCAGACGTGGACGCTCCCGTAGGTGACGTACTGGGCGAGGTACCAGATCGAGGCGGCCGGCGTGATCGCGGCCGCTATGGGGAGGGGTGTGCCCGGCTGGATCCCGTAGGCGTTCACCGAGGTGGACTGGGTTATGCCGTAGGAGACGACGCAGACGATGAGCCAGGCGTAGACCGCGAGCGCGACCACGTTGAGGGCCCAGTGGTGCGCCCGGAGGAAGCCGGGGAGGCGCGACCTCGGGCCCTTCGCCGGCTCGGCGCCTCCAGAGTCGAGCGTCGTGGACGGGCTCAGCGCGGGTCGACCTGGACTAACTGCGCGCCCAGGTTGATACAGCATTCGTGACAATCTTATGGAAGACAGTCCAGCCTCTCCGGCCCCGTCGGCCGACTGCCCGTACGGCCGCGACCGACTCCGCCTTCGGCGGCCTAGCCCTCCGCCGATCCGAGCCTCTGCGAGAGCCAGGGGAGCGTTTCGATGATGAAGCTCGGCCCGTGGTGCGCGATGAAGTCGAGGGGGCCCGGGGTGAGGAAGCACCGGCCGGCCCGGACCGCCCTCAGGCCCCTCCAGCCCCTCCGGTCCAGCATTCGCTCCAGGTCCCCGCCGGCGAACCTGGAGTACATCTTCGCCTCGTAGAAGATGCAGTCAGGGTCCTCGGAGGCGACCCGCCCCAGGTCCGGGGTCAGCCACTCCGTCCGGAGGTCCTCGAAGAGCGTCCGGGCGCCGAGGAGGTGGAACGCGTCGGTGATGTAGCTGTAGGCCCCGAAGCTCACCGGTCCGCCGAGGTCGATCTCCACGTAGGCCCGCGCCCTCCCTATTCTTCCCGTCTCCCGGGACGCGGCTGCGGCGGCGGCGGCCGCGCGCAAGAGTCCGGAGGAGAGGTCGCGCCCCCG
>JBEKTS010000183.1:0-4270 GCA_049515775.1 Nitrososphaerales archaeon | reverse complement strand
GCGTCCACGTCCTCCAGGCGGTCCCCAAGGCCCCGGAAGGATCGGCGGGCGCGCCGGTCGGTTAGGCCGGGAGGGCCTCCCTGCCCGCCGGATTGACGGACCGACCTACTACCGCACCGCCCTCCCTTCCGCCAGCAGCGCGGCGAGCGCATCCGGCGAGACCGGCGTCGACCCCAGGAAGACGCCCCCGACCCTGCCCGAGAGCGCGTTCTCCACCGCGTTCACCACCGCCGGGATCGAGCCTATCCTTCCGGCCTCGCCCGCGCCGCGGGCCCCGTGGAGGTGCTGCGAGCGGGTCAGGTGGACGAGGGCGTGGAAGAAGGTCGGGGCCTCGGGGGCCGAGGGGATCGTGTAGGGGCGGTCAGCGGCACCGCTCGGGTCGTACGCCACCTCCTCGTGGAGGGCCTCCCCGATCGACTGCAGGACGCCGCCCTCCGTCTGAGCCGTGAGGGCCGCCTCGTCCAGCACGGTCCCGAAGTCCTCGAAGGCCAGGTGTCTGACCACCCTGACCGAGCCGGTCTCTGCGTCGACGCTCACCAGCGCGACGTGGCAGCCCGCGGAGAACGTGGAGCTCTCCGAGCTGTAGGTCGCGTCGACGGCGACGCCGGAGCCCAGTTCGCGCGCGGCGTCCACAAAGTCCAGCACGCGGGTGGGCTCGGTCCCCGACGCGACGCGGAAGGTCCCGGCCCGGAAGGCTACCGGGGTCGGAGCGCGGCCTCGGGTCCCGGCCCGGAGGAGCTCCTTCATCCGGTCGACCAGGAGCCGGCACGCCAGCAGGGTCGCCGAGCCGGCGTAGGCGACGCTCCTGCTCGAGAGGGTCCCTGGGCCGTGGTGGCTCGTCTCGGTGTCACCCGACCTCACCTCGACCTCCGACCGCCCGGGGCGCAGCCTCTTCTCGACGATCGTCGCCAGCGTCCGCTCGCTCCCGCTCCCAGTGGGGGCGACCCCGACGGAGAGGACGAGCTTGCCTCCCCTGGTGAGCTCGAGCCGGACGGTCTCGGCCGACGGCGGGGCGGACTCGGCGAGGTAGAACGAGAGGCCGACCCCGGAGAGGTCCGGCCGTCCTTCTCCCCTGCCGCCGCGGCGCCGGCCATCCCGGAGGAGCGCTCGGGTCGCCGACGAGGACCTGGCGACCTCCAGCAGGTCGAGCGTCCTGAGCTGCGGCATCGGCGCGCCGAACGCGTTGCGCCCGGAGGGCGACCCGCCGACCAGGTTGGCCCTCCGGACCGAGAACTGGTCGAGCCCGAGCGCCAGCCCGACCTGGTTCATGACCCGCTCGAGGACGAAGGTCGCGACCATCCCTCCCGAGCCCCTGATCGGGCCCATCATCACCTTGTTCGTGGCGACGGCCGCGACGCGGACCTCCACGTCCCGGATGCCGTAGGGCCCGGTCGCCATCGAGACCATCTGCTCGATCGAGGTCAGCCGGGGCGGCGGGCCGGACCCCGGTCTCCCCAGCGGGCCGCCCGCGAGCCCCGCGAAGTACGCCCCGGCGTCGACGGTCACGCGGTCCCTGAGCGACAGCACCCTCCCGGAGCCGTCGTAGCCGACCCGGACCTGGTGGGTCTGGTCGGGGCGGTGGTTGAGGGTCACGAGCTCCTCCTGCGGGGATGGGACCCACTTCACGGAACGCTTCAGCTTCGAGGAGATGAGGTAGCAGGCGAGGTCCTCGGCGCACGGGAATATCTTGCCTCCGAAGGCACCTCCGACCGCCGCCTGTATGACCCTGACTTTGCCCGACCCCGGCGCCGCGGCCATGAGGAACTTCTGGAGCTGGTCGGGTGACTGGGTCGAGGAGTAGACGACGGACCCGGCCCGCCCCCGCTCGATCACGATCCCCCTCCCCTCGAGCGGGTACGGGGAGAGCCGGGGGAGGTGGAACTCGAGCTCGAGGGTGTGCGGCGACCCCTCCAGGGACTCGGCCGGCCGACCCGCCCGGGCGACGCGCCGGAAGACGACGTTCGAGGCCGCGGTCGAGAGCCACCTCTCCTTCCGCGCGATGGCCCCGGCGGGGTCCGAGACGACGGGCAGCGGCTCGTACTCGACCTCGACCCTCTCCAGGCAGTCCTCGAGCGCGAGGGGGTCGGGCCCCGCGACGGCGGCGACGGGCTGCCCCCGGTAGACGACCTCCTCCTCTGCGAGGGGGAACTCCCTCCAGACGCCGGGGGAGACCAAGTCCCGGAGGTCGGCCATCGTGAGGACCCGGACGGAGGAGCCTCCAGAGCGGCCGACCCCGGAGGCCTCGATCCGCCGTATCCTCGCGTGTGCGGTCGGCGACCTCAGGAAGGAGACGCGGAGCTCGTCGTCGCCGGCGTCGATGTCTCCGACGAAGGTCGCGGATCCCGAGAGCAGGGAGCGGAGGTCTTTCGAGGGGCGCTTGACCATCGGGCGTGAGAACCCGGTCCTGGAGATAAGCCTAGGCCGCTGGACCTCGGCCTCCGAGGATAAATACGGTCCCGGCGTCGAACCGGTGGTCTTCCATGGTCGAAAGGTCCGGAGGCGGCGACGACCCCACCCGTCACGCGTGGTCGGTCCGCGCCCGCGGGGCGGAGGGGGGACGCGAGGTCAGGGTCTACGCTGGCAGGCACGCGTTCTCGGTCGGGAGGCAGGCGAGCTTCTCGCGGGACGAACCCCACCCGAGCGCGGTCGAGTACCTGCTGGGAGCCCTGGCGGCTGACCTCGTCGACGGGTATCGGCGCCACGCGGCCGAGCGCGGCGCGGAGGTCGCGTCGATCGAGGCCGTCGCGTCGGGCGAGCTGGAGAACCCTATGGTCCATCTGGGGGTCGTCGGGTCGGAGGGAAGGCCTGGCCTCGGCTCCGTGACCGCGATCCTGTACGTGAGCTCGGAGGCCGGGGACGCGACGCTCCAGGACGCCTGGCGGGCGACGCTCGCCACCTCCCCGCTGGTCAGCACCATCGGCCGGAGCGCTAGGCTCTCCCTCGAGCTCCGCACCGTGCCCTAGGCGACGGCCACGGCCTGGCGGCCTCCGCGTCTCCGAACGTTAATAGGGTAGCCGACGCCGCTTTCGAATGATGGGATCATACTCGCTGGACCAGGACCAGGCCGCTGTCGTCGAACGCGTCCGCAGGGTAGCCGATGAGGAGATCGCGCCCGCGGCTGCGGAGGTCGACTCGACGGGCCGCTTCCCGCGGGAGGGGCTCGAGGCGCTCGGGAGGGCGGGGTTCCTCGGCCTGAGCGTCCCGAAGGAGAGCGGAGGGATGGGGCAGGGGCTGCGCGTCGCCTGCGCGGTCCTGGACGAGCTCGCCCAGCGCGACGCGTCCCTGGCGATGGTCTACAAGATGCACCTCTGCGGCTGCGCGGCCTACGTCGCGTTCCCCGCGACGGGGGAGAGGTTCCTCTCCCGGGTCGCGGCCGGGAGGCATCTCGCTACCCTGGCCTGGAGCGAGCCGGGCTCGCGGAGCCACTTCTGGGCGCCCGTGAGCCAGGCCGTCGAGGAAGGGGACGGGCGGGTCGTGCTGAACGCCCACAAGTCCTGGGTCACCTCGGCCGGGGAGGCCGACGGGTACGTCGTCTCGACGCGGACGGCGGGCGGGAAGGACGCGACCGACACGATGCTCTACCTCGTCCTCAAGGAGGACGAAGGGGTGCGCGTCTCCGGCGCGTGGAACGGCCTGGGGATGCGCGGCAACGCCAGCAGCCCGATGGAGTTCGAGGGCTGCACCATCCCCTCGGACCGGGCGCTCTGCGCGAGGTCCCAGGGGTTCCAGACGATGCTGGGCGTCGTGCTCCCCTGGTTCAACCTGGGGAACGAGGCCATCTCGGTCGGCATCTCAGAGGCGGCCGTCGCGGCGACGACCGCGCACCTCACCACGAAGCGCTTCTCGGACATGGGGAACGCCGCCCTCTCCGACTTCCCCACGCTGCGCGCCCGCCTGGCTGAGATGCGGATGGAGACCGACTCCGCCCGGGCCCACCTCGCCGCGGTCATCGAAGCGGTCGAGCGACCCGGGCCGCAGACCACCCTCCTCGTCCTCGAGTCGAAGGCCGTCGGGGCCGAGGCCGCGCTCCGGGTCACCGACCTGGGGATGAGGGCCTGCGGCGGCGCCGCGTTCAGCCGCCACCTGTCCATCGACCGCAACTTCAGGGACGCCCGGGCCGCCTACGTGATGGGGCCGACCTCGGACGTCCTCAAGGAGTTCATCGGGAGGGCTCTCTGCGGCATGGCGCTCTTCTGAGGTGGGGCGATGGCCTCGCGACCCCGCGTCCTCGTGGGAGCGGTCATGTACGACCCGAAGGTCGTCACGGTCT
>JBEKTS010000182.1:0-4285 GCA_049515775.1 Nitrososphaerales archaeon | reverse complement strand
AGAAAAGGATGACGCGCCCCCGCCGTCCACGAAGGGGCTGTGGGGGCGCGGTCGGCGTGCCGCCGTCGCCTCTACCAGCGCCAACCTCCCTCGCGCGTGATCAAGCCGACCAGCCAGATGAAGGCCCCGATGATCAAGACGACCAGGAGGACCTGCAGCAGGACGCCGACGACCGAGAATCCGCCTATCAGGATGAGGAGGAGCGCTATCAGCAGGATTAGCGCGATCCCTCCACCCTGCGCCGTCCTTCTCTTGGTTGTGTTCATGCGAGATGGAGGGGCTGGACGAATCATATGGTATGAGTAATAATCCTACTGCCTTCGTAGGGGTATCAAAGTTGCAGGGCGGGCCCCTAGAAGCGGCCTATGGAGGAAATCCACCGAGCAGGGGCCGGTCTCACTCGGTGTGGGGCGGCCGGAGCCTGGCCCGGCATCCTCTCGCAGGCGCCCGCTCTGGCCTCGAGGCTCCCACCGTTCGCCTCGGTCGCTCCGGGCGTCCCAGGGAGGGTCTGCTGCTCACGGCTCCGTCCCGGCCTCCCGCCGCCAGGGCCCACCGGGGCCGGAGAGGCCAGGGCCTCGGTGGCCGCGAGGCCGAGGTGCGAGGGCGGCATGGCAGAGGAGCGGGAGATGGAGGGACCCCCGGTCTTGGAGGAAGTGGTCGGCGGGCCGGAACCGGACGCGCCGGGCTGCGAGCAGCGCACGGCGTCGGCTGGGTCTGAGGCATCGGAGCCCCCGACGCGGTAGATGGTCGAGCTCGCAGCGGCGCGTCAGAGCGCGCTTATGGGCGGCGGATAGCCGGTCGTGGCGACCCGGTCGCCGATCCCGGCGGAGGAGGCCGGGGAGTGGTAGGTTTATCCTACGACGCCCCAGGCATAGATGCGAGCCCGACGTCGCGGTCGTGCGCAGCGCCGTACGGCCGCGCCGGAGAGAAGCGGCAGGGTGGAGGCTGGCGGTCCTCAGGCGCTGGTCGGTATCCCGGGACCGGGCCGCGGGCCGACGGGGATCGGGTCTGTCAGCGGGGAACCCCCGACAAGGGATCCCGTGACGCTCGACCTCGACCCGCCCGGGGGGAACATCGGGGTCACGTACCTCTCGTTCGGGTCGTCCCTCCACGCGCCGGTGTGGGCGTCGTAAGTGCTTACCTCGATGACGTTCTGGCCTGGGTCGAAGGTCAGGACCGTGACCGTCGCTCCACCGACTCGCCTCGAGGAGGGGACGGTGGCGTCCGCGCCGTCGACCCCGCGGCCTTGCGGGGACCTCGGGTCGTCGGTGCAGTCCTGCCTGTCGAACATCAGCTCGTTCCGGCCGTTCACCGGTTGAGGCGTGTTGTACCCCTGGTCCGTGGGGAAGTGGCCGTTCAGGGTGAGGAAGACCCGGGGCGAGTGCCGATTGAGAAGCGCGGTCAGGCGGCGCGTAAAGTCGAGGAGCACGGGCTCCGCGTCCGGGCCCTCCGTCGACCCGGACGGGTCGATGTATGCGTGGGCGGCGGCGATGACGCGGTGGTCGGCGTAGGCAGGGTCGTCCAGCGTCTCCTGCGCCCATTCGAGGGTCGAGGCGTCCGCGCCCCACTCCAGGTTGAGGACCAGGAACTTGAGGCGGCCCGCGGAGAAGCTGACCGCCGTGTTCATCCCGTCGCGCAGGTCGCCGACCCAGTGGGACGAACCAGCGCCGTCGACCATGGGGCCCACGACCGACGGGTCGAGGGAGCGGGCCCACAGGCGCCCCATCCAGCCCGAGCTGGGGTCGTCCCCCGAGAGGTCGTCGTGGTTCCCCGCGCACCAGGTGTACGGGATGCCCCTCCCGAGCAGGACGGAGAGCGCCCCGTCGGCGTTGCTCCACTCGGCCTGGACGGAGCCGGTCTGGACTATGTCTCCGGTGTGTATGACCATCTTCCCGTTGTAGCGAGCGAAGTTGTCGGCGATCCAGCTCATCGCCCTCACGAACAGATCCGGGTTCGACTCGGATAGGAACTGGGTGTCCGTCACCCAGAATATCGAGAAGCGGTCCTCCGTCAGGCGGACAGGCGGTGCGAGCCCGGCCGCATGGCTCCCGTCCACGGCGCGGGCGGCGTGCCGTCGGTTCGTCCCCCTCCCGGCCTCCGCTCCGGGCGCGGGTCCGTCGACCCTCCCAAGCTCGGCCCCGGCCAGGCCGAGGAGGGCCAGGCCCCCGAGCCTTCGAAGCAGGCGCCTGCGCGTGAGCCTCGTCCCACTCCAGTCGTCAGGCGGAGCCACGACGATCTCCGGCTGCCGGCCGCCGATAAAAGAGTAGCTGTGCGCTCCGACGTCGAAGAAGCGGGCGGGGGGTCGATCCGGCCGTACCGGGGGTTCTGTCGCCTCCGTCCGGTGATCGGAGGAAACGTAATGAGCCCCCGGTTTCCCCTCCGACCCCGAAGCGCATGACCGCGAAAGGGGCCCGGGCCGATACGAGCGGAGGCGAATGGATGTCGGTCGAGCACGCCCTCGCCTACCTGGGGCGCGCCGACAAGATCCCGCACAGGACGGAGGGCGAGCGCGTCCTGCTCGACCACGTTCCGTCCGACGCGAGGCGCATCCTCGACCTGGGGACCGGAGATGGGCGGCTGCTCGCGCTCCTGAGGATCGACAGACCCAGGTTCGAGGGCGTGGCGGTGGACCTGTCAGAGGCGATGCTCGCGGCGGCGAGGAGGCGCTTCGCGACCGATGACCGCATCGAGGTGGTGAAGCTCGACCTCAATCTCCCCATGCCTTCCTCGATGGGCCCGTTCGATGCGGTCGTGTCGAGCTTCGCCATCCACCACTGCCCCCACGACCGCAAGCGCGCCCTCTATCGCGAGGTATTCGAGCGCCTCGCGCCCGGAGGCGTCTTCTGCAATCTGGAGCACGTGGCCTCGCCGACGGCCGCCCTCCACCACAGGTTCCTCGGGGCGATAGGCTACACGCCCGAGACCGAAGATCGGTCGAACAAGCTACTCGACGTCGAGACGCAGCTCCGATGGCTGCGCGACGCCGGGTTCAGCGACGTCGACTGCTACTGGAAATGGCTCGAGCTCGCACTCCTCATCGGGGTCAAGCCCGGGTGACGAGGCCGGCCGGTGCGACGGCCAGGGGGATGACCGCCCGTCGGAGACGACGGACCGGCCCGTTCGTCCGGCCGTCCGCCCCAGTCGCAGGGCGCCTAGTTGGCGGCCCGTGCCGGGCGCTCGGGCGGGCGGGACCGGCCCTCGAGGCCCACCCTTCGACGGAACTCCAGGTATCGCGGGTCCCTGCGCATCCCAGCGTACACCGGGTCCGACCCTATCAGGAAGGGCCACGAGTGCGTCTCCGCCAGCTTCATGAGGGCGTCGAAGGCCTCGTCGAGGTTGCCGAGCGCCGCCTGTATCCACAGCTTTCCGGTGAGCCGGACCGACTCGTTCTCGTGCGAGAGTATCTGGCCCAGGGTCGCCTCCGCCTCCGCCCTCCTGCCCGCCGACGCGAAGAGCAAGCCCTGCGTGAACTGCACGACCGGCTCGCCGGGGCTGATCTCGCTGGCCCTGTCCAGCATCCGCTGGGCCTCCTCGAACTCCCCCCTCCGGGCGTGGTACGACGCGAAGCTCGCCAATATCCTCGGGCTCCTCGGGCTGACCTCCATCATCCTGGTGAGCACGTCGCGCGCCAGCTCCGTCTCGCCGGCCACCTGGGCGGCCATGGCGAGCAGCTCGCCCGCGGCCATGGAGAGCGGGTCCAGCTCGTAGGCCCTCTTGAATATGGGCAGCGCGTCGTCGACGGTGCGCCTGATCGAGTCCAGGACCCCCAGCGAGATGTAGGCGTCCGAGAGGTTGGGGTTGATCCCTATGGCGGCCTCGGCCTCGGCGAGCGCCTGGTCGAACCGGTCCATCATCGAGTGGACCCCGGCCATGGCCGCGTGTACCTCCGCCATATCCGGTTCCAGGTCGAGGGCCCTCTGGGCCGCGGGCTCGGCCCGTTCCATGGCGACCGCAAACTCCTCGTACCCGTTGAGAGCGAGCCCTTCCCACGCCTCCGCAAGCCCGGCGTAGGCGCGGGCGAACGTCGGGTCCATGGAGATCGCGCGCTGGAGGAGCGCCACGGCCTCCCTCAGTCCGGGCTCCGTGCCATCGTAGGAGAGCTGCATCGCCCTGAGGTAGAGCGTGTAGGCCTCGACGCTGCTCGTCTCCTTCCGCGGCGCCGGGGAGAAGAAGAGCCCGGCGGAGAGGGAGGCCGCGACCTTCGAGGCGACGTCGGTCTGGATCGCGAAGATGTCGTCGAGCCTGGAGTCGTAGTTGGAGGACCAGAGGTGCTCCTCGGTGCCGG
>JBEKTS010000181.1:0-4331 GCA_049515775.1 Nitrososphaerales archaeon | reverse complement strand
CAGGGAGAGACGCCTCCTCTCGTCCAGGACCTTCAAGGGCCTCGAGGCCCCGGCCGGGACGCTAAAAAGACTCTTCCGCGCCGCCCAGAGAACTTTTTAAGGCGAAGCGAATCCGCAGCGCCGAAACCCTATGAAAGCAGCCTGCGAGGTGTGCGGCGGACCGATGAGGGCGGGTCCCAACAAGGTAGAGATCGACGGAGCGATCATGGTGGTCTGCAGCGGCTGCTCCAGGCTCGGGAGGGCCGTGGGGGGAGGGATCGTGAGGCCTTCCGCGGCGACGATCGCGGCCCGCGTCAGGCCCCTCCAGCCTAGCTTCAGGTCGGCCCCGGCGCCGACCACCATGCAGGTCGAGTACGACGTGGACCCCGAGTACAACGTCAAGATAAGGCAGGCGAGGGAGAGGATGGGCCTGTCTCAGGAGGACCTGGGCAGGATCCTCAACGAGAAGCCGTCGGTCATACGGATGGTCGAGTCCAAGAAGCTGAAGCCTGACGCGGTCCTGACGCGGAAGCTCACGCACCAGCTGAAGATCACGCTGATGGTCCCGCTCTCGGAGCTGGAAGAGGGGAAACAGGGAGCCTGAGGGGCCCGGAGGGGCGCCGGGGCGGGAGGGGGAGGGGGAGGGGGAGGGAGGGAGGAGCGCGCCCCTTGAGCGAGATGAGCATCAGGGTCTTGAGGATCGGGCACAGGTACGTCAGGGACTACCGCACGCTCACGCACCTCTGCCTCACCTCCCGAGCGCTGGGGGCCGAGGCTGTCTACCTGGAGGAGATCGACGATGGGCTCCTCGAGGGGATCAGGGAGGTCAACGAGTCCTGGGGGGACGGCGGCTTCGAGGTCGTCAGGGTCCCCTCCTGGAAGTCTGCGTTCTCCGAGGCGAAGAGGGAGGGGAGGACGGTCGTCCACCTCACGATGTACGGGATGCCCATCCAGGACAAGGTCGGGGAGATCCGGAGGTCACCGAAGGTCCTGGTCGCCGTGGGAGGGCCGAAGGTCCCCTCGGAGGCGTACCAGCTCGCCGACCACAACGTGGCCGTGACCTCGCAGCCCCACTCGGAGATCGCGGCGCTGGCGATAGTGCTGCACGAGCTCCAGTCCGGGGAAGAGCTTAAGAAGGAGTTTCGGTCCGCCAAGATGAAGATAGTTCCTTCCGAGAAAGGCAAAAGAGTCGAAAAGTTAGTTTGAAGATAGAGTACGAGGACACGTTCGTCAAGGTTGCCGGGCTGATAGGCGGCCCGGACTACGTCAGGGTAGCCAGGGCGTTGCTGAACAACGAGAACGCCACCGACGAGGAGATCGCCTCGGCGACCGGCCTCAAGATCAAGACGGTCAGGAAGGCGCTCTACGACCTGTTCGGGAGGTCCCTGATCACGGGGGTCAGGGTGAGGGACCCGAAGAGAGGGTGGTTCGTCTACAGGTGGAAGGCGCAGCGGGACCAGACCGACGGGTTCATCCAGACGCAGAAGAAGAAGATCCTGAAGAGGCTCCTGCAGAGGCTCGAGTACGAGGAGGCCCACGAGTTCTACCACTGCGAGACGCAGACCTGCGTCACGCGCACCTTCGAGGAGTCGATGGAGTCGTTCTTCAGGTGCCCCACCTGCCAGAAGCCCCTCAACAGGATCGACAACGCCGACCTGAAGGCCGCGCTCCACTGGAAGATCAAGCAGCTGGAAGAGGACATCAGCAAGTGATCCCGGACGAGGGCCAGGCCCTCTCCCTCCACGCGAAGCACGGCAGCTCGGACAGGGTCGTGGAGCACTGCAGGACGGTCGCCAGGGTCTCGGCGATACTCTCAGACGCGATCCTCGCGCAGGGAAGGCGGATAGACGCGAGGGCGACCCTCGCCGGCGCGCTCCTCCACGACATCGGGAGGGCGAGGACGCACGAGGTCTCTCACGGCTGCGTGGGCGCCGCGATGCTCGAAGGGGAGGGAGTCGACGGGGTGGTCGTCGAGATAGTCAGGAGGCACGTCGGCGCCGGCATCTCGCCGGAGGAGGCCGCGTCGCTCGGCTTCCCGAAGGGTGACTACATCCCCAGGACGGTCGAGCAGAGGGTCGTCTGCTTCTCGGACAAGATGGTCAGCTCCGACGCGGTCAGGCCCTTCGAGGAGGAGGTGCAGCGGTTCCGCAGGAAGGGGCACGACGTGCAGAGGCTGCTCGACTTGAAGAGGTCCCTCGAAGAAGACCTGGGGGAGGACCCCGAGGGGGTCGTGCTGAACGGGTTCTCACGAGCTCAGGCAGCTCCCACGTAGAAATGCGCGTGCGCGAGCTTGGCTGGGCGGTGGTGCTTATCTAATCCGCAGACCTCCGATAGTATGGCCGACGCAGCCTCGGACCGGGATGGAGGGTTCGAGATCGGGTGGCTTGTAGGGCTGATTGACGGAGAGGGATTTATTCACGTTCGCTACAGAAAGAATAGAGACACCACCCATCCACGTATGCGAATATACTCGACGACCAAGGCAATCATAGACGAGGCGTGTCGTATGATGAAGGTGAGACCATACGCCAGGAGGGATCACGGCAGGCTGGTCGGCTGGTATGCTCAAGCTTCTGAATGGAAGGCGGTCCAAGTCCTTCAGAGTAGCACCACACCTCACGGAGCCATCGAAGAGGTGTCGGGCGACGACGATCCTGAAAGTATTCGGCGATGGCGGAAGCATTCGAGGTCGCCACCCTTCAGCGGAGGTCTTCTCGCACCGTCCACCTCCAACGCGGCTTCGACTTCCGAGAGAGTTATAAGGCGACCTAAATTTGCATTCTGCAGCGAGGTGGGGAAGCCAGGTCATCCCGGCGGGCTCATAAGCTTCGGCAGAGAGACCCGCAGACCGGAGATTGGGCGAAGAGCCCTACCGGACGTTCAAATCCTCCCCTCGCTACCTTTTGTCTAACTAGACGATTTAGATCGCAACGGCTGAAGCGCCATGCTCGGTGATTGCCTCCTGCCGGTACCGCCCGACCCTCGTCCGGTGAGTCGCGGGTACCATCGTTACCACCGTCACGGCTAGGCGATCCGTCAGAATCCACCTCCGAAAAAGTCCCAGGTGGGCATTCATCAGCGGCTCTAGTCGAAGATAGGGTACCATCGCCGTCGTCGCTGTCATCGCTGGATGAGAGGGCTAACCAACGGGGAGGCGCGCCGGGAGTCTTGACGTTCAGGGGACGCGGAACGCGCTCCCCGAAGGGGCGTCGCCGGATTCTTTCTCCGGCAGCTGGCGACGGGAGAGGCCCGACTCTTCGAGGCCTCAGAGACGGGACGGCCGCGCGGACCCTTCTACACTTGATAGAGGCGCGAGAAGGCCCGTTCTGGACCTTCGGCCCCCGGGCTCTCATATGGAGGTGTAGATCAGGGCGACGTTCAGCGCCACAATGGCGCCTCCGACTATCAGCGCCATGACCATCGTGGTTCTCCGGTTCACGTACGCGCCCATCACCTTCTTCTTGCTGGTGTACCAGATCAACGGGATCATCGGGAGGGGGATCAGCACGCTCAGGAAGACCTGGCTGTAGAAGAGCAGCGCCAGCGGACTGACGCCTATGAGGATGCAGAACGTCGTGGGGAAGACGTTGATGCCCCGCGTGATGACCCGCCGCAGGTACGGGTTCACCTTGAACCCGAGCAGCGAGGTCATGACCTCCTGCCCCGCCAGGGTCCCGACGAGAGACGAGGCGATCCCGGAGGCGAGGAGGGTGAGGGCGAAGATTATCGCCGCGGCGGGACCGAACAGGGGTTTCAGTATGTCGAACGCCTGGTTTATCTGCTGGATGTTGGTGTATCCGTGCCCATAGAAGGCGGCGGCGGCCATCACGAGGATCGCCACGTTCACGCAGCCGGCTATCGCGAGGATGATGACGTTCTCCCGCAGGTGGAGGCCGAGCAGCTTCTTCCTCGGGGCCTGTTCGTCCTTCTTGATCCCCCACCTCGCGAGCTTGTCCGAGGTCAGCGAGGAGTGGAGCCAGAGGACGTGGGGCATCACCGTGGCGCCGACTATCCCGACGACGACGAGGACCGTGCCGCTGGATATGGATGGGGAGATCGAGTGTATCCCGATCTGGCCCAGGTTCGGTCCGACGAGAAGGAGCTCGTAGAGAAAGCCTATGGCGATTATCGAGACGAAGACCATGAAGAAGTACTCTATGACGCGGAAGCGGTTGCTCGTCAGCGCCAGGAGGATGATGACGTCCAGGGCTCCGAAGATGCTCGCGTAGAGGAGGGGTATCCCGAAGAGGATGTTCAGGGCGATGACGGTGCCCAGATACTCCGCCAGGTCCGTCGCCGCTATGGCGAGTTCGGCCGCGAGCCAGTAGGGGACGATGCGCTTCCGGGTCTTC
>JBEKTS010000180.1:0-4375 GCA_049515775.1 Nitrososphaerales archaeon | reverse complement strand
ACAAGCCTTAACGTCGCTCCGGCCGCGCTGACCTCCGGAATGCTGGGATTCGTAGAGACGTTCGGCGCCACCGTCGCTTCCTTCCTCGTCCCGTCCGCCGTGGGGCTCTCCATCGTCTGGGTCGCCGCCCGCTATCTCCGCCCCAGATACCTCGCCGCCTTCGGGCTCGGCCTCTACCTGTGGTTCTTCTCGGACACCATCGGCGACGCCAACCTCCTCGGGGCCAACGAGGGCTTCACCGGCGGGGTCTTCCACGTGGCCCTATGGGTGGCGTTCGCCGCCGGCCTGCTCTTCATGCTGACCGCGGACCGGGACGTCTTCTCCCCCGGGGGAGAGGGGTCGAGGCTCGGCTTCGGGATCCCGCTCCTCGTGGCGCTGGCGGTCGGGATTCACGGGTTCGGCGAGGGCGCCGCCATCGGCGCGACCGCGGTCTCGACGCCCGGCGGAGACCTCGTCGCGGCGTTCGGAGGCGTCACCGCCGGGGCTGCGTTCGTCCTGCACAAGGCGCTCGAGCCCATGATGGTGGGCGTGGCCTACTGGATCTACGCCAGAGACCACGCCAGGGACCCGGGCGGTCGCCTGAGGGACATGGTCATCCTGGCGCTCGTCTTCACCCTCCCCGGGATCATCGGCGGTGGCAGCGCCTACTACATCGTCCAGGCCTTCCCCGACGCGGACTTCACCTACGTCTTCGCCCTCGGGCTCGGGACCTCGATCTACGCCGCGCTGCGCCTCGCCAGGCCCCTCTTCGATGGACCCGTGGGGGACCGCTACGAGGCGCTGAGGGTGGGCGGGATGCTGATGCTCGGGTTCACCTGCTTATATCTGGCAGCGCTCCTGCACTCGTGAGGAGCCGGGGAGAGCATGGCCTCGACGCGAAGGCTGGTTCTGATCATCGCGATCGTCATCGTGGCGGCCGTCGCGGTCACCCTCCCGTTCTACGCGCTGAGCCTCGACCGGTCGGCCTCCTCCTCCTCCGGCACGACGCTCCCTTCGGGCTGCGTCAAGCCTCCGGGCGGGTTCCTGATAGTCGCGAGCGACCTGGGCTACAACGACAGCGAGCTCTACTACGGGAAGGGCTCGTGGCCGGTCCTCAACGTGACCGAGGGGTCCACCGTGAACATCACCGTCTGCAACACGGCGAACTACGCCCACGGGTTCCAGATCTCGACCTACTACCAGGGCTCGATCGTGACCGTGCAGCCCGGAGAGGTCCTCCACGTCCCCGCCTTCGTGGCGAACAAGGCCGGGAACTTCCTGATCTACTGCTCGATCCCCTGCCCCATCCACATCTACATGCAGTACGGCGAGCTGCGCGTGGCCTCCCCCTAGGCCCGCCGCGGGCGCCTGTGGCTCAAACGGCGAAAGCCCGAGACTCTTAAATCGGGGATAGAACATACGTTATAACCCGGGAACGATGACGCTGCTCTTCTCGCCGGCGACCTCCGACCCCAACGACCTGCTCCACCTGCTGCTGGTCCTCTTCTCGGTCGGCCTGTTCGCGGTCTCGGTCGGCGCCTTCGCCAGGAGGAGGGGCGACCGCTACCTCTTTCTAATGCTCGCGTTCGGGCTCCTCTGCTTGGACCAGGGCGTGACCTTCTACCAGGAGCTCTACACCGGGGGGTTCCTGATAATCATCCCCTACCTCGACCTGCACCTCGTCCACTTCCTCGAGCTCCTGATGATGGTGAGCTTCGCCATAGCGCTCATCATCCCAGCCAGGGGGTTGAACCGGAGCTGAACTCCCTCAACCCCAACAGGCTGAGGGCCAAGGAGCTCGTCTCGATGCTCCCCGGCATACACCTCAGGGAGCTCCAGCGACTCCTCGACGCCTCCTTCAACACGACCCGCTACCACGTCTACAACCTCGAGAGGGACGGCGAGGTCGTCTGCGCCAAGGAGGGCGGGTACTTCCGGCTCTTCCCGGTGGGCTTCGACGCGCGGTCGATGGGGCTCTACTCGGTCCTCCACAACGGGACGACCAGGCAGGTCCTCCGGGCGCTGGTCGACCGCGGCCCCCTCGCCAACGGCTCGATCTCCGACGCCACGGGTCTGCCACGCTCGACCGTGAGCGAGCACGTCGAGGCCCTGTGCAAGACCGACCTCGTGGACCGGTCGGCGGTGCTGGGCGGGGGGGCGCTCTACCATGTGAGGGACCCGACGAGGGTCAGGGACGCCCTGGCTTTCTTCGAGAGGAACCTCCTGGCCGTGGCGGCGGACAGCTTCGCGGACCTGTGGGGGTTCTAAGCCGCGTGTCTTTATCTACCCCTGAGCCTCCGGCAGGCTGAATCGGGATGGGTAGGCGCGCCTCCATCAACGCTAAGAAGAGGAACAGACGGATAGTTACCATCTCCATCGTCGTGGTGATAATCGCCGCGGTCGTCATCCTGGCGTTCATCGTCCAGTCCGCGAACAACTGCCCCAACTGCAGCTACATCGGCAAGCCGGTCTCGGACTCGGTCGTCTCGGCGCTCAAGGGCGTCTCCGACCAGACGCTCAACACGATCGGGGTCCCCTCCGGCGTCATCCCGCCGAACAAGATAACCGGGCAGACCCTCACCTCGGGGGGCAAGCCCGAGGTCTTCTACCTGGGCGGCGACTACTGCCCCTACTGCGCGGTCGAGCGGTGGTCCCTCCTGATAGCGCTCTCCCACTTCGGGAACTTCAGCGGGCTCCAGTACATGGTCTCGTCCTCAACCGACGTCAACAGCAACACCCCGACATTCACGTTCTCCAACGGCACCGGGTTCACCTACTCGAGCAACTACATCACCTTCGTCCCCGTCGAGGAGTTCGACCGGTCGGGCAACCAGGTGGTGACCCTGACCGCGGCCCAGACCAACCTCGTCACCCTCTATGACACCTGCCCCAGCACGGGCACCAACGGCGGGATACCGTTCGTGGACATCGACAACACCTACGCCGTCTCCTGCGGCGCCCAGTCCTCCATCAGCCTCTCCGGAGGGAACTGGACCGCCATAGCCTCCCAGCTCGACAACACCGGGAGCACGACCGCCCAGCAGCTCGACGGCGCTGCGAGCACGCTCATCACCGCCATCTGCAACGTCGACGGCGGCCTCCCGACGAGCGTCTGCACCCAGTCCTACGCCACGATCACCCTGGCGTACACCAGCGGGGGAGCGGCGGCGGGCGCGCAGAGCCTCACCCTCGCCTCGCAGGTACGGGAAGAACCCCGATGGACAAGCTCAACAAAGCCTTCCTGATCATCGCTGCGGTAGGCATCCCGGACGCGATCTACCACGGCTACGACGAGGTCACCAACTACTCCGGGCCCGGGACGAACCTCTGCAACATCAACAACATCCTCTCCTGCAAGAACGTCTTCGACAGCGGCTACACCACCTTCCCGCCGCACGGGGGCCTCTCGCTCTTCGTCTACGGCCTCATATGGTTCCCCCTGATGCTCGGCCTCGGCATCTGGTTCGTCCGCAAGAAGGGCGGGATCAACGGCGTCGTCATGGTCCCCGTCCTCATGGTCGGGAACCTCTTCACCCTCTACCTCTGGTACCTGGAGCTGGGGGTGATCCACGCCATCTGCCCGGTCTGCGTCAGCATGTACGCCCTCAACTACCTCATGACCGCCGTCTGCGTCGTCCTGGCCCTGCGGCAGGATTAGGCCGATTCGGGCGCAGATTCTTGCAGAGATTCCGGAACTAGCCCCGAAATATCCCGGGAACTCGCGGCGAACCTGAGATACCCGTATCGCCTCCAGCCCGCCCCTGTCGGCTCTGAGAATCGTCGCAACTCTTATAAGACGATATTCGACGATGGTCGAACTCCGGAGAAATGGTTTGCCTCGATTACTAGCATTCGTGGACATATTCGTCGAATCGGCCGAGATGGATGACGTCGTAGACTCGCTCAAGAAGCTCGACAACCTCGAGGAGCTCTACGAGGTCACGGGCGAGTTCGACATCGTGACCCTGCTCTCGGCCGCAGACATCGAGGAGTTCAGGGAGGTCTTGAAGAACAGGATCATGAAGATCAAGGGCGTCAAGAGCACGGTCAGCTCGGTCGTCCTGATGACCCACAAGGGCCCCCGGTCCGAAGACGCAGCACCCAAGGTCAAGCTGGTACAGCGTCAGCAGTAGCTTCCCGACGGCAACGATCTACTGGTGACCACCATAGACCATCTGGACCTTGGAATAGTTGATAGATGCGTATCAAGCTCTACTCGTAGTAGCAATACTGGGCTCGGCGATACTCGCCGGATGGGCCCTCGCCCCCTACGTCGTTAGGATCTACGCCCGCGCCCCGGGGCGCCTCGACCGGATCCTGAACCCCGTAGAGAACGCCATCTACCGCCTCGTCGGTGCCGACCCCTCCCACACCATGGGCTGGAAGGAGTACTTCC
>JBEKTS010000179.1:0-4403 GCA_049515775.1 Nitrososphaerales archaeon | reverse complement strand
GCATACCTGGTCGCAGACCACTACCCGCTGCAGGTCTCGGTCGGGACGGTCCAGGGCGCGCAGCAGGAGGTGCAGGTCGAGCAGCCCTTCTCCGTGACCCGGGTGAACGTCTCGGCCGACCGGGTCGTCGTGAGGACCGTCTCCGGAGGCGCGCCCGTCTCGGGCGGTGTCGTGACGCTCGGGGACGCGAACGGGACCGTGGCGGTCGAGACCAGCTCGGCCGGAGGGGAGGCGGTCTTCTACGTCCCGCCCGGCGACTTCTCGGTCGGGGGCGTGTACGAGGGCCGCGACGCGGCCTCGAGCTTCTCGGCGGGAGGCGGGGCGCAGGGAGGGAACTCGGTTCAGCTCACGCTCCAGTTCGGCGGAGGGGGCAGCCCCGGCGAGACCACCCTGGAGTATCTCCTCCTCCTGGCCCTCGCGGTGGGGGTCGCGATGAACGCGTGGGTCTGGTCGAGGGTGTATCGGAGGAGGGGGCGATGGGCGCCTGAGCCCCGCGCCCGGCTAGAGGGAGGCGAGCGATGGATCGATGGGCGGAGTACGGACGAGGCCGTCTCCGGCCAGTCAGGCTTAATAGACCTCCCGCCCACGCGCCCTCAGCCGTGAACCAGTCGAGCGGAAGGAGACCCCGCATCCAGGTAAGGCTCAACAGGAACGCCCCGAGGCCGCCGCTGCGGCCATTCACCGAGTACTTCCAGGGGTTCGAGCGAGTCGGAGCGGTCCGCGCGGTCTTCGGCGACCGGACCGACGAGGTGCTCGGGAAGCTTCGCGTCGGGTTCATCCCGAACAGGGGGATGTACATGGGCATAAGGGACGTCGACGGGAACATCGCGGTCGGGACGTACCACCTCAGGACCAGCCCCACCAGGACGCTCTACCTGGACATCGTCCACGAGCTCTTTCACGTGAACCAGAGGATGAGAGACGAGAAGTTCTTCCACGACGAGTTCATGAAGTTCATGGAGGACAGGACGCTCTACTATGCCAGCCCGATCGAGATTCCCGCCTACGCGCACACGGTGAGGGAGGCCGAGCGGATCGGGATGACGCCGGCGGAGATCACCGAGTACCTGAAGATGGGCGAGGCCCCGCCCAGGGTGTGGCGCAGCTTCCTGAAGCAGATGAACCTGAGGACGGCGAAGGGGGAGGGGGCGCCTGCCAAGCGGGTCGAGAGGTTCCCGGTGAAGATAAAGCGCGAGACGACGGCCGAGACGTACCCGTTCACCGACTACTTCCAGGGGTTCGAGAAGGCCCCGGCGGTCAGGAAGCTCTTCGGGGAGTCGACCGAGGGGGTCCTCGCCGGCCTCAGGGTGGAGTTCATCGACAGCCCCTTTCCGGGGATCTACCCGGACGAGGGCGACGGTCACCTTGTGGTCGCGTGCGACTACTTCGGCAAGGCGCCGCTGCGCTCCGTCTATCTCGACGCGTTCCTCGCCCTGAACATGCTCCAGGCGCTCGGGAAAGGAGGAGGGGAGGATAGAGGCGGGAGGGGGAGAAAGAAGGAGGAGGAGGAGGAGGGAGGGGACGCGCCTTCGTCCTCCTCTTCCGATGGCGGCGACCTATTCACGAGCAACCCAGGTGTCCTCAGGGCGTACTCCGAGATGGTCGCGGAGGCGAGGGCGCTCGGGACGTCCGACGCCGAGGTGCTGGCCCACCTGGTGCTCCCGAGCTTCCTCATGCCCCCGGCGAGGTACAGGAAGTTCCTCCGGTCGCTGGGGCTGAAGGCCGGCTGAGCCCGCGGTCCCACCCGCATCCTCCTGGCGTCCCGTCGCGGAGCCGAGCCCGCCCCGCGGCCGCCTCTCGGGAGGGGGGGTGGGAGGCCCCGGTCTCCTGGTCGTGATGATGGCGACGAAGGCGAATAAGACGACCGCCGGCGGGCGGCGCATCCTCATCCTCGCCGCCGTCATGGCGGGCCTCATCCTCCTGAACCTTGTGACGTTCGTCGACGCGTATCCTGAGACGAAGGTCGCCGACTCCGGCTGCTGCTCCGACCGCACCCTCGCCAAGGACTTCTCCGCGTTCTACGTCGGAGCCTGGAGGCTGTTCAACGACCCGTCGAACGTCTACACGCCCGGCGCGGTCTCCGACGGAGGCCCGGCGATAGTCGGGCCGCAGCCCGAGAGCTACAAGTATCTCCCCTCCTTCCTCTTCATGGTCGCTCCCCTGCTCTCGGTCGGATACCAGCAGGCCCTCACCGCCTTCGACGTCTTCCAGTTCCTCCTCCTCCCCCTGGTCGCCCTGCTCGTGTACAGGCTCGTCGGCGAGAAGGGGCTCGCGGCCACGGTCGTCGTCGCCGTGATAGCGCTGCTGCAGCCCTCGCCGCTCCCGCACTGGTCCCTCTCGGCCAGCTACTACTGGCAGTGGGCGGAGGGACAGTCGAAGGTGCTCGAGACGTTCCTGGTCCTCCTGGGGCTCTACCTGGGGAAGGCCGGGCGGCCCGCCGCCTCGGGCGGGGTACTCGCCCTCTCGGCCTTCGACCCGAGGTTCACCCTCCTGGCGCTGCCCCTCTTCGCGACCTACAACAGGGCCCGCCTGCGACCGGCGTTCCTCTCGCTCGCGGCGGTCTCCCTGGCGACCAACGCCGCGCTCCTCTACCCGGGCGTCGGCTCGGGCTTCGTGACGATGCTCCTCTCGACCGGGCTGACGACGCCGCTCTACTACTACGCGCTCATACCGCTGCTGACGATCGTCGCGCTCACCGTCGTGGACGCGAGGGAGGTCGCCGCCGCGTTCGGACGCCAGAGGATATTAACCGGGGAGCGTCCCGGTGGCATGCCTTGATACTGAACACGGTGGTCCTCTGGGCCCACGTCTTCGGCGCCATCGGCTGGCTCGGGGCTGCACTGGTCTTCGCCATCGTCCTGGGGCCCGCGCTCCCGAGGCTCTCGGCTCAGGCCAGGCTCGAGTTCCTCGCGACGGTCCTGCCCAGGTACATCCGCTACATCAGGATGTTCGCGGTCGTGACCGTGGTCTTCGGTGTGGCGACCGTCCTGGTCATCGCGGACGGCGACTACTCGGTCCTCTCCCCGTCGACGCCGTTCGGGCTCTACGTCTCGGCCGGGGCCCTGCTCGCCCTAGCGGTCGTGGGCCTGGCCTTCGGGGTCATCCTCCCGACGGCGAGCAGGATAGCGGGGATGAGCGGCGCCCTGCTCAAGGCGCCCGGTCCGCCGCCCCCCGAGCTCCTGGCCGCCTCCGAGAGGCTCCGAAAGGGCTCGATGGCGGGGCTTGTCCTCCTGATGGTCGTGACGGTGCTCATGGTCGCCAGCGCGACGCTCTAGTCGTCCCGGGAGGAGGCGGTCGGGGGAGGCGGGGCCGGCCTTCGCTGCTGCTGCTCCCTCGCCCTGGCCAGCGGCGACGGCGATGGGCCGACCTCGCCCTGGTCCGGAAGCTGGTCGTCGCGCCGCCCCCTGCGGAAGAGGCTCCCGAGGATGCTGCTGTGCTCTGCGTACTCGTGGTTGATGTACTCCATCAGCAGGTAGAAGCTCGTCTCGAACTGCTCCACGTTGTCGTTCCTGAACTTGAAGAGGGGCAGGGTGTGGTGCGGCTCCTGCCAGACCTCCTCGAACGCCCTGAGGTACATCAGCTTGTCCGTCCTCCGCGCCCTCTCCTCCAGGATCGACCGGTCGACGTCCATGACGACGATCAGGTGCCTGGAGCGGTTGGACCCGCTAAGCAGGTACTCCCTCGTGAGGTGCCGGGGGGCGGTGGCGTCTATGATGACCGAGTGGCCGTAGGCGAGCGAGTTGTCGCGCAGGCTGCTGAGCGCCTTGTAGACCAGGTCCTCGTCGTGCTTCGGGGCCAGGTCGTTGAAGAGCATCGACCGGACCTCGTCGGGGTTGATCCGGACCGAGTCCTTCAAGCTCTCGAGGAGGCGCCGGGACAGGGAGCTCTTCCCTGACGTCGGGGGGCCGATGACCATGATCGTCCAGACCGGTGCCATCCTCTCTTCGTCGCCTTGAGGGGAGCGGTCTGTTCCATGAGATAAGGTTTAGCGACGTGAAGGGGGCTCGTCGGCGGCCGGTCCGGCGCGGCGGGGGAGAGAAAGACGGAAAAGGGAGTCGTTTCCGCTGCCTCCGCATGGTCTCGAAGTACATGAGCGTGGCCGTGATGGTCTCGGACGCGGAGAAGTCCGCCAGGTGGTACAAGGAGAAGCTGGGCTTCAACGCCAAGGTCGAGGACCACTGGGTCACCGTCTGGCCGAGGGGCGTGACATGGAGGCTGCACCTCTGCGAGGGGGAGCTGGAGCCGGGGAACACGGGGATCGGGCTCTACGCCGAGGATCTGAAGAAGACCGTCGCCGACCTCAAGAAGAAGGGCGTGACCTTCTCGCAGGACTACACCAAGACCGAGGGGGGAGAGATATCTCTGTTCGACGACCCGGACGGCAACGTCTTCTGGCTCTCCAA
>JBEKTS010000178.1:0-4409 GCA_049515775.1 Nitrososphaerales archaeon | reverse complement strand
TAGTGGACCGGTCGTCCCGTCCGGCCCGGCCTGGCCACAGGGCGCACCGGCGCGGCCGTCCTCGGCCGGCGCGGCGCTCGCCGCCCCGGTCCCGGCCCCCCCTCCTCCCCGCTCTCCCCTAGGTTAGGTTTTTTGCGGCCCGCGTCGTGTGCCCTGGGCGTGCGGCTCTTCGAGTACCAGGGGAAGGAGCTCTTCAGGAAGTACGGCATCCAGGTCCCAGCCTCGGCGCTGGTCCGCGGCCTCGGCGAGCTCGACGGGGCGCTCGCCGCTGTCGGCCTCCCCGCCGTCGTCAAGGCGCAGGTCCTCGCCGGCGGGAGGGGCAAGGCCGGGGGCGTCGCGGTCGTCGGTTCGAAGGAGGAGGCGAGGAAGGAGGCGGCCCGGATCCTCGGGCTCTCCATCGCCGGGGAGCGGCCGAGCGGGCTGCTCGTCGAGAGGGCCACGGCCAGGCTCGAGGAGATGTACCTCTCCGTGGCGCTCGACAGGGGGAAGAGGTGCTTCGTCGTCATCGGCGCGAGGGTGGGCGGCGTCGACGTCGAGTCGATGGAGGGGAAGGTCTTCGAGCCCGTGCCGGTCTCCGGGCTCCAGGATGCGCAGGCCCGGTCCGTGGCGTTCCGCATGAACGTCCAGGGCGACCTCCTGGCGCCGTTCCTCCGGGTGCTGACGAGCCTCGAGAGGCTCTCCCGGGAGGAGGAGTGCGAGCTCGTGGAGGTCAACCCGCTCGCCCTGACCCTGGACGGTTCGCTCGTCGCGCTCGACTCGAAGGTCATCCTCGACGACAACGCGCTCTTCAGGCACCCGGAGTTCTCGCAGCTCGCGCCCGAGGACCCGCTCGAGGGGGAGGCGGCGAAGCAGGGCTTCGCCTTCGTCAGGCTCGAGGGGGACCTGGCGGTCGTGGGGAACGGGGCCGGGCTGGTCCTCTCGACCCTGGACCTGGTGGCCGACGCGGGCGGGGCGGCCGCCTGCTTCCTCGACCTCGGCGGCGGCTCCCAGAGGGAGCGGGTGGAGGCGGCCCTGAGGCTCGTGAGGAGGCTGCCGAACGTGAAGAGGGTCCTCGTCAACATCTTCGGGGGGATAACGAGGACGACCGACGTGGCGGCGGGGCTCAGGAACGTCGTCGCCGAGGGAGGGATGCCCCCGGTCTTCGCCAGGATAAGCGGGGCCGAGGAGGCCCAGGCCCGGTCGATGCTCGAGGGGACGCCGGTGCGCCTCTTCGCGTCGGCCCAGGAGGCGGTCGCCGCCGCTGTCCTTGCCGTAGGGGGAGGGGGTGCGTGAGCGCCTTGGCCACCACCGCGACCCCGGTCGACCTGCCGACCATGGGCGCCCCGGTGATCGTCCAGGGGATAACCGGGCGCTACGGGAGCCTCCACACGACGCTCATGCTCCAGTACGGAACCAACGTCGCGGCCGGGGTGACCCCGGGGAAGGCGGGCGAGAGGGTGATGGGCGTGAAGGTCTACGACCGGGTCTCGGAAGCGGTTGAGAAGACCGGCGCCCGCGCCTCGGTCCTCTTCGTCCCCGCCCCCGGCCTCTACCAGGCGGCCGAGGAGGCGATGACGGCGGGCATCAAGCTCGTCGTCGTGATCACCGAGCACGTGCCGATCCGGGACGAGCTGAAGCTCGTGGAGCTGGCGCGGTCGCTCGGGGCCACGGTCGTAGGCCCGAACACGCCGGGGCTCATCGTCCCGTCCCGCCTCCTCAAGCTCGGGATAATGCCTGCGACCTCCTTCAGGCCCGGAAGCGTCGCGCTCTTCTCCCGGTCCGGGACGCTCATGTACGAGATAGCGAACCAGCTCTCGACGAGCGGGATCGGGCAGGCGGTCGCGCTGGGGGTCGGAGGGGACCCCATCAACGGCTCGACGATGATCGAGCACTTCGAGCGGGTCCGGGACTGGGACCAGGTCCGCGCGGTCGTCGCCGTCGGGGAGATAGGCGGCGACGCCGAGGAGCAGCTCGCCGCCCACATAGCCCGGACCAGGTATCCCAAGCCGGTCTTCGCCTACGTCGCCGGGAGGTCCGCCCCCAGGGAGAAGCGGATGGGGCACGCGGGGGCGATAATCTACGGCGCCTACGGGACGGCCGAGTCGAAGATCGCGGCCTTCCGGGACGCCGGGGTCACCGTGGCCATGACGCCGTCCGAGATACCGCGGCTGGTCGCCTCCGCCCTCGGAAAGTAGCCGCAGGGGCGGGATGGGGACCCCGGGCGGCGCGGGACCGACTGACTGACGGACCGGCCGATGGCCGGACGGGGCCGACGACTTCCGACGGTGCGGTTACGGGAAAAACCCTGAGAACCTCTATGACCTCTCCGGGGCGCCAGGGCCGCCGTGCGATTCAAGGACGGCATAGCCCTGAACGGCTCCGAGGGGGCGATCTGGTCCCGCGTCTCGAACCTCGAGGCCATATCCGCCTACTGGCCGGCGATAATCTCCGTCCAGCTCCAGGGAAGCGACGCCGGCCGGTCCAGAGCGCTGGTCCGTTTCTCCTTCGGCGGGGAGAGCACCGCGCTCATCACCGTCGACCAGGCCGACCGGACGCTCCTAATCTACTACACGGAGGGCGCGCTGACCGGGACCCACCGGGTCACGGTAGGGCACGAACGGGTCGACGTCGAGGTCGACGTCGAGTTCCACGGGCGCCCCCACCTCCTCTCGCACTTCCGGGAGGAGAGGTTCGTCTCCGACACCAAGCAGGGGCTGCTCAGGCTCATCAGCCCGATGCGGGTCTGACCCGGTCTAGGTCGGTCCGTCGGTCCGTCGGTCCGTCCGTCCGTCAGGCCGCTTTGGCGTAGACGGGGGCCTCCTTCCTCACGACCCTCTCGATGGTGAGGTCGAGCACGACCTCCGCGATGTCCCTGGAGTACTCGGCGATCCGCTTCTGGGAGTCGACGAGGACGTGGATGACGTAGTACGAGTCGCTGTCCTTCTCGTCGAGAGAGCGGACCATGTCGTCGTCCATCTCCATGAACCGTTTGGCCTTCTCGACGACGGCGTCGGCCCCCGCGTGGTCCCTCTTGAAGAGCGAGAGGAGCGCCTCCTCGACGAGGCCGGCCGAGACCTCGCTCCTGCCGCCGATCTCGCCGGCGAGCTGCTTCGAGAGAGGCTTCTCACGCCCGACGACGACCTTGGCTATCCTCCCGGCGTGGGCCGCGATCCTCTCCATCGTCCTCGCCACCTGGGTGTAGCCGAGCAGGTCCCTGGGCTCGAGGATCGCCTCCTTGAAGATGCCCTGGTTTATCGAGACGTTGAGCTGCCGGATGACGTAGAGCCCGAACCTCCCCACCTCGTCCTCCCGCTGGATGACCCCCTCGGCGAGGCCCACGTCGTTGTTCTGGAGCGCCACGACGGCGTCCCGGTGCATCGAGGTCGTGATGAGCAGCATCTTCTTGAGCGCGTTGTCGACGCTGAGCTCCGAGTACCCCAGGAGGACGTGGATGGTGATCTTGTCCTTCGAGTCGGCGACCCCCTCCGTCCCGATGAGGTGCCTCCTGACGAGCTCCTTGATGGCGTCCCGCTTCGCCGAGCTGAGGAAACCGTTGTTCCCCCTGATGCTGATCTGGTTGTACCCCAGGATGTAGAGGGAGACTATCTTGCGGAAGAGGACGTCGGGGCTGTCCTTCTCGGTCACCTCGATGATCGCCTCCTGCTTCTCGCTGACCGGCTCCGTGACGTCGGCGGTTATCAGCAGCGAGGCGAGGCTCGGCCTGGTGATGACGATCTCGGAGCCCTGCTGGAGGCCCATCTCCTTCACCCATTTTTTGGGGAGGGCCACCATGCACGAGGACTTTCCGGAGATTTGCACCTTCCGGCGTTCCTTTTCTTGTAATGCTACCACCGAAAACACCAATCCACTGGCCCCATGACCTATGCCAGTGGCTATTTAGAATTTTCAGTATGCCATATATTTCTTGGAATGTTCACGGTGCTAGAAGCGTAAACACCTACTACTTCTCGCATGTTTATCTGGCTTGCGGTGAATTGTTGCAGAACTCCCTTCGAAGGCGCGCAATTGGGCTGCCATCGACTCTGCGGACGGGGCCAGTCTTCGCCAAAAAGGGTCGAGGACCGCATCGATAGCCTCCGGCGGGTGCAACCGCGGGCCGAAACGATCCCTCTTCCTCGACCTCGAGGCTTCGGGCCGGCGATCGGCCCTGGGAACCTTCCCCGTACATATAAACGGGCACGAAAATCCTTATAATACCCGCGTTCCACCCACCCCCGAGCGACTCCTTTCGGGGTCGTGGAGGTAGAGCTGGGGGGGACGTACGCCCTCCTATGACTCTCCGAATTTGCAAACCTCGTCGTTTTCATCTCGCACCGCCTCCTGCTCACGCACTGACCTCGAGGGTGCATCGTCTTCTGTCTCGCTCGTCTGCTCGCCGCTCGTGACGACCCCCTTGCGGCAGCGCCCTC
>JBEKTS010000177.1:0-4417 GCA_049515775.1 Nitrososphaerales archaeon | reverse complement strand
CAGCCCCGGGCTCGGACAACCCCACGCTCGACCCCGACCTAGCCCGGACAGTCCGGCCCCCGCCCGGGCGGCCCGCGAGTCTCGAGCTGAACGCGATGGACCTGCGGCGAGGCCAGATGACGCGCGCCGATCTCCTGCTCGAGCTCCGTCGAGACGATTCCGGCCCTGCACGGATCGTTTGACACGAGAAACACAAAATGCCTGAACAATTCACAGAAACTTTATATATCCTGCATGATACATCGGACCGACACTTGTTCAGACGGCGATCTACAGCAATAACCCGTACAGCAAGCATCGTTGTCGTTGTGATAATCGTGATAGCGGCGGTGGGAGGGCTGGTGTTCTACTCGAGCCTCAAGTCGAGCACCACCAGCACCACCTCATCGTCCTCGTCGTCCCAGTCGACGGGCACGACGACCACCGGTTCGTCGATAGTCACGACCGCCTCGCAGTCCGAGGTCCAGACGCTCACCATCGACGCCTCCTCGTGGCCGATCGACAACCTGAACCAGCTCTACGCGCTCTCCGAGCTTCCCTGGCCGAACTGGCTGACCTACACGGTCTACCAGCCGCTGGTCTTCGCCAACGAGACCGCTGAGTACGGGAACGGGAACATCCAGTACCTCCCTGGGCTCGCCGCCAACTGGACGGTCTCCCCCGACGGGAGGACCTACACCTTCAACCTGAGGCAGGGGATCAAGTTCTCGAACGGCGACTCGTTCAACGCCTACAACGTGTGGGCCGAGATGTACGGGTTCTACTACCTGTCCGCGAACAGCTCGACCTGGATGGAGTCCTATGACTTCTTCAACATGTCCAGCGTCAACTTCGGCCCATCGACCATAGCGACGCTGACCTCGAGCGGGCTCAACAACCCGACCTCCCAGGTGATCACGATGATGGAGAACCAGAACTGGCCGATATACATCACCAACTCGAGCCAGATAGTCTTCCACCTCCAGAGCCCGTTCCTCTGGTTCCCGGGCGCGCTCGTAGTCTACGACGGCCTGATGTACGACGTCAACTACCTTCTCCAGAACGGCGGCTTCGGGACCCCGACGACCTTCAACCAGAACTTCAACCTCGCCCCCATACCGGGCACCGGTCCCTACGTCGTGACCGGAGAGTCGGACAACGCCTACGTCTCGTTCACGCAGAGCTCGTCCTACTGGGGCAAGTCGCTCACGGCGAGCCAGATCAAGGAACAGCCGCTCCTGGACCCCGGACACGCGGTCAACGTGATCGTCCAGGTCAAGTCCGACGACATCTCGAGGTACACCGACCTGAGCACCGGCGCCGCGCAGATCGCAGAGATCCAGGCGAGCGACTGGTCGTCGGTCGTCAACAACTCCGCGTATCAGTACCTGACGCAGCCTCCGTGGAACGGCGAGGTCGCCCTCATCGGGCTCAACCCGAACATCTACCCGACCAACATCACCGCGGTGAGGCAGGCCATAGTGCACGCGATCAACTACACCCAGCTCTCGGACACCGCCTACCAGGGCGAGCTGAAGCCCTACGTCGGGCCCGAGTACCCGGCGTGGAGCCAGTTCTATGACCTGGGCAACTACTCCGGCTACCAGTACAACATAGCGGAGGCGAAGCAGATACTGGCCAACGCCAGCATCAGCACGGCCAACTTCCCGTCGTTCGACCTGGACATCCAGTCTGGCTGCCAGGACTGCTCGAGCGCCGCGGCCGTGGTCAAGTCGGACCTGGCCCAGATCGGGATCACCGTGAACATCCAGGTCCAGTCGACGTCCGAGTACTACACGCCCTACGGGACGTACGCCACCAACGTCGCGAACGCCGCCCAGATCGGGCAGCTCGCCTTTGTCAACTCCGGCTTCGGCTGGGGCCCGGCGACGCTCACCCCGGCGGACTACTGGGTGACGTTCGTGAGCAACTCCTCGCTGTGGGGCAACTGGCCAGGATACTCCAACCCGACGGTCCAGGCCTGCGTGAACGCGTTCACCAGCACCGCCAACATCACGGAGATCCAGTCGCTCTGCGCGGCGGCCCAGAAGGTCATCTACGACCAGGCGCCTTATGCGTGGCTGGGGACCTTCAGCCTGTGGCTGCCCTACGGAGGCTCGCTGGTCTGGAAGACGGGCGTCGTGAACAGCTTCTACGTCGACCCGGTCTGGACCGGCGAATCGACGGAGCCCATCTTCAACACGGTGACGTTCGGGTAGGCGGCCCGGGGCCGCCCCCTCCCTACCCCTCTCTGTTTTTCTCCCCCCTTACCGGGGGAGGCCATCCGCTCAGAGCTCTCTCGCGAGCTTCCCTGCGTCGTACATGGCGTTGCCGAGCCTCGCACCGCCGATCCTCGCGTCGCCGATGACGTGGGTCTCGACGCGACGGGCGAAGGCGTCTCGCAGGGAGTCGTTCTGGACGCTCCCGGTGATGAGCACCAGGTTGTCGACCTCCTCGACCCGCTCCTTGCGCGGCGTGTGGACGTTGTAGAGGGTCACCCGGTTCCCCTCCACCCTCCTCACCCAGGTGAAGGGCGATATCCTGACCCCCGAGGCGAAGACCCGGGGGAGCATGTGCTCCCAGTGGTTGTAGAGGTTCGCCTCCATGGCGATGTTGGCGAGGGGCGTGACGACCTCGACGTCGCTGCCCTGACGGGCGAGGTGCTCCCCCAGGCCGGGCGCCTCGACGAAGCTCAGCGTGTCCGCTATGATCACCCTGGCGCCGGCCTTGACCCTGCCCTGCCAGAGGTCGAGGTCGGTCGAGACGACGGGCTGGTCCCACCCGCTCACCTCGTGCATCGTGTAGGGCTGGAACCCGGTCCTGATGGGCGACGACCCCGTCGCGATCACGACCGCGTCCGGCTTCTCCTCCTCCAGCACGAAGCCGACCAGGTCGGGGTCGTCCGAGACGTCCATGCCGAACCTCACCTCGACCCCCATCTCGGAGATGCGCTCGATCTGCCACTGCACTATCGCCCGGAGGTTCTCCCTGCCCGGAAGCCGGGCGGCCGTGAGGAGCTGGCCGCCCAGGCTCCTCGACCTCTCGTAGATCACCGGCTTGTGCCCCCTCTCGGCGGCGACGCGGGCCGTCTCCAGCCCCGCCGGGCCCCCTCCCACGATGAGGACCTTCTTGGCTCGCCCCGGCGGGGGGGTCGCGCCGACCCCCCACTCCTTCTCCCTCCCCGCCGCGGGGTTCACCGTGCAGGAGATGGGTAGGCCCCTTATCATCCTCCCCCAGCAGTCCTGGAGCACGCCTATGCACGGGCGTATCTCGTTCGTCCGTCCCTCGAGCGCCTTGTTGGGGAGCTCGGGGTCGGCGATCAGCGCCCTGGTCATGGCGACCATGTCGGCCTGGCCCGTCGCCAGGAGGTGCTCGGCGTAGACGGGGTCGACGTACTTCCCGACGACCCCCACCTTCGTCTTCTTCGCGGCCTCCTTGACCGGGCCGGTTATCCTGAGGTTGTAGCCGCTCTCGACGTACATGGGGACCGCCTGCCAGTCCTCCTGCTGCGGCGAGTAGCCCTGGTCGGCCGTCACCCAGTCGAGCTTCCCGTCGAGCCGCCTGACCATCTCCGCGGCCTCGGCGGGCCCGTTGCCGCCCTCGAACCGCTCCTCGCCCATGAGCCGCATCCCGACGGCGATCTCGGTCCCGACGCGCTCCCTGATCCTCTTGATCACCTCCTCGAGGAACCTCATCCTGTTCTCCAGCGACCCGCCCCACCTGTCCTTCCTCCTGTTCATCACGGCCGAGAGGAACTCGGAGACTATGGCCCCGTGCGTCCCGTGGATGTCGACCCCGTCGAGCCCCGACCGCTTCACCAGGGCCGCGGCCGCGCCGTAGGCCTCGACCTGAGCCTCGATCTCCTCGTCGGTCAGCTCCATCGGCGTGAAGGGGAGGACGTGGAGCGGGTGCGAGGGCCACGGGAAGCGCGAGACCCCCTTCTCGTTCCCGACGTTCGTCCCGCCCGAGGCGAGCTCGATGAAGCACCTGGCCCCGTGCTCGTGGACCGCCCTAGCCAGCCTCGAGTACCCATCGACGATGCCGGGGTCGTTCGCCCTGAGGGGCCAGCGCCCCGTCAGCGTCATGGGGTGCCCGCCGGCGAGCGGGCTGAAGTGCGCGTCCGTGTCCGGGGAGGTCTGCCCCACCTCCTGGCCGACTATGGCCATCGAGACCTCGACGAGCGCCGCTCCCCCCTTCGCCCTCTCGGCGAGGTACCTGGCGATGGTCTCGCCGGGGAGGTTGTCCCGGGCGTCCGAGGTGAACATCGTCGCGTGGGGCGTCATGTAGATCCGGTTCCTGAGGACCAGGGGGCCGACCTCGATCGGGGTGAAGAGGCGCTTGAATTCCGACAACGGGCGCCCACGGGAGCGGATTTTTTACTTAAGCGTTCTTCGGCCGCGGTCCTCCCGGGCGGGCTCCAAAAACTCATATGCGCCCC
>JBEKTS010000176.1:0-4424 GCA_049515775.1 Nitrososphaerales archaeon | reverse complement strand
CAAGGATGCATGCAGCAGTAACGGAGGGTTCCCCCCGTCGCGGTCACGATCTCAGCCGCGAACATCCACGAGGGGACAAAGCTCATCTCGCTCCTGCAGTCGATCCCGATGGAGACCGGGAGGAGACAGAGGAAGAAGCCGAAGACCGTCTACGCCGACACGAAATACGCGACGCCCCTGAACGGGTTCTACCTCGATCCGAAGCAGATCAGATCGCAGACACCGGACCCTCCCAACAAGACGAAGAAGAGACCCGGAAGACCTCGGGTCCTCGACAGACGGACGTACCACTCGATCAGGTACAACGTCGAGAGATTCTTCGGATGGCTCGAGAACTGCAGAAAGATAGCGGTCAGGCACGAGAGGATACCCAAGATGTTCCTCGCCCTCGTACACCTCGCCTGCGTACTCATCCTATGGAGAGTACTGAAATAGGTTCTGAACCTAAATTGGAAGCGGGCCCGATGGGATTCGAACCCACGGTCTCTGAGATGGCTCTTCAGCTTCGGAGGCTGACGCCCTAATCCGTACTAGGCTACGGGCCCGAGTTCCCGTCAGATTCTCGATGGTATATGAGGATGTTTGGTCGCCGCCTCGACGGCGTTGCCTGCGGAGAGGGAGGCGCGCGCCGCGTCGCGTCGCGTCGCGGGGCCGGCACCCCGCTCGAAGGATCGACCCGCCGTCGAGGCGGATCGTTCGCTCCGCCCACCCCTTGATTCTCATCCTTGACATTGGTCTCCACCCTTATAATGGCACCCGGGAGAGAAAACGGGGAAGTCGAGACCGATGCTCTGGGAGAACGCGACCATCTACCTGGCCATAGCGCTGTACCTTTTGGGGCTGGGGCTCCTCCTCGCCAGGAGGGTCAGGCCAGCGCGCTACGTGCTCTCGGTCTCCCTGCTCCCGGTGCTCGTCCTCCTGGCGGTATACGTCTACGCGTTCCTCTCCGACGACTTCTCGTTCGATGCGGTATACCAGAGCAGCTCCAGCGGGATGCCCATCCTGTACAAGCTCTCGGCCTCCTGGACCAGCGCGGGCGGCTCGCTCCTCCTGCTGGTCGTCATGATGGGGGCCGGGCTGCTGGCCCACGAGGTGCTCTCGCTACGGAGGCGCGACGATGCGCGCACGACGAGCCTCATCGTCTCCTTCCTGATCTTCTACTTCCTCGTAGCCGTCGTGATGGTCGACCCGTTCGGGCAGCTCTCGCCGGTGCCCGCCAACGGCCTGGGCCTCACCCCGTCCCTCCAGTCGTACTGGGCGCTCATCCATCCGCCCTCGGTCTTCGCCGCCTATGTCGCGGTCCTCTTCGCATACTGCAGCGTCTTGACGGCCCGCCTCTCGAAGAGCGGGCCCCGCCTCGGCGATGCGAGGCTCCTCACCGGGTCCTGGATCCTCCTCGGCCTGGGCATCGCCCTCGGCGGGGCGTGGGCCTACCAGACCCTCGGCTGGGGAGGCTACTGGTCGTGGGACCCCATCGAGACCTCCGCCCTAATCCCCTGGCTCGCGCTCTCTGCTGTGCTCTTCGCCAGGCGTCGGGCCAACCTGAACGCCGAGCTCTTCGGCCTCACGTTCGCGACGTCGGCCCTGCTCCTGATATCCTACGTCGCCAGGGGCTCCGCCGTCGTCTCCCTCCACTCCTACGGAGACCTCGCCACGGGCATCCCCTTCATCCTGCTCTGCCTCTTCCCGGTCTTCTTCTCGGTCGCGACCCTCCTGCGGTCGCGGGCGTCCGGGTCGTCGTCGGCGGCGCCGTCCGTGGCGCTCCCCAAGGGCGATTTCTACCTGCTGGAGTTCTGGTGCCTCATCCTGCTCGCGCTCGCGAACACGGTCCTCCTGCTCCTCGAGGTCTTCGCGGGCGACTTTGGGGTGATGTTCGCTCCTAACCCGCTGATCCACAACTACGTGAGCTTCCCGTTCGTCCTCGCGTTCGCGACGCTGCTGACGGTCGAGTCCGCCAGCAGGAGACCCTCGTTGAAGCACGCTGTGGTGTTGGCACCGGTCCTCCTGGTCGCCGGAGCCGCGCTCTGGTTCTCCGGGGCGGTGACCGCGAGCCCCTACCTAGCGGTCGGGCTCCCGTTCCTTCTGGCGCTCGCCGTCGGCGGGGTCCTCGGGGTCGCTGGCACTCTCGCGACCGGGGGGCGGCGTGGGGGTGGCCGCGGGGCCGGCATGCCCTGGGGCTCGACGGTCAGGTACCTCACGGTCCTCGGGATCGCGCTGATGCTCCTCGGCGTCTTCGTGAGCGACTCGTCGCGCACGACCGTGAGCCGGGACCTCGCGGTGGGAGAGAGCGTCACCGTCGGGGGGACGACCCTCACCGTCTTGGGCATCTCGATCTCGCCCGGCCAGGGCACCGTCGACATGCCGGGCCACGGCATCGTGTCACAGACGATCGACACCCGCGTGACCTACTCCATCAGCGGCCAGCAGGGGACGTCGGAGACGACCCTGGAGTACTTCCCGGTGCTCGACGAGTTCTTCGCACTGCCCTCCGTCCTCTCGTCCTGGAACCAGGACGTCTACGTCGTGGCCAACGCGACGGTCAGCGTAGACCAGGCGACCTCCAGGGTCTTCCAGAACGGGACGTCCGCGGCGCCCACCGATGTGGGCATCTCGGTCCAGACCATCCCCGGGATCGGGCTGGTGTGGATCGGCGCGGCCCTTCTCCTGGCCTTCAACCTCTTCTTCGTGGTTCGGCGGAGCCCGTACTCCACCTCCGCGTCGGTGGCCGCGGGGGACGGGCCGCCGGCGCCCCCAAGCCAGGCTAGCCAGGCACGCTGACGGGCCCCTCGACCCGCCTCCTGCCGTGCGAAGCGTGCGCGGCGCGCCCGAGCGCCCGCAGCCATGTGGCGTCGGTCGCACCGGCCCGGGCCGTTCTACGAATTCCAATACTGAGAAACGTATGCGGAGCTTAATACCCGGAGCGCCGCGCGACCGCACAGGTGGAAGGGAGGGTGTCATCGTGCAGGCTTTCGACGACCGGGGTAGGAGCTCGTGTTCATGCAAGAACATGACCAACAACCGAAGAAGACCGTGACGGCGACCTTCCGAGTCAGCGAGAGAGTATACCAGTCGCTTCAGGCCGAGGCGAAGAAGCAGGACACCAGCCTGAACACCCTCGTGAACCAGATGCTCGACGTCCACGTCGACGACAGCGTCTACCTGGCGAAGATCGGCTACATGCGGATCGCCAAGTCCACCTTCAAGCGGCTGGTCGAGTCCTCGGCCGACCAGACCCTCAGGGAGATCGGCTTCTCGGCGGGGGTGGAGAACGTGAGGACCATCACCCTGGCGAGGAGCGGCGCGCTCACTCAGGAGACCATCCTGGAGACCCTCTTCATGTTCGCGGAGTTCAGCGGCTACGCCCGCTACAGCGAGTCAGAGTCGAACGGCAAGCGGGTGCTGGTCCTGAACCACGACCTAGGCACAAAGGGCTCGCTCTTCATCGGGAGCCTGGTCAGCGCGGCGTTCTCGCTCATCGAGCGCTTCCCCAAGGTGACGCTCGGCGACCGGTCCGTCGTCATAGAGTTCCAGTAGCCTGCGCGTCCCGACGCCGTCGGGCGGCTTCCTCAGGCATCTCTGATCGACGGTCCTGGATCGTCGGCCTCGGATTCATCCCGCAGGCGTCGCCCGATCCCGGTGCGCAGAGGCATCCCGCTGGTTGGTTGGATGGAGCTGTATCGGAGAGAACCTCAGGAGTCCGATGCCGTGGTAGAAGGTCCCAAAAAAGAGAGGGACCCTTACCTGGCGAATCACGCTTATGGCTTGCTTGTCGGTGGTCTCTTGATGACGTAACCCACTGCGAGTCCGGCGACGAGTAGGGCCGCCATTCCTCCGTAGGCCCATCCAGGCACCGAAGAGTTGGTCACGGTCGTCGTGGAGGTTACCGTCTGGGTGTTGGTGGTCACTGGTCCCGACACGGTGGTCGTTGGTCCGGTGACGGTCTGGGTTGGTCCAGAGACTGTGGTCACTGGTCCGGTGACGGTCTGGGTTGGCCCGGTGACGGTGGTCATGGGCCCGGTGACGGTGGTCGTAACTGTCGATGTTACTCCGGCGGGAGTGGTCGAAGTTGTGGTGGTGATGATGCTAGAGGTCGTGGAAGTGGTGTGCGAGGAAGAGGTGGTGGTAGAGGATGTGGTAGGAATGGTGGTAGAGGATGTGGTGGTGGTAGAGGATGTGGTAGGAATGGTGGTAGAGGACGTCGTGGTGGTAGAGGATGTGGTGGTGTGCGAGGAAGAGGTGGTGGTTGTGGAAGTGGTGTGCGAGGAAGAGGTGGTGTGAGTAGAGGAGGTCGTGGACGACCCTCCGGTCACCTGTACGAGGATGGGCTGCATCTGGCTACCCTGGGCGTACAGGGTGAGGGTGTACATGCCCGCCGACAGGCTGGCTGGGATCGATATCTGGTAGAGAGCAGTGATGTTCCCTGC
>JBEKTS010000175.1:0-4569 GCA_049515775.1 Nitrososphaerales archaeon | reverse complement strand
CTATCCCTTCTCCGTCGCCTACTACCCCGCAAAGGGCGAGATCTTCGTGACCGACGACGACGTTTCCAACGGCTCCACCAGGATAACCGTAATCTCGGACAGCAACGACGCGATAGTCGGGACCGTGACCCTTGCGGGGGTGGGGGACTCGACGGATGAGGCCTACGACTCCGCCACGGGGGAGGTCTTCGTCACCACCCAGACGCCCGGTGACGTGGGCGTGTTCTCGGCCAGCACCGGCTCGATGGTGACGACGATACCGGGCGTGTCGGGAAGCCCGTACGGCATAGCCTACGATTCCAATGGGAACCTGTTCGTGGCCAATTCCGGGTCCAACACGGTCTCCGTGATCTCCGACGCGAGCAACTCCATCGTCGGGACTGTGACCGTGGGGGCCGCGCCATACGGCATCGCCTATGACTCTGGGAAGGGGGAGATGTTCGTCGCCAACCACGGGTCCAGCACGGTCTCCGTGGTCTCTGACCCGGCCGGCGCGATCGGCACCGCGACCTCTTCGTCCACCACGCCCATCTTTGCCACGTCAGCCACGACCTCCTCTTCGACCACGCCAGCCCTGACCACCGCGACCTCTTCGTCCACCACACCCATCTTTGCCACGTCAGCCACGACCTCCTCTTCGACCACGACCTCCTCGACTAGTAGCTCCTCGTCCGTCTCGCTGGATTACGTTGGATTGCTCGCGGCGAACGTGGCGATCCTCCTGGCGGCGGTGGGCCTCGCCGGGGCTCGTGGAAGAGCCGCGGGCAGCCCCCGCCCCTAGATCCGAACCCGCATCGAATGAAATCCGGCGCACGCCACGTGAACCGCACGCGCTCCGGGCCCGGGCGGAGGAAGGAATGACGTATTATAATCCGGCGCCCTCGGGTCGAGCGATGGAGTCGGCCAGCAAGCGCGTCAGTCGTGCCATCGACTCGAGGCGCGACGAGATCATCGGTTTTCTGAGCGAGTATATCCGGCGCAGGTCCGTCAACCCGATGCTCGAGGAGTCGGGCGAGGAACGGACGTGCCAGGAGTGGCTGAGGAGCCAGCTGAACTCATGGGGCGTCTTCGACAAGGTGGACGTCTGGGAGCTCGAACGGGGGCGACCCAACATCGCGGCGACCCTGAAGGGGAGCGGCGGCGGCCGGTCTCTCATGTTCAACGGGCACTCGGACACCGTCCCGGTCGAGAAGTACACCTTGTCGAACTGGACCGTCGCTCCCTTCGGCGGCGAGGTGAAGAAGGGGCGGGTATTCGGACGAGGGGCTGTCGACATGAAGGGCGGGAACGCTGCGTTCCTCTGGGCCACCCGGCTGGTCGCCGAGACGGGCATCGAGCTCGAAGGCACCGTCTTCGACACTCTCACGATCGGAGAGGAGTCGGGCCAGCACCGGATAGGGGTCGACACCCTTCCCGGAAGAGGCTACCGGGCCGATTTCCTGATCAACGCAGAGGCCACCCAGATGCAGATCTGCCCGCTCGGCGTCGGCCTCATGTGCTTCAAGATCACCGTGACCGGGAAGGGAGGGCACACGAGCATGAAGTACCGGGACCTCGCCAGTCCTCCTCCGGTAGACTATGCGGGAGTGAACGCCATCGAGAAGGGGATGAAGATCGTCGCCGCGCTCCAGGGTCTCGAGAAGACGTGGATCAAACGGAAGAGGCCCAAGTACATGCCTCGAGGAGCCTCCAACATCACCGTGAGCGTGATCAAGGGAGGCGAGTACGTGGGGAGGATACCAGAGAAGTGCGAGATGTCCTTCCTGGTCTGGGTGAGCCCCGACGAGACCGTTGCCGACGCCGTAAAGGAGGTGAAAGACTTCGTGAACGAGGTCTCTATGAAGGACGACTGGCTACGGAAGCACCCTCCGCTGTTCGAGACCCCGACCGCGACGCCGGACAACTGGGAGCCGTACAACGTGCCGCTATCTCACCCGGCGGTCAAGACGATCGGCAAGGCGTACTCCGCAGCGCTCGGCAGGAGACCCGAATGGAGCGCCTGGACGGCGGTCGGTGAGGTGGCCTGGCTGAAGGAGCAGGGCATCCCGGGCCTGATCTTCGGCCCGGGCGACCTCACGAACGGCGCGCACGGCGACGACGAGTACGTCCCCGTCCGGGACGTCATAGACTGCTGCAAGGTGTACGCCGAGATGATTCTCAGTTGGTGCGGCGTCTCCGGCGAGCATCCCTGAGCGCCCCGACCCCACGGGCTGCCGCGCAGCGATCTCAGGCGATGCGGACCGAATCCCACCCATCGGGAGATTGAGGGCGCTGCCGCGCAGGCTCCCCAGAATATCCGGCCTGACCGGGCGTGCTTGGGTGCAAGGGGAGCCACCGGTCGATGGAGGCGACCCGGCGATGCCCGCGAGGAAGGTCAAGCAGAAGAAACCAAAGTCGTTCCCGGGGCTGGTCCCAAAGCCCAGAAAGAAGTGAGGCCTATGGCCGTCGCGGGACGCCGTTCGGTGCACCGCACGGTGAAACCGCTCCTCCGGAAAGCCTCGACGGCATCCCTCCGCTAGGGGTCCGGCTCCCCCCGGAGCCTGTCCGACTCGATCAGCAGGTTGAGCATCTCGACAAAGTGGGCCGAATCTCCCGAGAGCGGACCAAAGAACTTCCCGTCGGCATCCTCCACCAACACGAGCGCCTTCCCGAGCAGCCTCCTCCCGGATGGGGTTACTTCCAGCAGGTGCGCCCTCGTGTCGGAGGGGTCCGCCTCTATGGTCATCAGTCCCTTGCCTTGTAGCGTCCGCACGACCTGAGAGGTCATCATCGCGTCGGTGTGCGCGAACCTGGCGACGTTGACCTGGGTCGTCGCCAGGTGGGCCCCACCCAGCCAGTCGGTCACGGCCAGCAGCACGAACTGGACGTGGGTCAGCCCGATCTCCTTCAGGGCGCGGCGGATCCTCCGCTGCCAGCTGTTCGTGACCAGCCACAGAAGGAAACCCGGGCTGTCCTCGGGCTTCTCGAACCTCGATGGGAAATCGTCCGAGTCGGCCAACCACAACGCCTGCGCGATCGGGCGAGCGTCCCTCAGCCTACCGTCCGATGCGCCATTCTCAACAGCGACCGCATGGTCTCGGGGATCCCGCTGGTCATCCCGGGGCCGATCTCGGGGGCCAGAGAATCTGCCGCGGGCCCGAAGATGGAGACGCGGTGGGTGATCCTGCACCTGCCGTCGCCGACCGATTCCAGGGTGTGCGTGAACCCTATCGTCACCCCCGCTCCCGGGACCTCGGTCTCATCGGAGAAGCCGCTGCCGGCCGTGACCTGCGTCAGGCGAAACGGCAGAGGGTCCTGCCCCAAGGGCTTGATCGTCCCAGATGCCCCCTCCTCGAATTCGCCGTCGAGCCTTATCCACTCGATCCCTTTGTCCCACTTGGGCCACGTCGTCACGTCGCTGTACAGGCCCCATAGGGCGCTTATGTTCGCTTCTCCTTCGATGGTGTTTTGGTATTCCCACATGCTTACCGTCAGACGGAATCAATATGCGTGCATATAATCATTGCGCTTATCATACCTTGCACGGGATCGCAATGACGGACTCTCCCGGCGTCTGCGACCCATGCCATCGAGTCACCCGCCGGCGCCCAGAGGCTGGGTCGCGGTCCATCGCGGCGCCGCGGAGAACGCGCCTTCGGCGGTGAGTTGCGACCGGGTCCGCGCGTAGGGGCCCTGTTCCGAGAGAGGGCCACATAGCCCCAGGAACAGGACGACAACGACCCGGCGGAACCGTAGTCGGACGCGGGGTCCCGGTCCCCGCCCGGTCGCCCTGCGCATTCGTGGTCTGGTACCGGGAGGCGCCGCCTTGTCCTGGACGGTCGGGACGAAGAAGACGACGATCGTGGGACTGAGCAGGGTGCGCATCAGGACCAGGCCAGAAGCGTCCTTCTTTTCATTTGACCATTGTCGGACGCGGCGGCCCTTAGCGGCCGACAGCCTGGTGGCCGCGAGAATCGGGGGCTGCGTCCCAGGAGTGGGATTCGTATCCGCCCTTTAAGTAGGCTCCAAAGCTCTCTCGCTATTGAATTAAATGGCAGACGCTATTGCGGACGGGCGGCTTTCCAGACGACAGTTTGTAGGGACCGCTGCTGCGGGCGCGGCGGCGTTGGGCGTTGTAGCTGGAGCCTCGGCCCTCGTCCCAAGCGTTGGTGCGGTGCCCGCCGCGGCCTCTGTTCTGGGCGCTAGCCAGCCCAGCAGGGCCACCATAGGGAAGAGGGGCGGACCGATCCCGGTGCCCACGAACTGGGGCATGTCCTGCGACGTCCTGGTCGTGGGCTACGGAGGAGCCGGAGCGGTCAGCGCGATCACCGCGTTCGACGCCGGCGCCAACGTCCTCGTGATAGAGAAGACGCCCAGCCTCGCACAGCTCGGCATCACCAACGGGACCCAGCCCTCAGACCAGATCTCCGGCGGCGGGGGCAACACGCACATCTCGGGCGGCCTGTGCGTCTATCCGACCGACCCGATCGGCGGGGCGGAGCACCTGTACAACCTCTCTTTCGGCGCGACCCCGATGGACGTCTGCCAGGCGTGGGGCACCATGGCGAACCAGAACAAGGCCTGGCTCGA
>JBEKTS010000174.1:0-4619 GCA_049515775.1 Nitrososphaerales archaeon | reverse complement strand
AACGGGGCCAGCGACCTCAGAAGCCGGTTGTTCGAGAGGTTCAGGAAGCGAGACACCCTCCGAGCCATCCCATGGAGAGCACAGCTAACCTCGTGCTCGCGCTGCCCCCGGCTGATGTACACCTGGGATCGATGTCAGCCTGGAGATCGACGACGCGCATCCCTATCCCCGGCACGGAGACAGATGGCGAGCGGCGTCCCGCGCCCATCTCTCCGTCCCTCTCAGGTCGAGGAGGCTCGCTGAGTGGAAGAAAGCGGCGCGGGCCATCTATGGGCCAATAGTCGCTCACCGCCATCGACTGAGAGTTTCGTGGACCGCTTCAGATCCGTCCCCCCACACCCGCCGTCCGCGAGGTCGCCCAGTGACGCACGCGAGCGCTTCCGGACCTGTAGTTGCCTGGACGACCCTGCGTCCGTCTTAGGAGAGGGATAGGGGCGTGGTCCCGTCCAAACTGGGCGGAGTCACCCCTATATTGAGAACATAAGTAATAAGTACTCCGACGGCCGTAGTTCGGCGCCTTATTGAAGCGTAGAGTTTCAAGAGGGTGGGCCCCTCTCTTCGTGGTGATGCTCTTCGTGTCCGGAGTCCTCGTGATATCCTCAAAGACGACCAGCGGTTCTCCCACCATCGCGGTCGACGGGAAGGCCGACGGGGGCTGCGGATACGTCGGCTCTTGTTCGGTCTTGCTCACGACCAGCCAGGCCTCCGACGTCATAGTCGTGGCGTGCGACTGCTTCCCGGTCAGCGGGTCGTTCAGCGTGACGGACACGGCGGGGCTGACCTTCCATCCCCGGACCGCACAGCTGAACATCGGCGGGAATCAGTTCCTCCAGGAGTGGTACGCCATTGCGCCGTCCGCGCTCGCTGCGGACGGCATCTCCGTGAAGACCTCTGCCTCCGGCGAGACCTGGTATGGGATCATCGCGTTCGCCGTCTCCGGGGCCAACACGGCGAGCCCCTTCGACGCCAACCCATCCCTGCCGAGGGCCCAGGCCAACATCGCCTGTCCAGGCAACGCCCCGTGCAACACCGGGGTCTCCACGAACGGGCCCGACTTGCTCTTCCAGTTCGGGGGCGAGACGGGCTACAACCCCCAGTCGGCCGGCTCGGGGTTCACACTGATCCAGTCGAACACGCTGGGCCAGAACTCGTACGCTCAGTACGAGGTGACCTCCGGCCCGCTCTCGGCGGCCACCCTCTCCTTCGGGAACTCCCAGGGGAGCGACTTCGGGGTGATCACCGACGCGATAGTGCCGGCATCGGGATCCACGACCAGCTCCTCTTCGACCACCTCTTCCACGTCCTCCACCTCTTCGAGCACCTCAACGACCTCGTCCACTACATCGACCACCTCAACGACGAGCTCAACAACCACCTCCTCCTCGACGACGACCTCGACAACAACGACCTCGGGCGTGCCTCCGTCGCTGGACGGGAGCGCCGAGAACGGGTGCGGATACGTGACCTCCTGCTCCGTGTCCCTGACGACGACCCACCCCTCCGACGTGTTGATAGTCGGTTGCGATTGCTGGCCTTCGGGAGGGTCGTTCTCCGTGAGAGACGGCCTCGGGCTATCGTTCCAGCCCAGGACCGGCCAGGTGCCGATAGGCGGGAATCAGTTCCTCCAGGAGTGGTACGCAATCGCTCCATCGGCTCTGACGGACGACGTCATCTCGGTCACCTCGACGATCAGCGGCGAGACCTGGTACGGGGTCATCGCATTCGGGGTCTCCGGTGCGAACACCGCGAGCCCGTTCGATCCGAACGTTTCCCTGCCGCGAACACAGGCCAACATCAACTGCCCCGGCGGCGACCCTTGCAACACCGGGGTCTCCACCAACGGCCCCGACTTCGTCTTCCAGTTCGGAGGAGACACGGGATACACCAGGCAGTCCGCTGGTGCCGGCTTCACGCTTATCCAGACGTTCCCGCCGGAGCAGAACGCCTACGCGCAGTACGAGAGAACCTCCGCCCCTATCTCGGCGGCGACCCTTTCCTTCGGGACCTCCCAGGGGAGCGACTTTGGGGTCATTACCGACGCGATACAACCCGGCGCTGGCGTCTCCCTTCACTCGACCACCACGAGCGTCACGCCCAACCCCGCCTCCGTCGCTGCGGGGGGGATGATCACGTTCACCGCCACCGTGACCGACTCCAGCGGCTCCCCGACGACCCCCACCGGCCAGGTGACCTGGAGCGACGGAGGAGCGGGCGGGAGCTTCGGTGGCTCGTCGGCCTGCACGCTTTCGACCATCAGCTCGTCGTCGAGCTCGTGCCAGATCGCCTACACCGCGCCTTCGACCGCCGGCTCTGCCACCATAACCGGGACCTACGGTGGAGACTCGGCCCATACCGGGAGCGCCGGAGCGGCGTCCCTGACGGTCGGCTCGAGCTCCAACGGGGGCGATTGGCCTTCGTTCACCCTGAACAACCAGGATTCGAGGTACCAGGCCAACTCTACGGTAACCGCGGCGAACGTGGCCAGTTTGTCGCCACAGTGGTCGATCACGACGCCGTACTCGATCACCTCGACTCCCGTCGTCGTCGGCGGGAACGTCTACTTCGCGGATTGGGGAGGGAACGTCTACTCAGCGAGCGTCACCACGGGCCACCTCAACTGGGAGGTGAACCTCGGCTATTCTATCTCGTCGTCGCTGCTCGTAGCGAACGGGATGGTCTACGTCGGGATGGGACCCGCCAACACGACGGTGGTCTTCGCCCTCTCCCAGGCGACCGGAGCGATCGTCTGGAGCACGACCCTCAAGACAACCATGAACGCAATCTGGTCCTCCCCGACGCTCTACGATGGTCTCTTGTACGTGGGAGTGTCGTCGAGCGGGGACGAGAGCAACGCCTCGTGGATCGGAGAGCTGTTCGCGCTGAACGCCAACTCGGGCGCGGTAGTCTGGACCTTCAACGCCGCGATCGGCAGCGCCGGCGGGGACGGCGTCACGGGTTCGGTCGTCGTGGACCCGGCCACCAACTCGATCTACTTCGGCACCGGGAATCCCTACGGCACGGGGAGCGGAGCCAGCATACTCTACGGGTATTGCGTGGTGTCCCTCAACGCGATGACCGGGGCCCTGAACTGGGCCACGCCGGTCTACACCTCGACCGGACCCGGAGGCGACCTGGACTTCATCTCCACTCCGAACCTGTTCTCGGTGACCATAGGGAGCACGACCTACAATGCGGTCGGCATCGGGAACAAGGACGGCAAGTACTACATCTTCAACCGGGCCAACGGGAACCTCCTGGAGAGCCCGCAGATCGGCACCGGAGGGAGCGACCTGGGCATACTCGGACTCGCCGGCTACATCTACCTGGGCAGCAACAACCCAGAGATCTTCATCCCCTCTGCCTACAACAACGGCGGCGAAGTGGGCGCCCTGACTCCTTCGAGCGGCACGGTCCAGTGGGACTTCGTCACTCCGGGTCGGCTGATCGGGTCTGTCGCGGTCATTCCTGGCGCCGTCCTCTTCGGCGATCTCGACGGCAACTTCTACGCGGTCTCCGACTCTGGGAGCCTCTTGTACTCCCAGTCCCTCCCGGCGAGCATCAACGGCGGGGTGACGGTGGCGGAGGGCTACGTCTTCGTCCCCACGTCCTTCGGGGCCACGAACGGGCTCTACGCGTTCGCTCCTTCGCAGACCGATCTCAAGCTCGACGGTTCGGGTACCTGCTCGAACGGCAACAGCCCCCGGTGCAGTATCGCGCTCACCACGTCGTCGACCTCGGACACGATCTTCGTGCAGGAGAGCAGCCAGAGCGGGCACACGACCGCCAGGCCGACCGACACCGCAGGGCTCGTGTATACGCTCGAGGCGAGCGAGCTGTCGTCCGGAGGTGGCAGCTACACGAGCGTGTGGGCGGCGCAGTGGAGCGGCTCCGGGGCCGACACGATAACGTGCAACGGCGACAACGGAGACGCGAGGATCGGCTGCATCGCGTTCGCCGTCTCGGGCGCCAATCCGGGTTCCTTCATCGACAACAACCCGTCTGTGCCGTGCACCGCAACCTCGAGCTCGAACTCCCCGTCCTGCACCCTCTCGACGAGCCATCCCGACGTGATGATACTGGGCTTCGCGAGCTACGCGTGCGGGGAGTCGCCCACGCCGGGCTCGGGGTTCGCCATGATCCAGAGCTTCTCGAACAGCTGCAACGCGGACAGCGCGGTCGAGTACAGGATCGTCTCGTCTACCCAGGCGAACGCGGCCGTCGACTTCGCCCTGAGCGCTTCGGGCCAGTGGGTCCTGATCGGCGAGGCCCTGGTCGGCGGCCCGTGAACCGGATAGGCTCGTCCTGAGCGACCGAACGATCTGAGCCCGTCCTCCCCGCCCCGGCTTCCCGCTCTGCCCGCCTCCGTTCGAGACCGCGTGATGCGTCGCCGCACGACGGAGTCTCCGGGCCGCTGAGACGGGAGCTTCCCGTCGCAGACGGGGCGCATTCGGGCCAGGCCGCCTCCGGGTCGCGGTCCGTGCCTGGATAGAGAGTTCCCGAGAGACCTGCAAGGTTGATAATCTGACCACGGGGCTGGTCACAGGCGTGCAAAGGGTGAAGGAGGGGCGTTTCCGTGTCTGCATGCTCGTCGACAAGCCGCTCCCCAGCGAGAGGCCGAC
>JBEKTS010000173.1:0-4656 GCA_049515775.1 Nitrososphaerales archaeon | reverse complement strand
ACGACCAGTGGATCGAGATACCGAGCGTCCCGGAAGAGCTGTTCCCCTTCGTGGAGCTCGTCCCGCTTCAGCTCCTTTCGTACTACCTGGCGCTCGAGAGAAAAGCGGACCCTGACTATCCGCGAAACCTGGCGAAATCGGTCACCGTGAAATAAGACGCCCGCCCTCGGAAGAAGAGGAGAGGACCGGTGGCCCGGGTCCAGCGCGACGCCGGGTGGAGGATTGTTCCAGTGGCCGCATGACTAACCCAGATAGAGCGAGACGCCGATGGATACCGATGCAGAAGTCCGATCAGGCTCGACCGATGGCACCACAGGTCTTGGAAAGCCAGAACTTCCTCGTGCAAACTTGTGATTCTTGCAAGAATAGCGTTCTTCTGGACGAGGGAGACGTCATCAAGGGCGACAAGTGGTACCACAAATCCTGCGCTGCGTCGATGCTAGGGGCTCGCGCCTAGGTCATGGGTTGCGGCGCTCCTAGGGGCCGCCGCCGATGCCTGCGAGACAGACCGACAGCTATCCGCCCGTGTGGAGTCGACCGACCGTCCGTCAGTCTGCGAAACTCCGACAACCTCCGCCCTGACAAGGCGATCCCAGCGCGATGGCTCCGCCGACTCAGGGGCGTCCAACGGGTCACCCAGAGGACCTCCGCCCGCGCCCGATCGGTGCCCAAGAGAAAGCCACAGTAGCAATCCCCCAGTGGGAAGCTCGGGTCGTCATATACCGCACGGTCGGTCAGAATAGGATGGTTTGCATGGCGCATCTATCGCACAGGTCGCCGGGGATGTCCGGGGCTGTCACGACCATCGTCGTGATCCTGATCGTCGGTGCGGCTTCGGTCGCGCTTCTCGGTGGTCTCGAGCTCATGGACCACCCGTCTGCCGCCCAGGCTACGAGCACGAGCAGCAGGGAAAGCACCACGAGCGTCGGTAGCACCGCGTCGATGACCACCGCGGCGGTGGTCGAGACCACGGCGGACTCGAGCTCGACGACCGCCAGCGCCTCCGGCTCGACCTCCATGACGGCGAGCAACTCCAGCTCAGACTCCTCCTACATAGCGGTCGACTCGCAGTACCCCAACGGGACCCTCGTGTTCGGCGTGTACACCGAGCTGGCTCTGAACGGCGCAGACGTCGCCACGGGCTACACCCCGGTGGCATTCCAGACGATAAGCGGCCAGAACTACACCGTGACCGTGTCCGACTCTAAGAACCTCTACTTCAACCGGTGGTCGGACAACTTCTCTTCGAGGGTCATGCCGGCGCCGGCGACCCCTTCGGGCTCGACGCTGACGGCCGTCTTCACGACCACCCCTCAACCGGCCCCTCCGACCCCGTACACCATCACGGTCGATAGCAGCAACATCAACGGGACGGCGATTAGAGGCTATCTCATCGACCTGCGCGTCGGCGGCTACGCTATAGAGAGCGGCTTCTCGCCGGTCACCTTCAGAAACCTGGAGCCGGGACTGCACTATCAGATCGTCGCCTACTGGGCCGGAAACCTGTACTTCCGAGACTTCTCGAACGGCGACCTCAACAGGTACGAGCTCGTGACCTTCAACTCGACCGGCGCCACCTCCGCCAGCTACGACGCCCAGTACGAGTACGTGCTCCCCTCGGAGGCGGCGACCCTGAACGTCATCGCGGAGTTCCCCAACGGCACGCAGATCGGGACGACCTTCAACAACACGGGTTACATCCAGCACACCCCCGGGCTGTGGCTCACGGTCACTCCTCCCGGCGCCGCGACGCCGTACACCGGGTCCGATACGGGCGGTAGCCTGCTTCCGTTCGTGCTGATCTCGGGAGAGACCTACACCGTCCAGATGACCCTGGGGTTCGGCGCCTATCATTTCTCACACTGGAGCGACACCGGGAGCACCGACGCCACCCGGGCGATAACCCTCGGTCCGAACGCTACGACGATAGTGGCGATCTACGAGCAGGCTCAAACGCCGGCCACGACCCAAGCGGGCCCAGGGTCCAGTGCGGGCGCCTTCGCACTGGCATCCTTCGCCATCTTCGTCGTCTCTCCCGGTCCCTCTTGGTCGCGGAGAGACCCCGCGCTCCGCCGTTCGCCCCGCGGAACGACGCGGTGATCTCCAGACCCATGCGACCCACGGCCCAGCACAAAGTCGCCTAGGGTCTCGGAACCCTGTCACCGCCCAATCCGGCAGCGTCGATCCGTCCCCCTCCGGTGCCGTCGGTCGGCCCGAAGGCCCGCGGGGCCGGTCGCCGGCAGTCGCTCCCACCCCCCTTCGAGGGCTTGCAGCGTCTCGCGAGCGCTTCCGGTTCACGCCGCATCCCTTCGAGACCGATGGCACCGGCTCCGGGGGGCGATGCCGAACTCCACCCGAGCGTCGACCGCCGTCGACATGGATCGAGTTCGCGAGCTCGGTCCATCCCGGTCCGGGCCCTCGAGTGTGGAGGTGATGGATGTCCTCGTGCTCGTGATGGACTGCACTGGTGGATGGTTATGGTGCATGGAGCGCATTCCTGCTATATCTCGCACGGCCGTCCTATCTGCAATGAAGAACAGCGTTCGGCTTGCGACCGTGGTGACGATCTCATTGATCCTGATGACTAGCCTGTTTGTGGTCTTGGACACCAACCTCCTGGGCAACAACGGGGGTGCTGCGAAGAGCACCACTACGAGCGCGGGCGGCACCACTACGAGCGCGGGCGGCACCACGACGAGCTCAAGCGCCAGCGGCGCGCCCTCGACGCAGCTCGCGGTAATCACCGAGGTGCAATCCGGACTCGTCGCCTCTGACGCCCTCGGCGCGTCCCAAACGCAGCAACAGTTGCAGTCCAATCAATCCTACTGGCTGTACGGCGGGAGCGCGGACGTGAACAACTCCTACTACGGGATCTCCGTCACCACGAACCAGCTGCAGATAGGCGTGGCCTCCCCCGTCGCCGGCCAGTGGGTCGGATACTACGCCGCAAGTCCCCCGACGGATGCGACTCTGGTGAATGCCATGCTGACGGCGCCTTCCGCCTCGTTGGCGGGGCACTACAGCGTGGGGCTGTACGTCCAAGCGACGGACCAGTTGCTGAACTACGTGGCGTGCATCGCGGCGACGACGCCCCAGGGGACGACCTGGGAGGTCGTGCACGACCAAGCCACCAACTCCACCAATGGGTCGATCGTCCCACTGTGGGGCGTCAGCAACTTCAACCAGAAGCTCTCACAAGACTGCACCATCCTGACGAACGGAACGAACTACCTCAAGGTCTACCTGAATCACGTCGCCGTCTATCAGAGCAGCACGCTGCAGCTCGGGATGCAAGCGCCCTTCAACTTCTACCTTGAATCCGAGAGCAGCTCGACCGGGGCGCTGATCTACGGCGGGTACCAGAACTTCTACGCCACCCAGGGCGGGAACGTCACGATCACGAACGCGCCCGCCAACGCCCTGAGCGCGGCCGTCGTCGATTCCGCCGGGACGGTCCTGGGAACCGCGCCGGTCGTGGCCGGCACCGCCAACGTCGCTGTGGGCCAGTACAGCTTCCCACAGGTCGCAAACGTCGAGCTCTACAGCTCGGCGACCCAATTCTCCAACTCCACCTTGGTCGCATCGACACGAGGCCCCGTCAGCATCTACGGCGGGGACGTATTCACCTTCGGGCTGAATCCCAACCCGTCGAGCTCGTCGATCCTCAGAATAGACGCGGTGGACGCCAACGGCAACTCGCTCAACGGCATCTCTGCGGTGCTCACTCAGAACCGCAACGCGATAGCCTCTGGCTACATGCCCGTGTCCTTCAGCCTGAACAACACGCAGTCCTACTCGGTGACGGCATCCGACTTTGGGATCTACACCTTTGACCATTGGAGCGATGGTTCGACGTTGAGGACGAGGACCCTGTCCGTCACGAGCGACACCCAGCTCACCGCCGTCTACAGGGTGACCGACGCCTCGGCGCCATCGGGCACCTCGCTCCTCTCCGTGTCGGCGGTAGACTCGAACGGTAACCCCCTGACGGGTTTCAGCGTGTCGGTGTGGCAGGATGGCACGCTGGTGGCGACTTCGTTCTCGCCGAGCACGTTCCTTCTCAAGGATGGGGTCCAGTATCAGGTGGCCGTCTCCAGCTTCGGCAACTACAAGTTCGTGGAGTGGAACAACGGCATCACGTCTCCCCTGGTCACGGTCGTCGGGTCCATCACGTCTCCCCTCTTCGTCGTCACCGGATCCAGCACGACCCCGAGCATCGACATGGTCGCAGGCTACTCGAACCAGGGGTAGAGCATACCTGGGTACCCCAAGATCGCCCGGACCGCCAGACTTCCGGCGCTCCCGGACTCGGAGGACGACCCGCGCCCGTGTGTCGAACCGGAACGAGGAGTGACGAGGGCTTCAACCTGACGATGGAGTCGATCGGGTACCCGGGTCGAATCCACTGCTCGCTCCGGGTGGCTGCCAGCCACCCGGAGAGGTCGAGCGGCGTGCGCAGGAACCGCCTGAACGAAGGGTCCTGTCGAGCGCCTCCGCATCGGCACGCGCCGGTGCTACACCTTGGTAAGCTTCATCAGGTCCGAGAGCTTCGTCTGTATCCCGAACCGCCTCTCGTTCCCGCGCATGTAGAGGTAGACCGAGAGGAGCCCTGGGAAGTTCTTCAGGAAGCTGTACTCGCCTTCCATCTTCGACTTT
>JBEKTS010000172.1:0-4727 GCA_049515775.1 Nitrososphaerales archaeon | reverse complement strand
AGTCCACGTCGTGGGTCGGGGTGTCCTGGTCGACGAAGGTGATCGTCGTGCCCGAGGCGACCGTTATCGAGGCGGGCGTGAAGTTCGCGCCGCTGCCCGCGCCGCTGGGGATGGTGATGGTCTGGGTCGGGCCCGTGACAGAGCCGGTGCTCGTGGTGCTGGTGTTCGACGAGCCGCCCACCTTCGCGTACCAGGAGTTGAAGGCCGGCTGCGCCAGCACCGAGAGGTTCCCGATCATGTTCGCGTGGCCGACGCCGCAGAGCTCCTTGCAGCGGATGTCGTTGACGAAGAGGCCGATGTTCGTGGCGTTGAACCAGAGGAAGTTGTACTGACCAGGGATCGCGTCCTTGGCCACGCTCAGGCTGGCGATGTTGAGCGAGTGGTCGACGTCGACCGAGGTGATGTTGAGGATGATGATCTGGTCTACGGGGACGATGAGGTTCTTGAACGAGGTGTAACCGTTGGGGTAGGTGAAGGTCCAGACGAACTGCTGCCCCGTGACGCCGATCGTCATCGGAGGGTCCGCGTTGGTCGGCGGGTTGATCAGGTTCGTCGACGCGAACGTCTGGTACTCCACGAAGCCGAGTACGGAGCCGGTCACCAGGAGGGTGAGCACGACCGACTTCCAGTTGCCCCAGCCGCTCTCCTCGTGGAACTTCGGCGCCGCCTTGACCTGCGTGTGATGATACTTTGCGATCCAGTAGAACATGAAACCCATGACGACGACTCCGGCGGCGGTCCCGAGGAAGAGATAGTAACGCAGCAATGACCACCATATTGCGGCCGTCGGAGGCTGCACGTCGAGCTGCAGAAACAACATTCGACGCACGGACCGAGGCGACGTTTCGATATAAAGATTATCAGCTATGTGATGACATAGGAAATGCGTTCTTGGAGGTCGCTCAATGCATAATTAGCCACTCTGTGGAAGGGCGCCGTCCGTGGCGGGATGGCGGAGCAGTCACGCGTACGCCTGCAGAGCGTATTTACGTGGGTTCAAATCCCACTCCCGCCTCGTTTCCAATCAATCGGAGACCGGCCGCTCCTCCGCGGCGCGGGCGGCCCCGGATGCCTCGCCGCGGGCCATCGTTGCGGGCACCGGCCGCCGTGAAGCACGCCTGACCGTCCGTCCGTCTGTCTGTCTGCCCCGAGCCCCTCCGGGCGGGATGGGCCGGAGCCTCAGCCTCCCCGGCCCGCGGCGACGATTCCTACCTTCTGCGCCGCCATGCGCTAGAAAATTCATCCATGCTTAAATCGACTAGGCCAGAGCCCCTGTCCCGGAGCTTGAGCTTCAGCAGCGCACCGCGGGGCGCAAGGCCCGGGAAGGGGACGTCGGCGAAGAAGCCGAAGAAGCAGAAGGGGGAGTTCCGCACCACCAAGAGGAGGAGCCCAAAGGAGGGAGCGGAGACGACGCCCGCGATAGACCTCGCCGTCGCCAAGGCGCGCGCCCTGGAGGGGCTGGTGCACCTCGGGCAGCAGAAGTTCACCCCCGGACCGGGCGGATACGACCTCACGCACTGGCTCCGGTCCCTGAACCTCCTGCTGGACGACTTCGAGGCGAAGGCGAAGGGCCGCGGGCTGACCCCCGAGTACCAGGAGCGACGGAAGGAGGTCGCGGAGCGCTTCTCGTCGGGAGTCGACACCTCGAAGATCGAGTCGGAGGTCGAGTCGATACGGAAGGAGGAGACCGAGATAAGGTCGAGCCTTGAGAGGGAGAGGGACAGGATAGCGTCGAGGCTCGCGGCGATAAAGGTCGAGAAGGACGGGCGGGCCAGGGACGTCGAGGGGCAGAGGGCCGTGCTCGCGGAGATCCAGGAGAAGAGGAAGTCCGCCTCGTTCTTCTCGAGGCTCGCCGGGAGGGCCGGGCCTCCGACGGCCCCGGTCGAGCTGAAGATCGAGGAGCTCCTGAAGGCGTCTTCCTCGCTGGAGGAGGAAGCCCTGAACCTCCAGTCGGTCCGCGCCTCTCTGGAGAGGGAGGGCGGGACCGCGTCGGGCCTGTACGAGCAGCAGTGGCTCCGCATCGACGCCATAGGCGTCAGGCTGAAGGAGCTCGAGGCCGAGATGCAGGAGAAGACCCAGCTTGCGAAGGAGAGGGAGACCGCGACGGCGGTCCTGGCCGACGCCATCTCCAAGATCGATCCGGAGCAAGAGAAGCAGCGCGACTGAGGAGGGCGGATCGGCGGCCTCGCGGGCCGCCCAGAAAGAGGGTCTGCCGCCACGGTCGTGGTCAGGCGCCGGCCTATGGAGACTGAGAGCTCGTGGCCGCCGTGCCGTTGAGGAGTGCAAAGTAGCTGTCGCCGGTGGGGCCGTTGGTGCTCGAGTCGAATCCCCCTATGCAGTACAGGAACCCGGCGCTGGTCACGCAGTCCGTCTGGACGGCCTCGGGGTAGCTCGAGACGGGCTGCCAGGTTCCCAGGGTGCTGGAAGAGGAGATCTGCGAGACGTAGACCGCGTCCGTCGTCGCGCCCCCGCTCTCGAACCCTCCCACGCAGTAGAGCGACGAGTCGGATCCTCCGCACGAGACGGCCAGAGAGGGAATCGGGTATGCGGGGCCCGGTGTCCACGGGCCCATCCCCGACGGCGTGAGGTAGGCGTAGTAGGTTGAGTTCTCCGGCGTCTGCAGCGAGTCCTCCCCGCCGACGCAGTAGACGAAGCTGGCGAGCTCGGCGCAGCTGGGGAAGTAGATGCCGCCGGGGTAGTCGGAGCCCCTGGACCAGGCTCCTATGCCCGAGGAGGAGAGGCGGGCGTACCAGACCGAGTCGTTGAGCGAGGTCGTCGCGTTGGTGCCGGAGGACTCGGCCTCCCCGCCGACGCAGTAGAGGTCGCCGACCGAGGCGACGCAAGAGAGCGCGTCGACGGGGATGGGGAAAGAGGTGGTCTTGGACCAGTTCCCGACCCCCGCCGGTGAGAGAGACGCGAAGTAGGAGGATGCGACGTCGTCTCCGTCCTGGTCGCGCGCGCCCCCGACGCAGTAGACGTACCCGGAGTAGGGCGCGCAGGACTGGTGGAAGACGGCGAGGGGGTAAGAGTTGGATGAGAGAGTCCAGTTGCCGACGCCCGAGGAGGCCGCCTGGGCGAAGTAGACCGCGCTCGTGAGGCCCCCGTCCTGGTCCTGCCCTCCGATGCAGTAGGCGTACCCGGCCGACTCGACGCAGGACTGCCCGACGACCCCGGCCGAGCCCCCGGCCTGCAGGGGGTAGGGGTAGGCTCTGTTCCAGGGTCCGCTGCTCGCCGGAGGCGCGGAGGTGCTGTCGTAGAGCGCAAAGGCCACCAGGACCACGAGGACGGCGGTCATCAGGAGGAGGACCTTGCGCGAGGGTGTTCGCAACTTCTTCCTCGCCGCGCCGGCAGACCAATCTTAAAGATTGTGAATCGCCGATCCCCGTCGACCGTCCTCGACAAGGATAATAGACCGCGGGTCGGGAAAAGGGGCGCGATGAAGTACATACAGTCACCAAAGGCGGTCAAGCCGATGGGTCCCTACTCTCAGGGGATCCTCTCAGAGAAGCTGGTCTTCGTCTCCGGAACGGTCGGCACGGATCCGTCCACCAACGCGATCGTGCCCGGGGGGATCAAGGAGCAGACGAGGCAGGCGCTCAAGAACGTCGGGGCGGTCCTCGAGGCCGCTGGGAGCGCGCCCGGCAAGGTGCTGAAGGCCACCGTCTTCCTCAAGGATGGCACCCACTTCAAGGACATGAACGAGGTCTACTCGGCCTTCTTCGGCGACCACAAGCCGACTCGGACTACGGTCGTCACGGGGTTCGTCAAGGACGACATACTCGTGGAGATCGACTGCATCGCCTCGACCTGAGGGCCGGGACCGTCCAGGTCCGGGCTGACGAGAGGCCGCGTGGGAGACGACGAGCGTGATGCAGAGGCGCGCCTGCCCCTGCTGCGGGGCTACGATGGGCGAAGAGAAGGTCGAGGCGAGGACGACGATGGTCGTCCGGTGCCCCTCGTGCGGCCTCAGCGACGTGGTCTCCTGAGCGGGCTCTCGCCCGCCCTCACGTCCTCTTGGTCCTTCGTTCCTTCTCGGCTCGCCTAGACGAAGAGGGCGTAGAGCACCATCGCCGAGATGAAGACGATCGAGATGGTGTTCAGGACCTTGATCAGGGAGTTGATCGCCGGCCCGGCGGTGTCCTTGAAGGGGTCGCCGACCGTGTCGCCCATGACCGCCGCGGCGTGGACGGGCGTCTTCTTGCCGCCGAGGTTGCCGAGCTCGATGTACTTCTTCGCGTTGTCCCAGGCCGCCCCGCTGTTCGTCATCATGAACGCCAGGTAGACGCCCGTCACGACCGAGCCTATGAGGAGGCCGCCGAGGGCGAGCGGTCCGAGCACGAAACCGACCAGGAGCGGGGTCAGGACCGCGAGGAGCGCGGGCTTGGCCAGCTCCCTCAGCGCGGCCGTCGTGCTGATGTCGACGCACTTTGCGTAGTCTGGCTTGCCCGTCCCGTCCATAATGCCCGGTATCTCCTTGAACTGCCTCCGGACCTCGTTGACCATCTGGATCGCGGCCCTCCCGACGGCCTGGATGAGGAAGCTGGAGAAGAAGAACGGCAGCAGGCTGCCGATGAAGAGGCCGATGATCACCCGGGGGTCGGAGAGTGCGAACTCCAGGGTCTGCCCGTTCAGGAGCCCGTACTTGGCCATCAGGGAAGCGCTCCCGGCGATCTGGTTGTTCACCTCGCTCTGGAACGCGAAGAAGATCGCGACGGCCGCGAGCGCCG
>JBEKTS010000171.1:0-4751 GCA_049515775.1 Nitrososphaerales archaeon | reverse complement strand
GTCGAGCTCCTGCGCCGAGAAGCAGAGCTCGCTCCCGATGCGGCGCACCTCCTCCAGTGTCTCGCGGGTCACTCTGGAGGCTATCCCCTCGCCCTCGATTATCCTCGGGCCCCCGCGCGCGTAGAGGAAGACCCGGTCCCCCGGTTCCAGGTCGTCGGGGAAGCTCCGGACGAAGAGCGGGACCGTCGGCCTGTGGTGGAAGACCCTGTCGATCGTCGGTCCCGCCAGCCCGCCGCTGATCCCCGGGCCCCCCTTCTTTACCATGCGCTCCGCCCCCCAAGGCCGGGGGGTTCAAAGGGGTGCCGGCAGACGTGGTCGACGCGATCGCTCCGCCGTACCTCTCCTCGAACTTGTTGAGCCTCCAATAGGCCATCGAGACCAGCCAAGACACTATGAAGATCCCGACTATGCCGTACCCTATCGCCTCGAAGTCCAGTCCGTTCAGCCAGATCCAGAACCATCCCGAGAGGTTCAGCTCCGTGGATAGCACCTGGAGGAGCTCGATGGACCCCACGACCCAGGCCACGGCCACGGAGATTATCGTCACGGTCAGGTTGTAGTAGACCTTCCTCAGGGGGTTGAGGAACGCCCACTTGTACGCCACCATCATGAGGACGCCGTCCGTTGTATCGACGAGCACCATGCCGCAGGTGAACAGGAGCGGCAGCACCAGTATGTAGTAGATCGGGACGTTGGTCGAGACGCCCACCCCGACGCTGATCGCGATCAGGGCCACCTCGGTCGCGGTGTCGAACCCCAGCCCGAACAGGACGCCGATGGGATAGATCTGCCAGGGCTTCTTGATGAGCTTGAAGAGAGGGTGGAAGTAGCGGTTGAGGAATCCGCGGTTCTCCATCAGCCTGTCGAGCTCGGCCTGGTCCATATTCCCCTCCCTCATCGTCCTGAAGATTCTATACACGCCGACGACTATCACGACGTTTACCAGGCCTATGATCCACAGGAATCCTCCGGAAATCAGCGTGCCTACGACGTCACCGGCCGACTGGAGCGCGGGTATGCTCGCGCTTATGGAGCGAGTGGCCATCACCAGCGCCACTATGAGTCCGACGACTATGGTCGAGTGGCCCAGGGAGAACCAGGTCCCGACCGTGAGTGGTCGCTTCTTCTCGTTGAGCAGTTTTCGCGTCGTGTTATCGATGGCGGCTATGTGGTCGGCGTCGACGCCGTGACGGAGGCCGAAGACGTAGGAGACCAGCCCTAGTCCGGCCAGGACGAAGGCCACCCGCCCTATGGCAAACGAAGCGAGGAAGCCGAAGGCGGTGACTGCGAGGATCACCCCGTAGAGCAGGGCGATCCTGGCCTTCTCGCCTCCGGACAGGCCGATGCTTGACTCTGAGCCATCTGCCATGGTTTTGGGCCGTCCAGTTCGGGTTATTGAAGGTTGAGCGCGGAGGTCCGAGCGGACCTCCACGACGGAACCGGCCTCAGTTCTGAAGTGCCTCCGACGTGTTGGCGAGGTAGCCCTGGTACGGGTTCGGCAGGTAGGGGAAGGTGGCGAGGTAGGGGACGGGGTTGGTCGTGCCGTCGGTCAGCAGCGAGGCGGCCCCGTCGGCCGTATACTTGCTGTCGACCAGCGGGAGGGTCGCTCCGGCTATCGCCTGCAGCTCGATGGCCGTGACGTTGTCGAAGACCCTCCTGCCGTTGGGGAACCCGGACGCGTCGCCTCCGAGCAGGCCGAGCCTGTTGGTCGCGGTGGCCGCGGGGTTGGTGGTCGTGATCGCAGGAGGTATGGCCACGTTGAGCCGGAGCTCGTCGGCCTGCGTCGCGCCGGTGTAGTTCTGGAAGCCCGTGATGAGCCCAGATGGGATCCCGGTGAGCAGGATCGCGACGAGGTCCGGCCTGGTGCTGTTGGCCGCGCCGTAGGCGGCCAGGTTGGGGAAGACGCCCGGGTAGAGGACGGGGAGGAGGCCCTGCAGCTGCGGGCTGTTGTAGGAGGCGAGGAACTGCGAGTCGTAGACCGGCGGCTGCTGGTTCCAGTAGTCCTTCTGGAGGAGCGGGATCATCACCTCGTTGATCAAGGGGTTCCCCAGCCTCGAGACCTGGTACCACGCGCCCGCGAGCTCAGAGATGGGTGCGTTCCACTGGTCCGTCTCTAGGATCCGGACCGTCTGGCGGCTCGCCGTGCTCCAGACGCCTATCGTCGCAGTCGGGTCCGAGACGCCGGTCGGGACCTTGCCCGTGCTCGTGAGCTCGGTGATAGGGACCTGAATCGCTATCGAGTGGACGTTGAACCCCGACGTCCCGTCGACGCCGGTGGTCGTGGGAGGGGTGGGTATCAGATGGTCGCTCGCGAACGGTCTGAGGGTGCCCAGGTCGAAGATGGAGCCCAGGTCGACGTAGAAGCCGTCGGCCCTCGGGCCGGCGAAGACCGTCTCACCCGAGGCCAGCGTGTAGATGGTGTTCGGGAATATGGCCGTGTCGTAGTTGGGGGTCGAGCGTGGTCCGATGTTCGGGGGCGGGACGAGCAGCCCCGTCGCCAGGACCCTGACGGAGCCGGGCTCTGGGCCCCGACGGTTGCCGGCGATCCTGATCACGCTGTATGTCTGCTGGACGTTGAGGTTGGTGAAGGCGTTCTTCGTGGCATCGTAGGAGATCGGCCCGGTGTTGTAGAGGAAGGTGGCCGTGTCGGCGATCTTCGTCTGGAACTGGAACTGGTAGGTGACCTCCTCCTTGCCGTCCCCGTTGTTGTCGATCATGATCTCGTAGAGGACGGTGGGATCGAACCGGTAGAAGTTGGGCCCCGCCGCCGCGCCCTGGAGGGGCACGAAGTTCGTGATGAGGGTCACGGTCGACGGCTTGTCCGGGCTGACGAAAGCGTAGACGTCGGTGTTGTCCGCCGTCGGGTCCGAGGAGATGCCCGGGGCCTCTCTGTGGGAGGTCATCCTAGTCGAACCTCGCCTGGACCGCGCTCCTCAGCCTGGAGGCGAGCGCCGCGTCCTTGACGTTTATCGTCTGGAACCCGCTGTGGCTGCTCACCGTGTCCCCCTTGATGACGAGCACGGTCGTGCCCGCGTCCCGGGAGGCCGCCGCGCCGGTGCCGGCCGACGCGCCGGCCGCCGTCGCCGGTGCGTTCTGGGCTGGGCTCGCCCGGACACCACCGGAGAGTGTCCCGATGTACGGGGCCGCGGCGAGAGCCGCGGTGGCTGCCATCGCGCCCTTGATGGCGTCCCTTCTTGACAGAGCTAGTGACATGACCAGAAATCCATCGTCTACGGTCTTTATAGTTAGGCCGAGATTTCACCCAAATCTCGCCCAAATCCCCGCAGGGGCTGAGATCCTGCAAGAACCATCCAGTCTGCGGCGCGTCCATGGAAGGCTTGGAAGGAATCCGGTCGAGGAGGGCCGGTCAACCTTAATTGGACGTCGAGCGGAAGCGGGCAGATGGAGAGCCAGGTGGACGACGTGGCGGACCGCCTCGAGGTCGCCGACACCATAACCCGGCTGTTCGTGAACACCGACGAGAGGAACTGGCCCGCGGTGACCGACTGCTTCGCCCAGAGGGTCCTGTTCGACATGGCGTCCCTCACGGGCAAGAAGGCCTCGAGGGTCGCGGCCAAGAGGATCGTAGACCAGTGGCGGACGGGGCTCGGGGGCCTGGCCGCCGTCCACCACCAGGTCGGGAACCTCCTGGTGAAGGTCGAGGGGTCCGAGGCCTACGGGTTCTGCTACGCCACCGCCACCCACTACCTCCCCAACCAGGGCGGCGACGGCGACACCCGCACCTTCGTGGGGACCTACGACATCCACCTGGTGAGGGGCGACGACGGCTGGAGGATAGACGCGTTCAGGTTCAACCTCAAGTTCGTCCAGGGGAACCTCCGGCTCGGGGAACCGGCCGAGCCCTCGCGCGGCCGGCAGGCCTGACGGAAGGCCGGTCAGCCAGAGGGGAGAGGAGGAGGGGCGGCCGCGGCGTCCCCGAGGGTCCGGGCGTCCTTCACCATGACCACCTCGCCGGGCACGACCCACATGCTCCGGTACATGGCGAGCGCCCTCAGCGCGCCATACTTCTTCGAGACCTGACCGAGGTCGGTCCGCTTGAACCCTCGACCGAGGAAGAGGGCCGTCGACTCGACGTTGTGCTCGCCGACGGTGGCGTAGACCTCCTTCGCGCCCGCCTTCGCCAGGCGCTCCAGCGAGTCCAGCAGGAGCCGACGCCCCATGCCCCTTCCCCGGAAGGCGGGGACGACCGCTATGTAGTAGACGTAGCCGACGTCGTCCTTCAGTAACTTGAGCATCGTGAGGCCGATCGCCTCTCCGCTCGCCAGCCTTGCGACCCTCACGGTCTCCACCTCGCCGAGCGTCCTCCTCGCGTGCCTCAGGTAGACGCCGGTGAAGCTCTCTTCCAGGACCCGCTCCAGCGGCTCCCTCTCGCCACTCGGCGCATCGGCTATGGTCGCGTCGGCGTCGGAGGCGGTCAGACCCCGAACACCCTCTCCGCGTTCCCGCGGAGGACCATCTCCCTGTCCTCGGCGCCGATCCCGAGCCTCCGGACCAGGTCGAGCGCGAGAGCCGGTGTCGAGACCGGATAGTCGGTCCCGAAGATCACCTTCTCGGCCCCGCCGGCGAAGTAGATGGCGCGCGTCAGCTGCTCCGCGAGCGAGGCCACATACCCCTCGAGGTACCTCGACCCCCCGACGATCAGACCCGAGAGGTCGGCGTAGAGGTTGGGGTGCTTGTAGACCAGCTCCCCGACGTCCTGGATCCAGGGGTTGCCGAAGTGGCACGCCACG
>JBEKTS010000170.1:0-4781 GCA_049515775.1 Nitrososphaerales archaeon | reverse complement strand
ACACGGTCCTCTCGCCGCTCTCGTTCCTGGTCCTGATCACGCTCGCGAGCGGCGGGTCGCTCTTCGGGGAGGCCATAGAGGGCGGCCTGATCATGACCATGTTCTCGTCGGGGACCGCGCTGCAGGGAGACCTCTCCCACCTCAAGAACGACTTCCGGCTCCAGGACATGGTGGTCGCCTCGCCGACCAGGGCGGGGGTCTACGTCGCGGGGATGACCATCTCGGAGCTGATCTACTCGTCCCCGGCGATAGCCATACTCGGGGTCCTCTTCTACTTCTACATCCGCGTCACCCCCCTCCAGCTCGGGGTGATAGTCGCGGTCATGGGGCTCATGTTCCTCACGTCGGTCGCCCTCGGGTTCCTGCTCGCCACCATCTCGTCGGACATCGTCCAGTCCTTCGCGTTCACCCGGCTCCTCTCGACGCTCTTCTCGACGATCCCGCCGGTCTACTACCCGATCACGTTCATCCCGCTCCCCTGGCGGTACCTGGCGTACCTCTCGCCGACGACCTACGCCTCGGAGATCGCGCAGAACGCGGCGGGGCTCCTGAAGGAGCCTACGGTCAGCATAGACGCCGCCTGGGTGATCCTCGTCGCGGTCACCGCGGTCTTCCTGACCGTCTCCGTCACCAAGGCGAGGTGGCGGGAGAAGTGAGGCCGTCGATGGCGCCGGGCCGGGCCGACCCGGGCCGAGCCTGGACTAGATCAGCCACTCTTCCCGCTCGACGTCCCTCGACCTGAACCCCAGCTTGGAGGCCCTGAAGCGGGTCCCGTCGTAGAGCTCGGCCTCGGCCCGCTCGCCGCCCCTGTAGACCGCGTCGACTATCCTGCCTAGCGAGTCCCCCTTCATCACCCCCGAGCCGCTGTCGCCCCCGACCACGACCAGGCCGGGCTCCGCGAAGACGTAGGGCATGTTGTCGATGGTGTTGTAGCCGTAGAGCCCGCCCCACATCCTGGACGGCCGCGCGCCGTCGAACTGCGGGAGGTACTCCCGCAGCACGGGGTAGACGTTCTGCTCGTAGTAGGCCGGCTCGGCGGAGTAGCCGTCGAGGTCGTGCTCGGGGAACGAGACGAACGGCCGGTTGATCTCGTCCTCGGCGCCGACCCAGAACTCCCTGGACTCGCGGACGGCCTTGACCATGAGGCCGGCCTTGGGGAGGATCACGAAGGGGAGGACCCCGCTGGGGTTGAACCCTCCCGAGAAGAGGAGCCTCTCGAGGCGCGGCTTGCCCTCGACCGAGACGACGAAGAGCTGGCGCTTCTTCGCCTTGACGTGGCCGTCCAGCCCCACGGGGTCGAGGAGCTCGTTGTTCCAGACGCCCGCGGCGACGACGACCGTCTCGGCCGCCAGCTCCCTCCCGTCGGCGAGCCGCACTCCCGCGACGCTCCAGTCCTGCCAGACGAAGGGCTCCCCCTCGATCCCCAGCGGCGCGCGGGGCGAGACGATCAGCCCCTTCGCCTCGCTGTTGAACATCACCTCGCCCCCCAGGGCCCTGAACCGGTCCCGGTAGTATCCTGCGAGCAGGTCCGGCCCCAGGCGCCCGCACTTGGGCCCGAAGACCCCTCCCGCGACCCCTCCCAGGGACATGAGCCGCGCCTCCTCCGTCCCCGGCGCCGCGACGAACTCTGGGATCAGCCTCTCGAGCTCGGCCCTGTCGTAGGTCCTGAGCTCGACCCGGTTGGCGGCCATCTTCCCGAGGTGAGGCTGGGCCTCGGAGAGCTGCCCCTCGGTCATCAGCCAGAGGTAGCCCACGCTGTCGACCCCGACGTCGATGCGGAGCTCGTTCTGGACGTGGAGGTAGTAGTCGATCGAGGCGTTGGAGAGCGTCTGGTTGTCGACCGAGGAGAAGGTGTTCCTGAACATCGCGTTCGACCTCCCCGTGTTCGCCTGGCCCGCGTCGGCGAGGCGGTCGAGGAGGACGACCCTCTTGCCGGGGCTGCTGCGCTTGATGTGATAGGCCGAGGCCACCCCGAGGATCCCGGCACCGACCACTAGGACGTCGAAATCGGACAGTCTGCTACTCGCCGGCCGGGGCGTCCCGAGGACCGGCTTAAGAACTGGAGGTAGGTTCCATCAACGGGGCGGGCGGGACCGAGGTCGACGGGCTCGGCCGCTGCTTCTCGCCGAGGACGTTCGAGGCGTAGATGCCCACGAAGATCAGCGCCACCCCGCCCAGGGTGACGAGGCTCGGGACGACGCCGGTCGTCGTGACCGTGTAGAGCAGGGTGATTATCGGGGCGAGGAAGACCATCGTCGTGAGCCTCCCGACCCTCTCGACCTTGACCAGGGCCATCCAGAGCGCCGCGTTGAGCACCCCGGAGAGGAGGCCCAGGAACGCGACGTCGACGCCGAGGGCCGCCGAGGGCCGGAAGCTAAAGTCGGTGAACGAGAAAGCCCCGTAGAGCAGGAAGCCGAGCAGGGAGGCGGTCCCCAGCGTCCGGATCGGGTCCTGGGCGCGCAGCTTCCTCATGTAGACCGAGAAGAGCGCCCAGCAGAAGGCGTCGACCAGCGTCAGGACGAGCCCGGCCGTCGTCGAGCCGCCGTTCAGGAGGGGGACGTTGAAGAGGACGATGCCGGCGAACCCGACGAGGGCGCCGTAGACCTCGACCCTGGTCCCGCGCTCGCTCAGGATCCAGACGGCGAGGGGGATGACGAAGAGCGGCATCGTGAACGAGATGATCGCGGACTGGGACGGGGAGATGTACTCCAGCCCCAGGAGCCAGGTGGCGCCGGCCAGCCAGTAGAAGACCGAGAAGAGGAGGGTCGGCCCGTTGAGGACGGGCTTGAAGCCACGGCTCAGGGCGAAGAGCGCCGCCGTCATGACGAGCGCGTCCATCGCCCCCAGCACGAACGGGGAGGCCCGGCCGAGGGCGTCCTTGGCGAGGAAGTACTGGAAGGCCGTGACGAGGATGTACGGGACGAGGTACTTGGGAGGCGCCGCCAAGGCCCGTCCCTGGCCCGATTGCGTAATTGAACGTTGCCGGGGTCGAGAAGGGTCGCCCGTCCTCCCCTACCATCCCCTCCCTTGGCGGGCCCGTCGGTCGCCCGGAGGCCGGTCCGGCGGTGGGAGGCTGGTCAGCCGTACCTGTAGCGGACGCCGTGCCCGTCCCTCTCGTGTCCGAACGAGACCGTCTCCCTCGGGCCTATCTGGCCGCAGGTCCCGCACTCTACGCAGGCGATGTGGTCGAACCTCAGCCTGCCCTCGGCGACGTCCCTCCTGGTCGTCTCCCAGGCCGCGTCCCGCATGGCCCTCAGCTCGGTGCTCGTCGCCTCGAACCCGTTCGCCTCGGCGAAGAGCTTCTGCATCGGCGCGACGTTGTGGTCCAGGAGGTCCCTGGTGGACGCGAAGACCCCCTTGGGCGTCACGAGCGTGTAGCAGTTGACGGGGCAGCACGGCACCCAGGGCTTCTCCCCCGAGGCGGAGCCGCGGCCGAGGTCGACCTGGATGTGCGCGTAGGCCCGGTCCTCGTCGTAGTCCAGCATGTCGGTCCCCCGCTGGGTGCGCTTCATGGCGTCGCCGCCCGGGCCACTGCGGGCGACCCTGATCTTCCCCTCCCGGGACGGGAGGACGGTGGTGAAGAGGAGGGACGGGAGGTAGTCGTAGACGAACCGGCTCTCGCTGACCCTGTTGTCGCGCCGGGACCTCGCCACGTTCCTGTAGATGGGCCCGAGCGCCTCCCGGTACCAGGAGAGCGCCGCGGCCGAGCGCGTCCCGGAAGGGCTGCCGGCGGCCCGGATGTAGGTCTGCGCGGCCATCACGCCGGTCGCTATGGCGCTCCTCATCCCATCGAGGAGCGGCCCGATCTTCACGAACGAGCCCAGCGCGTCGCCCGTGGCGAGGAACCCGGGGGCGTAGGGCGTCTCGAGCATCGACCGGTGGCCCTTGGGCGCGTTGTGGGCCGAGTACTCGACGACCTCCGCGCCCTCGAGGAGCTCCGCGACCATCGGGTGCTCCTCGAACGCCAGGAGCACGTCGAGCGTCTTCCCCGCCCGGTCGAAGCGCTCGGTGTAGGCGTGGACCATCGAGTCCATCGATACGACGACCCCGACCGAGAGCGTGTCCAGGTTGGTGTAGATGAACGCCCCGCCGTGGACCCCGAGCATGAACTCGCCGAGGTAGAGCATCGCCCGCCCCTCGCCCTTCTTGAGCCGGAACCTCTTCTCCATCACCGCGGGGTCCATCCTGTAGACGTGCTTCACCCCCTGGTAGAGCTGGGGGGGTCGGAGCCCGCCCGGACGGAGGCCCGCCATCTCGATCAGGTTCGAGGTCACCCCGGACGCGTCGATGACGAGCTTCGCGCCGATGTACTCGTGGGTCGTCGTCACCCCCGTTATGGCGTCTCCCTCCCTCACCAGCCCCTCGACCGAGGTCTGCGTCGAGAGCATCGCGCCCTCGCGCACCGCCCTCGCCGCGAACCACTGGTCGAAGTCCCTCCTCAGGATGGCGTAGTCGTGGCCGGACTCGAGGCCGAACTGGAAGAGGCCGAGGCGGGCCGGGAGCGAGCGCCTGGTCATGCGGTAGTAGCGGTAGGTCCCGTTCTCCCAGTCCGGGGCCGAGAGGACCGAGACCTCGTGCGAGACGATGCGCCTCTGGACGGGGGCGTCGGTCTCGAAGTCGGGGACGAGGTCGGTCATGCCGCAGCCGCCCTCGAACTCGCCGTAGAGGACCCCCCCGGTCATGTTCCTCTCGCCGGGGACCCGGGCCTTCTCGACCAGGAGGACGTTCACGCCCTTCCGGGCCAGGGTCAGCGCGCAGGCCGAGCCGGCCGGGCCCGCCCC
>JBEKTS010000169.1:0-4829 GCA_049515775.1 Nitrososphaerales archaeon | reverse complement strand
GACCGGCGGGGCGGACCAGAAAAGCATATCCCACCGAAGAATCCGCCCTCCCCGGTCTGAATTGGAGACCCGGCGTCCCTCTTCCTCTCCCTTCCTCCTGGCCTCCGACGGGTCGCCCGGCTCCGCGACCGGCGGCGTCGTCCAAGGCCCGACCAAGACGGACGCCCCCGCCGAGAACCCGGCGGGCGGCCCGGAGCCCCCGGTAATCCAGGTCGACCGCGTCAGCCTCAACTTCGTCAGGGAGAAGGTCTCGATCCCCGTTCTCAACGACGTCTCGCTGACCGCGGAGTCGGACAACTTCGTGGCGCTCACGGGCCCGTCCGGGTGCGGCAAGTCGACCCTGCTCAGGATAGTCGCGGGGCTCATCAAGGCCACGTCCGGAGAGGTCAGGTTCAGGGGGCAGGTGATCAACCAGCCCCGTCACGAGCTCGCGATGATCTTCCAGACGTTCGTCCTCCTCCCCTGGAAGACCTCCCTGGAGAACGTCGTCTTCGGGCTCTCCTCGCGGTCCGACCTCGGCGACCAGGAGAAGAGGAAGGTCTCCATGGCCGCGCTCGAGAGCGCGGGGCTCGGCGGGTTCGAGAACGTCTACCCGGGGGAGCTCTCGGGCGGCATGAAGCAGAGGGTGGGCATCGCCCGGGCGCTCGCCCTCCAGCCGGAGGTCCTCCTGATGGACGAGCCCTTCAGCGCGCTCGACAACCTCACCGCCGACCGGTTGAGGAAGGAGATCCACTCGCTGCTCATCAACCCCTCCTCCTCGATCCAGACGGTCATCATGGTGAGCCACAACGTCGAGGAGATAGTCGAGCTGGCCGACCGGGTCGTGGTCCTCTCGCCCCGACCGGGCCAGGTCGTCGCCGACGTCAGGATAGACCTCCCACGCCCCAGGAACAAAAAGTCGGACGAGTTCCTTCTCTGGGTCGACAAGCTTTATTCGTACCTCGCCTAGGGTGGGAAGAGCAGATGGCAGACAGGCGAGGAGAGCCGGAAGGGAGGAAGGCGCCGCTGATGCCCGGGAACGTGAGGGCCGGGCAGGTGATCAGCCTCGTGGAGGTCACGGGCGGCCTCGGCTCGAACATCGACGCCTCCCGGCTCGCCGACGAGCTCGGAGCCGACATCGCCGTCCTGCTCCCGATACTCGACACGGCCGAGCTCCTGGGCCTCGTGAAGTCTGAGAAGGGCGACATCTCCCTCACCGAGTTCGGGCACAGGTTCCAGAAGACGTCGAAGAACAAGGTGCGGCTGCTCACCGACCTGCTGGCCAAGATCGAACCGTTCAGGACCGCGCTCGACCTGGCCGCTAGGCAGGGCTCGGTCTCGGCCGAGGAGGTCTCTCAGGCGCTCGCCGAGAAGGGGCTCACCTGGCACCACGAGCCCGAGCTGAACCTCTCGCTGGTCAAGACCATCCTGATCCACTGGGCGATCTACGCGGGGCTCCTGAACTACAACAAGAACGGAAGGTTCGAGCCGATAAGGAAGGGGCGCTGAGCGGCCATGGACAAGATAGCGCTGGTCGTCCCGGTCAAGGGCTCGAACCCCAAGGCCCGGCTCTCCGCCCTCTTCAATCCCCGGGAGAGGAAGCAGCTCCAGGTCGCGATGCTCGAGGACACCCTCTACGCCATCGCCAGGGCGAAGCGGTCGGCCAGCACCTACGTCGTCTCGTCCGACCCCGAGATTCTAAAGTTCGCGGGGCGCTACGGCGTGGGCTCGATCGAGGAGGTCCACGACGGCGGAGTGAACGAGGCCGTCGAGGCGGCCATCGCCCGGGTCCCCGACCAGTACGACGGCTGGCTCGTGATGCCCGCCGACCTCCCGCTCCTCTCCCCGAACGACATCAAGACGGTCTTCACGCTCCACAGGATGGGCTCGCCGATCGTGATCTCCCCCTCCGAGGACTACAGCGGGACGAACCTCCTCCTCATGACCAGGAGGAGGAGGATACCGCTCCACTACGACGACGACAGCTTCAACAAGCACGTCCGCGACGCGACCGCGCTCGAGGCGCGCACCGCGATCTACTACTCCGAGAACGTGGCCTTCGACATCGACCACGCCGGCGACGTCCACCGGTACTTCAAGTTCGGCAGGAGGAACAGCACCATGAACTTCCTGGAGCGGACGCTCAAGCAGCACGCCCGCAGGCTCGAGGGGAGGACAACGGAGCCCTCACAGCGGCGCGACCAGGAGCGTGATCCCGACCCGGCTCGCGGTTCCTAGGCGACGGAAGAGAAGACCGACCGACCGACCGACCGATGGGTGGGCGGGCCTGCCTGCCTGACCGGTCCGGCGCTCAGGCGTCGATGACCTCCCTGGCCAGGCGCACCTCGTCGTCGTGGGTCGCCATCAGTATCCGGGCCGGCACTGCCTCCATCCCGCCCTCCTCCTGGATGGCCGCGGCCTGAGGCGAGTCTGAGGCGTCGATGAGGAAGCGGTCTACGAGGCCCCTGTAGAGCCTGGCGACGCCCCTAGAGGTCGGTTCCGCCCCGACCGCCCTCATCAGCTTCCCGGCGGGGCCGGTCACCGGCCCGTCCCCGACCATGGGGGAGACCGCGACCCTCCTCGCAGTCGCCCCGCTCGCCGCGACGGCCTGCCGGATCCCGTCCACGGCGAGGATGGGCAGGATGCTCGTCACGGGGTTGGCGGGGCAGAAGACTATCCGATCGGCGGCCGCGAGCGCATCGAGCGCGGCCCGCGCGGGCCTGGCCCCGTCCGCCCCCCTGTACTCGACGCCGAGGACCTCCGGCGCCCCCCTCTCCTTCACCCAGAACTCCTGGAGATGGACCGTCCCCGTCGCCGTCACGATGTGGGTCTCGAGCCGGTCGTCGGTGCAGGGGATGACCCTCTGCCCGGCCACCCCGAGCCTAGCGCACAGCTCCTCCGTGACCTCCCCGAGCCTCTTGCCGTGGGCGAGCCGCTCGGTCCTGAAGATGTGGGTCGCCAGGTCCCTGTCGCCCAGGTTGAACCAGGTCTCTTCGCCGATCCGAGCGAGCTGCCCGAGCACGTTGAAGGTCTCGTCCTTGAGGCCCCAGCCCCTGGCGACGTCCCCGATCCCGGCGAGGGCGTAGACCGCGATGTCGACGTCGGGCGCGACGTAGAGGCCGTGGGACCAGAGGTTGTCCCCGACGTTCGAGATGACCGTGAACTCCCCCACCACGTCCCTGAGCCCCCTCAGGAGCTTCGCGGACCCCGTCCCGCCAGCGAGAACGACGAGCCCCATGCCGGGTCACCGGAAGAGGTTCATCCTTCTCTCGCGCACGATCGAGCGCACGCCGGCGTAGGCCCGCCTGAACGGCACGCCGCGGACCACCGCCGCGGGGATCATCGAGTGCTTTCTCATGACGAGCTCCGAGGCCGCGGCGACCTCGTCCACTATGGCCGGCTGGGTCACCCTCAGGGTGTGACCGTAGGGGTCGGTCGTCCCGACCAGGTCCTCGAGCGGGGCGAGCCCGGAGCAGCCGATGGCGACGTCCGTCTGGCCGTCGCGCCAGGGCCTCCCGAAGGTGTCAGTGATCACGATGCCCAGCTTCTTGCCCGTCTTCGCCTCGAGCCGCTTCCTGATCTTCCTGGCCGAGACGTCCGGGTCGACCGGGAGCAGAGTGAGGTACCCCTCCTCGACGTTGGACTGGTCTATGCCGGCGTTGGCGCAGACGAACCCGTGCTTCGTCTCGGTGATGAGGACGCCGTGCCCCTTCCTCACTATCCGCCTCGACTCTTTCAGTATCGTCTGGACGGTCCGGGGGTCCTTCCTCAGCTCCTCCGCGAGCTGCCTGGCCTTCCTGCCCGGGCGGACGTCCTCGACCCTCACCACCCGCCCCTCGGCCTTCGAGACGACCTTCTGCGTCACCACTACGATGTCCGAGTCCTCGAGCGTGATCCCGCTCTCCCGCAGCGCGGCCTCCAGGAGCCTCACGAGGTCGTCTCCGGGCTTCACCCGCGGGATGCCGCGGACAGGGAAGATCTGCACTGAGCCCTCCACCATTTCGAGCACCAGCCCAGCGGATGGGGTGTTTATGAGATTCTTGGTTGGGCCCGTTCTCCCCTTCCTGAGCCCCTCGCCGTCGCCGCCATCCCCTCGGCCGAGACCGAGGATGCCCAGGGGAGGGGGTGGATCGGGCGGGCCCGGAGGCGATGGCGTTTCTCGCCCCTGGAGCGCGGACGCCAAAGCTTTAATCGGGGTCGGGGTGGTTTCTTTCGATGGTAACCAGGGAGGAGGTCACGAACGCGCTGAGGACGGTGACCGACCCCGAGCTGCGCAGGGACATCGTGGCGCTCAACATGGTCCAGGACCTGGCCGTCGACGGCGACAGGGTCTCCTTCACGCTGAACCTCACGACGCCGGCCTGCCCGCTCCGCACCAAGATCGAGGAGGGGGCGAGGCAGGCGGCCGCCTCGGTGCCCGGCGTGAGGTCGGTGGCGATGAAGGTCGGCGCCCAGGTCGCGGCGACCCACCTCTCCTCCTCGCCGTCGTCCTCTTCCCAGCCGGACCTGCTGAGGAACGTCAAGAACGTCATCGCCGTGGCGAGCGGCAAGGGGGGAGTGGGCAAGTCGACGGTCGCGGTCAACCTGGCGCTCGCGCTGGCCGGCTCCGGGGCCAGGGTGGGGATACTCGACGCCGACGTCTACGGCCCGAACATCCCCCTGATGATGGGCATCAAGGACAGGCCGGAGACGAGGGACCAGACCATAATCCCGATCGTCTCGCACGGGGTGAAGGTCGTCTCGCTCGGTTTCTTCTACAAGGACGAGACGGCTCTCGTCTGGAGGGGGCCGATGGTCGCCGGGGCGGTGAAGCAGCTCCTGACCCAGGTCGAGTGGGGCGACCTCGACTA
>JBEKTS010000168.1:0-4918 GCA_049515775.1 Nitrososphaerales archaeon | reverse complement strand
GGTGGTCGAGAGCGTCGAAGAGGTCGAGCTCGTGGTCGGGGAGGTGATCGACGTGGTGGAGGTTGTAGTGGTGGGGGAGGTCTTGCTCGACGTCGTCGACGATGTGGACGAGGTGGTCGCGCTGGAAGAGGTGGTCGAAGACGACGACGACGACGAGGTCGTCGTGGACTGCTGGCAGCCGCAAGCCGCCGACGTTATCGTCGCTCCGGGCGTGTCCGAGTACACGGTGAAGGTGACCGTCGTCGAGAGCGACTCGGATCCGGGGAGGTCCACGTTGGCGGAGGTCGATACCCCGAAGCCGATCTTCATCGTGCTGCCAGACGCTGGGTAGGCGGTGGTGAATGGATATGACTCGCCCTGCATCAGGGCGCTCAGGTCCAGGGTGCCGCTCGTGGTGAACGAGGTGCTGGAGGGGCAGTAGAAGAGGGGGTCGGCTCCGGTCTGGCAGAAGTTCCAGCCCTGCTGATAGTCTATCACGTTGGGCGGACAGCCGTACGTGCGTCCGCCGCCGGAGCAGAGCGTCGTGGCGCCGAAGGAGACGGTCGGACGGATCTCCGATTCGCACGCCACCGCGCTCAGGGTGAGGGGCACGGCGGTCCCCTGACAGACCGGACCGTTGTCCAGGGCGCCGAAGGTGCCGGTTATCGTGTAATTGACGAGTACGTCGATGTAGCCGCACGAGGCGCAGCTGAACGCGTACGTGTCGTACATCTGCCCGAATCCGTCTCCGCCGACGCCCGAGTATCCTCCGTAGTAGGTGTCGTAGCAGTCGCTGCTCCCCGTGCAGTCCGCCGTGCCGCGGGCCGTTATCGAGTGAGTGACCACGTCGGCGGACGCGCTCCCATTGGCGGTGCCGCCGGCGCTGTCGCTCGCGGTCGCGGATGCCGCCGCGGTGGCGTTCCCATCACCGCTGCCGGTAGGGCTGTCGTAGTGGTATATGCCATAATTGTCCGAAGCGGCCGCCGCCGACGCGTAGGCTCCGTACTGGTCGCCGAAGTTGAACGCCTGGACGAAGGGCAGGAACACGAGAGCTATGGTCACGAACGCGATCGCGACAGACACGGAAGCAGCTTTCCGGTGTTGCAAAAGGATGCACTCATGTGCAAGCGCTCAGTCTATAAGCTTTTTTCACCAAATGTGAGCGATTCGAGCGAACCTTTCGTGAAAAGGCGCATTTTTCCGAGCAGATTATGCGGGGGGGTCCGCGCCCGAGGTGGCGGGAGAGGCTCGGGGCTGAGACTGCGAGGGGAGCCGACCCCTCGCCCGGTCCCGGCTCGGGCCTAGCAGAAGAAGCTGACGACCCAGCCTTGCTGGCCGCCGTAGGTGCCGTAGACGCCCGCCCAGCCCTGCAGCATCGGGGGCGGAATGCCGCTCTGCGGTCCTGCGAAGAAGTAGCTCGACCAGTGGCCGCTCGCCCCGTCGCCGCCGGACGGCGCCAGGTAGGTCGTCGAGCCGTAGGCGAAGGTCGCTCCCGGCGGCATGAGCGCGCCGCCGAAGGTGCTCGGGCAGGCGAGCATCGTCTGTGTGGAGCTCGAGGGGGACGTAGTCGTCGAGGCGGAGGTTGTGGTGGAGGACGTCGTGCTGGAGGAGGTCGTCGATGTCGATGAAGAGGTGGTCGTGCTGCTGGAGGAGGTCGTCGAGGACGACGACGCGGACTGCTGGCAGCCGCAAGCCGCCGACGTTATCGTCACTTCCGGGTTCACGGAGAAGACCTGGAACGTCGCGCTCGTGAGGGTCACTCCCTCCGAGCCGGGGACGGTGTCCTGGGTGTTGAGCGTGGTCAGGAACTCGAGGGTCATGGGGCTCGTCGAGGTGATGTCGTTCGAGAACCCGACGACGCTGCTGATGTCCACCGTTCCACTGTCGACGAACTGAGTCCCTCCCTGAGACTCGCTGCTGTACGGGCAGTAGTACTGCGGGTCCCCGCCTCCCTGGCAGAAGTTCCAGCCCTGGAGGTAGTCGACCAGCTCTTCAGCGCAGCCGTTGGCAGCGCTGTGGAGCCCGCAGACGCCGATCTGGGACTCGGGCGTCGGATGGTCGATGATCTGGACCCCGATGAAGGAGTAGTTGGCGACCGCGCTGAGCTTGCCCGCCTCGGCTCCGCAGCCCTGCTGCGCGCAGACGCCGTCGTGCGGATACTGGAAGTCGCCCGTCACCGTCCAGGTGACCTCGAGGGTGATGGTCCCGCACGACCCGCTGCAGCTGGCGGAGTACGTGTCGTAGACGTCGCCTTCTGCGCCGGTGCCCACCCCGTTGTACCCCCCTGTGTTGTCAAAGCACACGGAGTTCGTCTGCCCCTCGGCGGTGCAGGTGCTCGAGGCGGAGCCCAGGATCGTGTGCGTGGCCGCATCGGCCGTTATGCCGTTCGAGGCCGAATCCCCGTAGCTGTCGCCCGCGGTTCCGCCGATCGTCTGAGGGCCTGCGGAGCCGTCGCCGGTGCCAGGAGAAGCCGGGCTCTGATTCGTCGTGCAGCAGTCCCCGTTGCCGTTGACGCTGGACACGGCGAACGCGCCGTACTGGTCGCCGAAGTTGAACGCCTGGACGAAGGGCAGGAACAGCAGGGCTGAGGCGACGAACGCCACGGCTAGGGCCGTAAAAAGCGCATTCCGTGATTGCAAATCGCTGCACTTGACTATATTTGCGGCCATCCTTAAGCCTTTTGTTGCAAGAAGGAGACATTCGGGCCGAAATCGTGTGAAAAGCTCGTGCAAGGGATGGCGAGGTCGGCCGGCGCCTCACCCGGTCTTGGCGAGGCCTAGCAGTAGAAGGTGACTATCCAGCCCGCCTGCCCGCCGTACGTCCCGTAGACCCCGGCCCAGCCCTGCAGCATCGGCGCGGGGATGGACCCCTGCGAACCGGCGAAGAAGTAGCTGGTGAAGGTGCCCCCGCTGGCGGTCCCGCCGGGTGCCGCCCACGCGTTCCCAGCGCCGTCCTGGAAGGTCGCGCCCACCGAGAGGTAGGTCCCGCCCGCCGTGCTCGGGCAGATCGGGAGGAGAGGGGGAGGAGGCGGGAGCGTGACCGTGACCATTTCGGTGCCGAGGCTAACTATGTTGTTTCCGTCGCCGCCGTAGCTTCCCTGGATGGTCACCGCGCCGGCCGTGGCCCCGGTCGCGGTCACGGCGCAGGAGCCCGAAGGAGAGAGGGTGCACACGCCGCCGGTGCCGAAGGTGACGCCGCCTGCCCCGGACTGGGTGAACGTGACCGTCCCGGTGGGAGAGAATCCGTTCACCGTCGCGGTGCACGTGGAGCCGATGCCGACCGCGAAGGTCGTCAGGGTGCAGGAGACTGTGGTCGTCGAGGATGATGCCGGCCTTATCAGGCTATAGTAGTCGTCGCTCGTCTGGCCTCCGACGCAGTAGAGATAGTTGCCCGAGATGCCGCACTGGGCGGCCTCGACGGGCGTGAGATAGGAGGAGGCGGACTCGGCCCACGTCACGGCGCCGATCAGCTCGGTGCCGATGTAGACCGACTCGGAGGACGTCCCGCCGTACCCACCTACGCAGTAGATGTACCCGACGGGCGGGTCGACGTTCGGCGTGGTGCATCCGGCGTATGCGATGGGCACCGGGTAGCCCGCGTTCGGGGCCCACGCACCGACTATCCCGGCGGAGAGGTTGGCGTGCCAGACGCTTGCGTTGATGTCGCCGCTGACGTTCGGGTTGTACTGGCCACCTATGCAGAAGATGGCACCGACGAGAGAGACGCACGACTCACCCTCGATGCCGAAATCCGTAGCGGGATAGTGATTCTGTGAGTTCCATGTCCCCACTGTCCCCCCGCTGAGGGACGCCGAGTAGACCACGTCGGTGTTGACCCCGATGCCGATGAGACCGGCCACGCAGGTCATGTAGCCTTCCCAGACCACGCACGAGGTGGCCTCCACCGTGGTCGGGTAGTTTCCCTGCGCGGTCCAGGCGCCAACCCCCGACGAAGAGATCGGGGCGGAATAGACGGCGTTCGAGACCGAGTTGATGCCGCCGCTCTCCTTGAGGCCGCCGACGCAGTAGATGTACGCGTCCCAGGTCACGCACGACGAGAGGTAGATGTGGAGCGGGTAGGCGGTCGTGTTGGTCCAGGTCCCTATCCCCGACGAGCTGATCGCGGCATAGTAGACGTGGTCGGTGGGCGCCGGGTTGGGAGGATAGGACGCTCCTCCGACGCAGTAGTCGTCGCCGCCGGAGATCGCGCAGGACTGGCCCAGAGTCCCGTTGGGGGCGCCGGTCGATATGGTCGGGTAGGGAGTCGTGTACGCCCATGGCCCGATGGTCTGGGCGCTCGCCGCGCCCGAGAGCGGGATGATCGCGAGACCGAGAGATACCAGGACCAGCATCAGCGACGCCAGCGTGAGCCTCGCCAAGTCGAACGATCATAAGGGTCGGCCTGACTTGATAAGTATTCAGAACTCTTCTCTAGTGGACGCCTTCAGCGCTCGGGGCCGACCGCAGTGGAAATAGGGAGCCCGAAGCCTCGTTCACGCACGAGGCGACGGACGGGGACCCCCACGACGAGTGGGGGTCAGGCACGATCCTAGCAGTAGAAGGTGACTACCCAGCCCTGCTGGCCGGCGTAGGTCCCGTAGACCCCGCCCCAGCCGAGCATCATCGGGGGCGGCACCATGGACTCGGTCCCCGCGAAGAAGTAGCTCTTCCACAGCTCTCCTCCAAGGCTGCCGCTCGGGGCGACCCACGTGTTCCCGGAGAGGTCGGTGAAGGTAGCGCCGGGGGGCATCGCGACGCCCCCGGTCGTGCTGGGGCAGATCGGGACGGCGCTCGTGGTCACCGACGTGGTGGAAGACGAGGTCGTGGTGCTGGTCGAGGACGTCGTGGAGCTGCTGGACGAAGTCGTGCTGCTGGACGAGCTCGTCGTCGAGGCCCCGACCTGGGTGTAGTATGACGCGGACTCCGCGGGCTCGCCGCCC
>JBEKTS010000167.1:0-4958 GCA_049515775.1 Nitrososphaerales archaeon | reverse complement strand
GTGCCCACCAGCTGGTCGATGTCCTGCGACGTCTGCGTCGTGGGCTACGGAGGGGCCGGTGCGGTCGCTGCGCTGACCGCCAACGACGCCGGGGCGGACGTGATCGTCCTCGAAAAGTCGCCGAGCCTCGCGAGCCTGGGCGTCTCCCCGACCAACGCGCCCAACGTCAACTACACCATCTCGGGAGGCGGCGGCAACACTCACATGAGCGGCGGACAGTGCGTCTGGCCCTCGGACCCCATCGCGGGCGCGCAGCACGCCTACGCCATCGGATGGGGCACGACGCCCATGGACGTCTGCGAGGCCTGGGCGACCATGGCGAACCAGAACCAGGCGTGGTTCCAGCAGATGGGGATCGCGTACACGGTCACGACCGGGACCGCGGAGTTCCCCAACCTCCCCGGGTCTTCTGCCATAAGCAGGATAAACACCACGGGAGACGGCCAGGTGCTCTTCGCCGCCATGGACAAGGCCGTCCAGGCGGCCGGGATACCGGTGCTCTTCAACACCCCGGGCACCGACCTGTTCCAGAACCCGACGACGGGAGAGATCCTCGGCGTCCAGGCCCTGGCGAACAACAGCGAGGTCGTGAACGTCCAGGCGAAGCGGGGGGTCATCCTCTGCACGGGCGGCTTCAACAACAACGAGTGGATGATGGCGACCTACCTGAAGATGTACCCGAACCACTTCTGGGGGTGGCAGTACAACACCGGCGACGGCATCAACATGGCCCTCAAGGTCGGGGCGGGCCTCTGGCACATGAACGCGGTCTCGTCGAGCGCGAACTTCTGGACGCCCAAGTACGTCGCGTCGTACAGCACGTCGGTGAAGAACAACGCCTACGTCTTCGTGAACAAGTACGGACAGAGGTGGGTCAACGAGTCGGCGAAGTCGAGCTTCGGCCACACCTGGGCGTACAACCTGATGGACTTCAACCTCGCCGAGCCCGCGTTCACCCGCATCCCGTACTTCATCGTCTTCGACTCGACGGGGTTCAACGCCGGTGCCCTCGGCACGACCAGCGTGACGGGGCTGGGGCTCACGGTCCTCCCGCCGCAGGTCGGCGGAGGACCGACCTGGAGCAAGACCAACCAGACGGAGCTCGCCAACGGGTGGATCATCGAGGGGGCGACGAGCATGACGGACCTGGCGAACGCCATCAACTCGGCGAACTTGGTCTGCACGACCTGGGCCGGCGCGGAGCCGATAAACATCGACGTCTCCGCGGCGAACCTGACGGCGGCCGTGAACCAGTGGAACGCCGACTGCGCCGCCGGCAAGGGCGACACGGTCTTCGGGAGGGCCGCTACGGCGATGGCGCCGATCCAGACCCCGCCGTTCTACGCGCTGCCGCAGTTCCCCGGCGGGCCGAACACGCAGGGCGGGCCGATCCGGAACGCCAAGGCCCAGGTCTGCGACCCCGACAGCAACCCGATCCCGAGGCTCTACAGCTCGGGTGAGCTCGGCTCGATCTGGGGTCTTCTGTACCCCTCGGGCGGCGGCGACATCAGCGAGTGCGTCGCCTTCGGCAGGGTGGCCGGCAACAACGCGGCCGGAGAGAACCCCTGGACGCCCTAGGAGGCCGCTCCGGGAGGCCCCCTCCCGATCCCTTCCGGGAGGGGCCTCGCTCCGTTCCGCTCTCCCCAGGTCGATGCGCAGGGAGGGGCCGCGCGGAACCGACGGACAGGCTGGAGGGCACGTCGTGTGCGGATGCACGCAGGTTGCTTGCAAACGTTACGTCCCCCTTAACTAAGGAACCGCACGGAGAACCACCCAGCGATCGACGGTGGCGGATGAGAGAATCAGGGGTGCAGGCGCGTCCCGAGAGCGGCACTCTGGGACGAAGGAGGCGGCGCGCGCCCCATCTGCGGCGACGAGAACGGCGGCTCCCATCCCGAACTCCGCGGCCGAGAGACGCGGGGACTAGACTAGTGCGCTTGACCTGCAGGAAGTCCCGGTGCGGGGCTTCCCTTTCCCCGGACGACGGCCCCGGTGCCCGAGGAGCCGATGGACGGCCGCACTCGGGCGCGGATGCGACCCCCCGTCGCCGAGCACGCCGTGGACGGTTCGCCCGATGAAGGCAGAGACGAGGAGGGCCAACGCTCCCGTTGCCTCGGACCGCAACCTCGAGCACGCACTGGACGAGCTGGACTCCGTCTCTCGCCGGCTCGCGGTGCCCCAGGAGGTCGTCGACGAGGCCGTCGAGGTCTGTAGGAAGGCGCTCGAGAGGGGGCTCGTGAGCGCGAAGCGCGTCCCCCAGATCTCCGCCTCGTGTTTGTACGTCGCCTGCAGGGAGAGGGAGGTCCCCACGACGCTCGACGAGGTCGCGGCCGCGAGCGGGGTGGGCAGGAAGGAGCTCGCCCGGTGCTACAGGATGCTAGTGACCGAGCTCGACGTGAAGATGCCGGTCGCCAGCCCCGCCGAGTACATGGCGCTGGTCGGCGCCAGGGCCGGCGCCTCCGCCGAAGTCCAGGCCAAGGCCCTCGTCATCATCTCCAAGGCCGAGAAGGCGGGAGTCGCGGCCGGCAGGTACCCGAAGGGGCTGGCTGCGTCGGCACTCTACATCGCGTCGGCGCTCGAGGGACGGAGGCTGACGCAGAAGGACGCCGCCGAGGCGGCCGGCGTGACCGAGGCCACCGTGCGAAAGGAGTACCAGAGGCTCTGGAAGGCCCTCTGATCCCGGCGGGGATGCGACGCTCCGGGATCAGGCAGGCGAGGGGAGGAAGGGGGTCGGACGCGAGGAGCTGACCGCGCGCCTCACCCGAGCCGGTCCTTCGTGAAGCGCACGGAATCCGTCGGAGGCGCGAGCTATACATTTATTTACGTGATTGGGACAAGCGCGATCACCGACGGAAACTAAGGTAGGATGTGAAAACGGATGAGTTTCGGACAACGTGGCGGATATAACCGCGGTGGATTCGGCGGTAGTGGAGGGTCCTCAACGGGAGGAGGCTTCAGATCCTTCAAGCCCAAGCCGGTAGAGGTCGGAAAGGAGTACGACGTTACCATCTCCGACGTCAGCAGGCGCGGCGACGGCATCGCGAAGATCGACGGCTTCGTCATCTTCGTGGCCGGAGCGAAGCAGGGCCAGCAGGTGAGGATCAAGGTGACCCAGGTCTCGAACAGGTACGCGAGCGGCACGCTCGTGGAGGGTTCGATGGCCACCGCAGCTTCAGAGGGCGCTTCCTCTGAGGCGGAAGAGTCTACGGAAGAATCAGCAGACCAGTAGACGCGAGTCTACCGCTGCGAAGAGTGGTTGTCCCGCCGAAGGGCAACCTCCCTTCAATTTTCTCTGGATACAAAGAAGTGTCGGGCGGCGTGAGCCCGGACGGCGCTCCCATACACGGGACCGCGAGAACCTAGTTCGACTACAGCTCTCCGCTCCCCAGGGATCTGGGCGCAAGCGGAAGCGAGTCAGGACCCTCGTCCGCGTGATGGCACGAGCCGAGGGCGCAGACGCACCGCGGCGACGGCCCTAGAGGAGAGGAGATAAGGGAGGTCGGAGGGGCGGTTTCGTCTATAGGGCCCATGGTGATAGAGATTTTCATCGACGGCCTCGCCGAGCCCGCCAATCCCGGAATAGGGACCTACGGCTACGTGGTCTACGAGGACGGAAGGGAGCTCAGGCGGGGCCACGGGTTCGACGGCGACCCGGCCAGCAACAACCACGCCGAGTACGCGGGTCTCGTCGCCGCGCTCAGGGCGGTGGAGGACGGACCGGACCGGGAGATAGTCGTGAAGTCCGACTCGAAGATGCTCGTCAACCAGATGGCCGGCGCCTGGAAGGTCTCCAAGAAGGCGTTCAGGAGCGACGAGGAGGGCTCCTACGTGGAGAAGTACCTGGAGGCCAAGGAGGCGGCGAAGAGGTTCCCCCGGCTCAGCTTCCGGTGGGTCCCACGCGAGCAGAACTCCGAGGCGGACGAGCTCTCGCGGGTCGCCTACAGGGAGGAGCTGATGAGGAGGAGGAGGAGGGGAAGGGGGGTGGGAGGCGGCGGCCGATGAAGGCGCCCGGCGAGATCGTCTGCGACGGGCTCACCAAGTCCTACGGGAAGGGCAAGCGGGCGCTCTCTTCGGTGTCGCTGACCGTGCCGACGAGCGGCATATTCACGCTGATAGGGAGGAACGGGGCGGGGAAGACGACCCTGACCCGCATCCTGGCGACCCTCCTGGAGCCGACCTCGGGGACCGCGACCATAGACGGGCTCGACGTCATGGCCGACGCGAGGAGGCTCCGCGAGAGGATAGCGGTCGTGCCGCAGGAGGGGAGGACCGTCGCCTGGATGACCCCGGTCCAGACCGTCTCCTCGTACCTGATGTGGAGGGGCCACGGCTACGGCGAGGCGAGGCGCAGGGCCGTCGAGGCGATGGCGAAGGTCGGCATCGAGCGGTTCGCCGACCGGCTCAACAGGATGCTCTCCGGCGGCATCAAGCGGAAGGTCCTCGTCGCGATGGTGCTCGCCTCGGACGCGTCGATCATCTTCCTGGACGAGCCCTCGACGGGGCTCGACCCGATCTCGAGGCGCGAGCTCTGGGACGTGCTCATCGCCCTCGGGAGGGAGAGGTTCGTCTTCCTGACGACCCACTACCTCGAGGAGGCCGAGCAGGTCTCGGACCGGATCGGGATCCTCGACGACGGGAGGCTCCTCTCGATGGGGACGCTCGACGAACTGAGGAGGGAGATGAGGTTCGGGTACAGCCTGGTGGTGTCCCGGGGCGCGCCGGAGGTCCCGGCCTCGTTCGTGGGCGAGAGGTACGTCAGGAGGGACGGGCAGACCCAGATGCTGACGACCGAGGACGAGGCCCTCTCCATGGCCAAGAGGTTCGTCGACGGGGGCGTGAGGTTCTCGATGAACCCGGTGACCCTGGACGACGTCTTCAACTACGTCGTGGTCCGGGAAGGGGCGAGGAACGGGAGGAGCGGCGCGGCGGGGGGAGAGGGCGGGCGCTAGGCTCCCATG
>JBEKTS010000166.1:0-4989 GCA_049515775.1 Nitrososphaerales archaeon | reverse complement strand
GCCCCGGTCAGCGGCGGGGACAAGGGCGCCCGCGAGGGCACCCTGACCATCATGGTCGGCGGACCGGAGGACGCGTTCGAGGAGTGCCTGCCCGTCCTCCAGGCGATGGGTAAGAAGATAGTCCGCATGGGCGAGTCGGGGGCGGGGCAGCTCACCAAGCTCGCGAACCAGATCCTGGTGGCGGGGAACATGATGGGCGTCTGCGAGTGCCTCGTCTTCGCCAAGAAGGCCGGGCTCGACCAGATGCGGCTCATCGATTCGCTCTCGGCCGGCGCCGCCTCCTCATGGTCTCTGGTCAACCTGGGACCCAAGGCGGCGGGGGGCGACTTCGCGCCCGGCTTCAAGGTCAAGCTCCTGCAGAAGGACCTCAAGCTGGTCCTCCGGTCGGGCGAGGAGCTCGACCTCTCCCTCCCCAACACGAGCATCGCGCACCAGCTCTACAACGCGCTCGAGGCCGAGGGCGGGTCAGAGGACGGCACCCAGGCGCTGATACGGGTCTACCAGAAGCTGGCGGGGCTCAGGTGAGGGCGTCGGGGGTTCGCGCCGGCGGCCGATGGGACTGCCGGGCCCGCGACCCCTCTCGACGGGCGGCCCGCCGACGCGGCCGGTCGCAAGGACCGACGGATGAGCAACGGAATACCTGTAGCAGAACGGCTTATATCATATGAATAGCGGCGCGCCCACACCACAGAGACCCAGAGTTAGACACCATGACAGAGTTCAAGCTTTCTTTGACGGGGGTCCACGCCCGGAACGAGGCCACAATCCAGGCGACCCAGGACTGGGAGCGGGGCAGGATCGACTCGGCCCTCCTGAACGCCGCCTTCAGGGACGACGCCGCCTCGCTCGTGCGCCTCCAGCGCGACGCGGGCGCGGACTACGTCTCCGACGGCCAGATGACCATGGCCTGGCAGGACTTTCTCAGGCCGATCACGACCGGGTTCGCGGGCGTGAAGAGGGGCGCGATGGTGAGGTGGTACAACACGAACACCTTCTACCAGGCTCCCGTCGTAACGGGGGAGATATCGAGCGAGGGGCGGGCCCTCTGGAGCAAGCTGGCGCACCGGTTCGTCCGGGGCGGAGGCTTCAGGGTGGCCTTGCCCGACCCGCTGACCTTCTCGGAGCTCGCCGAGGACTCGCACTACCACGACCCCGAGCGCGTGATGTTCGCCTACGCCGAGGCCCTCAACTCGGAGGTCAGGACGCTCGAGAAGAACGGGGTCGGCTACGTCCAGTTCTCCTCGCCTGCGCTCGTCGCCCGGTTCAGGACCAAGCCCCTCACGCCCGACGGACTGAAGCAGGCCGGGGAGGCGATAAGGACGTCCACCCGGGGCACCTCCGTACGGACGGGGTTCCACACCTTCTTCGGCGACGCGTCGCCCTACATCCCCGGGATCTTCGACGCCGTGCCCACCGACGACGTCGGGTTCGACTTCACCCAGACCGACCCCGGGGCCCTGACGGCCACCAGCAAGGGGATCATCGCGGGTGTCGCCGACGCCAGGACTACCTACCTCGAGCCCGTCGAGGAGCTGAGGGAGAAGGTGGAGCTGGTCGTAGAGAAGACCGGCGCCAAGTCGGTCACGATAGCGCCCTCCTCCGACCTGCGCTACGTCCCGCGGGTCTCGGCGGACGAGAAGCTCGCGCGCCTGGGGGCCCTCAAGAGGGCCCTGGAGGGCGACCGCTGATGGCGCACGCCGCGGCCTTCCCGACGCAGGAGATAGGCAGCCTCCCGAAGTTCTCCTGGAGGACCAAGCCCTTCAGGCAGATGTCCCTGGAGGACGGAGACCTCGCATCGGCCGAGGTCTGGGGCGAGCGGCTGCAGGTCCCCGGCAGGGAGAGGCTCCTCAAGACGCTCTCCAAGCGGGCCGACTTCTCCGAGGAGGAGAAGGCGCTCATCGTCGACTACTCGCTGCTCTACGCCATCAGGATGTCCGAGACGGCCGGGTCGGGCCTCGCCGAGCGGCCGGGACTGGACCTCGTCTGGTCCGGGGAGCAGGCGCGGACCGAGATGTACGAGACGCCCGTCTCCAGCATCAAGGGGTTCGAGTTCATCGGCAAGGTGAGGTCATTCGACAACAAGTACTGGAGGATGGCCTCGATCAGGTCGTCCCCCGCCTACAAGAGCAACTACCACCTGGAGGAGCTCCTCTTCACGCAGAAGCACGCCAGGAGGAAGGTCAAGGTCCCGGTCACCGACGCGATCACCATCATGGCGTGGTCGGACAACCACTTCTACACCTCCAGGTGGGCCAAGGAGAGGGGGGTCTCGCCCCTCAGGCGATCGTTCAACGCCAGGCGGGAGTTCACGCTGGACCTCGCGAATATCATCAGGAAGGTCATCCGGGAGCTCATCGCCGGCGGCGTCGAGGAGGTCCAGATAGACATCCCGGCAGCGACCCAGTACCAGTCCCGCGACGACATCCGGCTGGTCACGGAGGCGTTCAACGAGACGACCAAGGGGCTCAGCGCGACCTTCAGCGTCCACAGCTGCTTCCCTCCCAGCTTCGGCTACGGGATTCTCTTCCCCGAGATGCTGGAGATGAAGAAGTGCACCCGCTTCTCCTTCGAGTACGGCAACAGGGACGGCTTCGCCAGGGGAGTCACCGACGCCGCGAGGCCCGGGTTCGCGGACCTGAAGCTCTTCAAGGAGTACGGCTACACCAAGGGGCTCGGCGTCGGCGTGATACACATCCACACCGACCGGCTCCCGACGCCGGAGGTCGTGAGGGACCGCATCCTCTACTCGGCGAAGGTGACGGACCTCGACCCGGCAGCGCTCTACGTCAACCCCGACTGCGGGCTCAGGACCAGGAGGCCGGATGTGGCCCAGGCTATGCTCGACCTCGTCGTGGCGGGTGCCGAGAAGGCCAGGGGCGTGCTATCCCCCGCTTGATCCCGAAGACGACAACGATAGGGAGCTACCCCACGTTCCCGACCCCCGAGGACATCGAGTACTACATCACCATCTCGAGCCACGGTCTCGGGGACGACGTCATCGACCCCTACCTCGGGGCGATCGACGAGGCGCTCGAGGACTTCACCTCGGCCGGCATAGAGGTCCCCTCGACGGGGCAGTCGCGCGGCGACCTCTACTCGCTCTTCCTCGACCCGCGGTTCGTGAAGGGGATACGCTGGGACGGGACCGAGGCCTTCGTCGACGAGAGGCTCTCGAGGGTCGGCTCGAACAGGCTGGCCGACGTCCTGCACGCCCGGTCGGTCCTCCCATCCCACTACGAGATCAAGGAGCCCGTGACCGACGCCTACACCCTCGCCCGCTTCGCCAAGATAAACACGCCCGTCTACGCGGACACCAGGGATCTCGCGGTCGAGATCAACCGGAGGGTCGTTATCCCGGAGATAGAGCAGCTGCAGGCCTCGGGGGCGGTCTCGTGGATCCAGCTCGACTCCCCGGCCGTGGCCTCCGAGTCGTTCACCCCCGACTACTTCGTCGGGCTCTACGAGGAGATCGCCGCCGTCGCCAAGGTCCCGATCGTCCTCCACGCCTGCGGGGACACCTCGAGGGTCTTCTCCTCCCTGACGCGGACGAAGGTGAACACCATCTCCCTGGACTTCTACCACTACCCGCGCCTCTTCGACGAGACCAGCCGGAGGAACTACGACCAGCTCATCGGGCTGGGCTGCACCGACGGCCAGTCCCTCAGGATGGAGACCGTCGAGGAGACCGGCAAGCTGATCGACTTCGCCAGGGCGAGGCTGGGAGAGGACCGGATCCAGTTCGTCCACCCCCACTGCGGCCAGAGGAACATCGCGCGGGAGGCCGCCTACTCCAAGAACGTCGTGCTCACGCTCGCCCGCGACGACGTCTACTTCGGCCATCCCGAGGAGGCTGCCTCCACCAGGCTGACCTCCGAGGGCTACGACCCGCGGGGCTACTTCCTCGTCTCGATACTCCGGGAGACCAAGGAGATCCTGGTCACCTACTACTCCTACCAGCACGTTGCCAAGAAGCGGTTCAAGTCGAGGTCGGCCGAGAGGCTCTTCCAGTCGCTGAACGACGAGGCCGACCGCCTCGGGATCAGTCGCCGGCACCTCGCCTACCTGACTCTCGAGCTGGGGCGGGCCGAGGCCTCTCTCCAGTCGGGGGCGCGGGACTACCGCCAGAAAGTGATCGAGTGAGGGGGTGCGAGGGTGCGCCTGGGCGAGAGGATAGAGCGGGGCATCTTCACGACGCTCATCGAGGTCTTCCCGCCCAACTTCAGCGTCGACCCCGCCCGCGAGCCGCTCGTCGGGATCAGGCAGAAGCTGCGCGACACCGTCGCCCGGGTCAGGAAGATAGAGGGCCTCGCCGACGGCATCCTCGTCGCCGACATGAAGGACCCCGGCCGGCTCCAGCTGGCTTCGGTCTACACCGCCTCCGTCCTGAAGGAGGAGCTCGGGGCGGAGGTCGTCCCCGTCATCCCTACCAGGGACATGAACAGGAAGGCCATCAGGACGGCGTTCCTCACCTGCCTCTCCCTCGGCCTCGACTCGGTCTCGATGGTCTGGGGGGACCCCTACGCCGAGGGCGACGGGTCGAAGAACGTCTACGACTACCGGTCGCTCGCCGAGGCCATAGCGGACGTCCGGTCGCTCGCCGACAGGGCGGACGTCGACGCCACCCTCTTCGCGGCGGTCGACATCGCGTCCCTCCGGTCCCCGAGGGGCCTCCGCATCGCCGACGCGCGCATCGAGGCGGGCTCGGACGCCCTCCTCGCGCAGCCCCCGACCGCGGACACCTCGCGCACCCTCGGCGCCCACGTCGCCGAGCTGCGGAGGGCCGGGCTTGAGAAGAAGGTGCTACACAACGTCTTCCCCTTCAGGAGCCGCGACGACGTCCGGGCGTGCAGGGAGCGGTTCGGATGGGACCTGCCTCCCCAGCTGGACGCGATCGCCGCCGAGGGAGAGCGGCGGCTCCTCGTGGAGGCGCGGGGAGTCGCCGACGCGCTCCGGGAGGGCGGCGCGCCCGGGGTGTACGTCTCGACGAGG
>JBEKTS010000165.1:0-5126 GCA_049515775.1 Nitrososphaerales archaeon | reverse complement strand
TCGTCGGTGAGGACGGCGCCGCCCTCGCCGGCCGAGATCATCTTGTTGAACTGGAAGCTGCAGGAGGCGGCCTTGCCGTAGGACCCGAGCTTCTTCCCGTGGTAGCTCGCCCCGGCGGCCTGCGCGACGTCCTCGAGGAGCGCGATCCCGTAGTCGTTGGCGAGCTTCGAGAGCGCGTCCAGGTCGCAGGGAGTGCCCCTGATGTGCACCGCCATTATCGCCTTGGTCCGGTTGGTTATCTTCCGCTGGACGTCGGCCGGGTCCAGGGTCAGGCTGTCGTCGACGTCCGCGAGGACGGGGGTGGCCCTCGCTGCCACGACCGCGGAGGGGCATGCGATCCAGGAGTAGGCCGGGACGATGACCTCGTCTCCCTGCCCCACCCCGAGGCCCATCAGCGAGGTGTGCAGCGCAGCCGTGCCGGACGTCACCCCGAGGGCGTGGCTCCTCCCGAAGTACTTCTTGAGGTCGTCCTCGAAGTGGCCCGTGACGTTCAGGAGGTGGGGGCCGTAGAAGCGGTACGGGGACTTGGCCATGAGGACCTGCGTCACCGCCTCGATCTCCTCCTTTCCGATGTAGCCCCCGCCCGGGTGCATCATGGGCAGCGGGCCGCTCCTCACCGGCTTCGCACCGGCCGTCGCAGAGGTTGGTTTCTTCGGCAAAAAGTATACAGCGGGGCGACGAGCGACGCGTCCTAATGTGTCGTTCGGTGGGAGACCCGACGGTCGGCTCGGCCTTCTTTCATCCGATGGAACCGATGTGAACTCGCGGGCTGTGCTTCCAGCGGAGAGCCCGGCCTCCGAGGCGCCGTTCGATCGGGCGCGGCTTCAAGATTCCAACAGAAGAGATCCTAGGATCTGCTTTCAGCTTTATCTAGCGGAGGAGGAATCTGTCATCGATGATAATAGACAGCCATCAGCATTTTTTGGATGTCGCACGTTTTAGATACAACTGGATGACTCCCGCGAGGAAGATCCTGGCACGAGACTATCTCCCTGAGGAACTGATCCCGGCGATGAGGGATGCGGGAGTGGTCCGTACCGTCGCGGTTCAAGCTCACGATTCCATAGACGAAGGCAAGTGGCTGTTGCGTCTGGCCGGGGCCAACGATTTCGTGGCGGGCGTCGTCGTCTGGATCGATCCCCGTAGAAGCGACGTCGCCGAGACGCTCGGGGAGCTCTCGAACCCCAAGCTGAAGGGCGTCAGATACCAGGTGGAAGACGAGTCGGACGACGAGTGGCTCCTTCGAGACGACGTGATCCTCGGGCTGAGGGAGGTCGCCCGGCTGGACCTTCCGTTCGACCTCCTCGTCAGGACCAGTCAGCTGAATACGATACCGATCCTCGCAGAGAAGGTCCAGGGGCTCCGCATGGTCTTGGACCACATGGCGAAACCCGAGATCTCGGCCCACAAGACGGAACCATGGAAGACGGAGATGGCAAAAGTTGCGGCGATCCCGGGCGTGTACTGCAAGATCTCAGGGCTCGTGACGGAAGCAGACAAGGAGAGATGGACCAGCGAGGACCTGAGACCATACCTGAGATCGGCGCTCGAACTCTTTGGACCTGACCGATTGATGTGGGGGAGCGATTGGCCCGTGTGTCTCCTCGCTTCCCCCTATGGCCGAGTGCTCCGAGCGACGTCGGACGCGATCGGACCGATAAGCGAGATCGAAAGCGAGAAGATATTTTACTCGAATGCGAAACGCTTCTACCGTTTATCCTAGAAGCACGCGCCCTCCTGAACGGAGATCGGGACGTCCCCTAGTCGTGGGGCATCGCTGCGACGGGACCGCGAGGTCCTCCGCCGCTTGCGCCTCTGGAATGACGGGTCGGTCGCGGTCTTAGCGTGGCCCCGCGCCCTAGCGTGCGATCCCAGGAGATAAGCACGAGCGGCCTCGCCGACCATCGGCTGAAGCCGATGGCATGCGCTCGTCTAATCAACCGCAGGCCGCAAGCCCTTCAAGAGCCGGCAGAAGCGAGGAGCCATCCCTACATCTCACATCCGAGTACTTCGCCGTGAAGACCACCTGAAAGTTAACTTCCCCGGACGGAAGCCCGCGTTCACCAATCGCATGTTCAAATTTCTCATCCTTGTCGGCCGACCAGTAGGCCCTGAAGGAGCCCCGGAACATGGTGCGAATCACAAGATAAGCTTGCATGACACTGCTCTCATCCAACCCACGAGTGGACGGGGGTTCCGGCTAGAAACACCAAACACGCGCAAGCAGCCAGGCTACGGTCGTGTGCATCGCCATCCTGGAGATGCGGCCGATTTCATCCTGAGTGTTCGTCTAGACGGCAGGAAGCTCTTCGATTGCTTTAATCGCGAAAGCGCTCTGATAACTCATCTCCTCTGATACCTCTGAGTGGACCCGGGCGACCGAGCTCATCTCCTTCGCCATGAACGACTGATTCTTTCCGCCCTCCAGCTCCTCGAACTCTCTGTATATGACGACCTCGAAAGAAGGGATCGCTTCTTTGATGAGCGTCACTCGGTAGCGCATGAATAGTGAGAGGGGCAACTCGATATTTATAGTGTTTCCGGTAGAGAATATGGTCGTGTAAGAGTTAGCCTAGCCGGATGAGGGCCGGTCCTCCTCCTTCTTCCAGGCTACCGTTCGAAAGAGAGGACCAACCCTCAAGTTGTCTCTAGGCGCTCTACCTATATGCGCTGGGGTTGAACTTCAAGAACGTCTCCAGGGCGCTCGAGCCGTTCGAGGAGAGGTCCCACTCCGCGGTCTGGCAGTGGGTCGTGCGCTAGGAGCCCCACCGCGTCTGCCACCCCAGGAGGGTCGAGGCGTTCCTCGTCGACGAGGCCTAGGTCGGCGTTGGCTCGTCCGAGGCGTGGGTCGGGGTCGCCGTCGACCCCCGTCCACCGCTGCATCCCGGGCGTCTATCTGTCGAGGTACCAGAACATCCTGGTCGCGCAGGCTTTCCTCAGGAGCCTCGTGGAGAGGTACGGGGAGCACGAGGTCTACTCAGACAGAGGGGCGTGGTACCCGGACTGGTGCCGCCAGCGGGGTCTCGAGCATCGGCTCCTCTCGCCCTACGAGAAGAGCCCGGTGGAGAGAGTTAACGAGTACCTGAAGGACGTATCGAGCCGTTCGACGACCCCTGACCCTGCCTCAAGGATAGGGAGGGGTGCTACCTCAGGCACTTCGGGAACTGGCTCAACCGCTTCGCGGACATGCGCTGTGTGAGGACGAGCCGCATGAGGCTCCGGCAGCTCGGCAGATACCTGGGAGATGCACCCTAACTTTACAGGGCCCAAACGATATCCCGAGGAAGCTTAAGTAACGGATTCGCCTTCCCGTCTGGATGCGATATCGGATAACGTTCATCAAAGACGCGCCTCCTTCGTTCCAAGTCGTAGTGTACCGGGATTTCGAGGAACCAGAGGAAGCTGAGAACCAGTCATTCATTAAGAAGAAGATTGTCTCCATCGCTAGAGTTCACTCAACGCTAGCGGTCGAAATGAGGGATCAGATCGCCTTCAGGCTTCTCTCAATCGAAGAGGTTCCCATGGACTACCCGACCACTCGGGACGAGAACCTTCTTGCGTCCCAGGCTGGAACGCCGGAGTCCCCGGGAGATAAGTCGAACGGGGCCAGCTCCACGTCGTTCTCCGCGTAGCTCCGCCAAACGTGGGCACACCTAGGTCACGACGGCGTCGAGGCGGATTCGCGCACCCAGTTCCCCGACGAGAAGCCGGTGGCACCACGTTGCCTCCTTCATCGGCAGGCCGTCGGCGACCATCAAACCGTCGAGGGTTTTCGGATCATCCCCTCTGCGCAGGCGGGTAGAACCAGAGGTGGCGAATCGAACAGATGTCTCAATAAGCGAAATCGTTGTAGATCGAGCAGCGAGAAAGCGAAAGGAGAGGGAGAGAGTGTGCCTCTCTCCCCTTCATTGTCCCTCTTGTTATGAGCCAGGGTTCACTGCCAGAGAGGGAAGCTTTGCGGCGTGTGCTCCGGCGATGCGGCCCATGGTCATGGCTTCGGGGAAGTTCCCTCCGCTGTGGTACAGGAAGCCGAAGATCGAGCCGAGCTCGCCTATGCTGTACAGCCTCGGGATCGGATTGTTGTACACGTCGATTGTCCGGCCGTACTGGTCGTGTACAGGACCGCCGTTCGTGTTCAGGGAGCCAACGACCAGTTGCATCGCGTAGTACGGTGGACTGATGAGGGGGGCCATGGCGGCCGCTTCTCTTCCCCAGACGGTATCGCCCTTGCCTGCAGTGCAGTCGGTGTTCCACTGGTTGATGGTTGCGAGAAGGTTAGCGCCGTTCATGCCCACTACGCGCCCGAAGAAGTCGTAGCAGATGACGCTGTTGCCGAGCGTTGCTGGATCCGGGCCCTCCTGGATCCATCCCTTTGCCAGCTCGACGCTGTTGTCGTTGCTCCATGTGTATGTCTGGGTTCCAGCGGGGTGCAGCAGGCTGACGAGTCCCGGCCACCCACCGGAGTGCAGGGGGCCCGCCTTCATCAGACTGCTATCGAAGATCAGGTAGAATGGGTAGTTGGGATAGTCAACGTAGTCCGTGGGCAGGTAGTTGAACTGGGGGTTGTAGCTGGTCGTGTAGCCCGCGTTCAGGGCGTTGTTCTCCACGAGCGTGTCGATGGGGAAGATCTGGGCCGTGTGACCGCTGCCGGTGTGTTCGTTCATGAACCGTTGCCCGTATCTGTTCACCATGATGGAGGCGGAGCTGGTGGCTGTGACCGTGAATCCCATCCCGAACTCCTGGCACGCCGCCAGGCATCCGTATTCACCGTGCGCCCACTCCTTGTTGTTCATGTGCCAGAGCTTCGCTCCGACGCTCTGAGCCATGACTATCCCGTCTCCAGTGAGGTACGGGCTGCCCCAGAAGGTGACGAACGGGCCTTGCGAGTGTCCCCACGGGAGGAAGTTGTTGGTCATCTCCGGGTTGTTTTCGTGGCCGCCGCAGGCGAGGATGACCGCCTTGTTCGCTTGCACGTTTATGGTGGCACCCTTCCAGTCTACCGCTTGGACGCCGATTACCTCCTTCGTGTTGGGGTTCTGGATCAGGCTCTGTGCCGGGGTTCCCAGCATTACCGGGATGTTCCTTGCCAGGGCGCAGTTCATTAAGAAATACATGGTGTCGACGCC
>JBEKTS010000164.1:0-5288 GCA_049515775.1 Nitrososphaerales archaeon | reverse complement strand
GAGGCCATACTCGTGAAGGGCGAGCCGGGGACCGGCAAGACGACCTTCGCCATCGAGCTCCTGAAGACGGCGGACGGCGGGGTGTACATCTCCACGCGCGTCTCGAGGCAGAGGCTCCTCGGCCAGATACCCGGGGTAAAGGAGATGCTGATCTCCGAGACCAGGACGAAGGGCCGCAGCGGCGGCGGCTCGGTCGAGCTGGGGGACATGAGGCTCGCCACGCCCGGCGACATCCTGAAGCAGATCATAGAGCGCGGCATCCAGCCCAAGAAGGAGCTGGTCGTCCTCGACTCCTGGGACGGGATCGCGAAGGAGGTCTCGGGCGTCGACAGGATGAAGGTCGAGAAGACGCTCCTCGTGGTCGCCGAGTCCCGGAACAAGAAGCTGGTCTTCATCAGCGAGGAGCCGGGGGAGACCGCGATCAGCTACCTGGTCGACGCCGTCGTGGAGCTCAGGAGGACGGCGCACGATGGAGCGATAGTGAGGACCATCGAGACGCAGAAGCTCAGGGGGAGCCCCATCGTCCGGCCGAGGTCGCTGTTCACGCTCGCCGGCGGGCAGTTCCAGGAGTTCGGGCACGGCCAGCCCGTCCCGCTCTCCCTGACGAAGAGGAGCGAGTTCCGGTCGACCCCCCACTACGAGGACGCCTACTCGTCGGGGATGCCGGAGATGGACCTGTCCTTCGCCGGGGGCCTGAGGAAGGGGACCGTCGACCTCCTGGAGTTCGGGGAGAACCTCAACTCGGCCGTGCACTACGGGACCTACAACATCATCTTCTGCAACTTCATCCTCAACGGCGGGTGCGCCCTGATGGTCCCCGGAGGTGGCGGCAACTACACGCAGGTCACGGACCTCGCCAAGCTCATGCTCCCGGAGGATTCGGTCCTGAAGAACCTGGCGGTCGGCGTCTTCGAGAAGTACGATGACCCTTGCCTCTTCCAGCTCTCCCAGGACTCGGTCGAGGACTGCTTCGCCCAGCTCTGGACGAAGATGACTGCCCTGAAGGGCAAGTCCCATCGCCCCCTGGTGATGATGATCGGCCTGGACACCCTGGAGTCCATCTTCGACGAGAGGAAGCTGCTCTACCACATCTCCCGGACCAACCAGCTCGTCAGGAGGAACAGGGACGTTCTGGCCATCACGTGCGGGGCCTCCTCGAGGCTCAGGAGCCAGCTCATGGACCTCTGCGACTTCCACGCCAAGTACGAGATCATCGACGAGTCGCTGGTCGTCCACGGCCTTAACCCGCCCGGTCCCATCGCGCACATCCGGTACGACAACTCCCGAGGCTACCCCTACCCGGTCTTCACTCCGATCCTCTAGATGCGCGCTTGGCGAGGAGCCGGGTCTTACTTGGTCGCGGCCGACTCATCCCGATGCGCTTTAGATCGAGCGTGAAGGCGGTCGTCGGACCGCACCGCGGGGGACGAGTCAACACCTCGAGGCCTCGTCCGGTGAGCCCCGGGATCCGCCGTGCGAATAGGATACAGGAGCGCGCGGCAGCCTTCGCAGGATGATGCCATCCCGAATCGATCAGGTCCGCTTCGTCGGCTCCTCCGTAGAGCCTACTTCTGGGAGGCGTCCGTCATCGGATCTGGTCCCGACGTCCGGGCCGCCCCTTCGGAGCCGGTCGCCCTCCCGACCACGATCTCGCACAGGCCGTCGCCCCTGGAGCGACACTTGGTCTCGCTCGCGAAGTGCGGGAAGCCGAAGACGACGTCGGCGATGCCCTTGCAGACCCCGACGATGAAGTGGCACTGGTCGTTGCTCCCGGCGCTCAGGTTCCTGCTCTCGCAGAACACGCAGTCGCTGACCTTGACCGTGATCTTGGAGCCCTTGGCGAGGTCGCCCGAGATGGAGAAGCGCCCCCAGCCCGAGGCGAGGCCCAGGTGCTCGAAGAACGACGTGACGTTCTCGGGGTCCCCTTCGACGGACCGGTAGTCGAGGGCGATCGCCCGGCCGTAGGCGGTGCCCATCTCCAGCAGCAGGGGCGACGCCCCCTTGTGGAAGTGGGCGAGCAGGTCGTCCTCGATCAGGCCCCACGCGTGGGCGTTGATTATGAAGACGCGCCTGTTGGCCGGGGCGAAGACTATGGTGCCTCTCTGCTCGTCCCAGCTGAAGAGCTCGGCAGGTCTTCTCCGCGACACGCGGATTTGGGGGCGGGCTGACATTTCAAGTTATCTCGGGCCCGCGCGGCTCTGTCAAGTTAAGGGCTGAATGATTCTTCTGACGTCTCTCTTCCGTGACGGTATGAGGAGGGTGGCCCTCCTCTACGGCTCATGGAACCTACCAAGTTCACGATCCGCAGGAGGAGGACTCCCCTCGGTCTCATGCTGTACGGGGTCTATGTCTACCTTTGCGCGACCAGCCTGAGGCGGACCTCGGCCATACTCGAGCCGGTGATCGAGAGGTCCCACGAGGCGGTCAGGCAGTGGGTCCAGCGGCTCGCTCCGGTCTGCGACGGGCTCGTCGTCGAGAGGAGGCTCGTCAGGTCCATCTTCGTGGACGAGACGATGATCAAGGTCAAGGGGAAGCAGGCGTGGGTCTGGGTCGCCGACGAGCCGAGGCTGAGGCTCTTCCTCTCGTTCCGCATATCGTACAACCGGTCCGTCCCCGACGCCTACCTCTTCCTCAAGGAGCTCCGTATCCGGTACGGCAGGAGGACCATCTGGACCGACGAGGCGACGTTCTACCCCGACGCGTGCAGGTGGGCCCGCCTGGAGCACAGCGTCTACCCCCTCGAGTGGAAGAACCAGATCGAGCGGATGAACCAGGCCCTGAAGGACCGGTTGGAGTGCTTCGACGACCTCTTCCCGTGCCTGAAGGAGGAGTGCGACAGGGAGCACGTCAACGACTGGATCCGGGTGTTCAGGTTCTACCACAACAACAGGGTGCAGGCGGGACGCACCGCGGTGCCGGAGCACATGAGGTTCATCCAGACGATCACGGAGGCCTTAACTTGACAGAGCCGCCCGCGCTCGACACCCTCTGCGCTCGCCGTGATCAGAACCGGGCGGGTCGAGGGCCGAACCGGACCCGACTCTCAGTGTCGTCGACTTGGACTCCTCGCCTCGGCTTGCCTTGCCGCTGCGGCTCGCGAAGACGCGTCGCCCATGACTGGAGCATCGGTCCGGCCCATGTCGTCCCTCCTGAACATGGCCGCGGTCGTGGCGAAGCCCAGCACCTTGGCGACGGAGTTGAGCAGGAACGTGGCGGGGCCGGAGGGGTACGAGAGACCGAAGAAGAGCGCCCACGCCGCGAACGTCAGGAGCATGGCGCCGAGGAAGCAGAGAGAGTACCCCGTCAACGCGGCCCTGGAGGAGAACGATAGGAGGGCGAGCGTCGTGAAGATCACGAGGAACGTAGGGATCGTCAGGGTGGCCCCCGGGTTCGTCGGCGTGCTGGCCACGGGCGCGACGACCAGGAGGAACGGGAGCTCGAAGACCATGGGGCCGGCGGCCGCAGCGGCGAAGGCCCCCCCGACCGCAGCGGCCGCTCCGTAGCGGCGCAGGAGGTACGCCACGATCGCGAACGTGCAGGCGGCCGACGCCAGAGTGACGGGGAGCACGGGCCCGGTCACGCCGGTCGACGGGTCGACGGCGATGATGTGCTTGAAGATCCGGAGGACGATCAGTATCTGGAGCGCCCAGACGGCCACTATCACGACCTTCAGCCAGGTCCAGGGCCTCGGGAGCCCGCGGTCCCTCTTCAACCGAGCCCCCAGAAGGATCGTCGCGGCGCCGAGCGCGGAGAGCAAGGACGCGATCAGCAGCGCGGCCCCACCCGAGTAGGGGCTCCAGATGATGAACCCCGTCTCCTGGCTCGTGCCGGTGGAGAGGAGGGTGGTTTGCGCGAGGAGGGGCAACGGAATCATCAGGGACGCACCTGAGGGATTCGTCCGTCCACCATGGCGCCTGGGACAAAGCCTCTCGCGCTCGGGAGGCGCTCCGACTCCCCAAAGGCGAGAGCCTCGCGGAAGGCCTCAGCCTTGGCGCTAAGAGCGATACATAGGGGCGCGGGGATGGGCGAACCACGACGACGGCGCCGGCGGTGAAGGTGGGTCCCTGGCGGCGGCCAATCTGGCGCACCATTAGTCAAGATAATTGACCGTCAAGAGCCTTGACATATATGGTTGACGGTCCGCACGAAGGAGCGGGGCCAGCTCCGGACCCTGTAACGCCAGTGCTGGATGACCGTGGAAGGACCGATGCATCAGGCGAGATGGAAGCCACAGGACGGGCTCGTTCCTGCGCCCGTGTGGTCCCGTCGCGGGGTTGGCCCCAGACAGCGGGAAGCGCCCGGCACGCCTCCGACGACCTGGGACGAACCGACGCGCCGGGCGGCTTGAACTCTTATTAGGAAAACGGGGGCTAAGCCCGACGATGGTCGTACTATCCCCGCAACAGCTCAAGACGCTCAGCGAAGATATCTTCGTCCGGAAGGGCGCCCGGCCTGAGGATGCGGAGGTCGTCTCGGAGCTGCTCGTCAGGGCCAACCTCGCCGGCCACGACTCGCACGGGGTGATGCGGATACCGAGCTACGTGAAGGCCATAGACGACGGGCAGCTCAAGCCCCTCGGGAAGGCCGCGGCCGAGGTCGATTTTGGGGCGATGGCCCTGGTCAACGGGAACTGGGGGTTCGGGCAGGTCGTGGCCTCGGACGGGATGCGCATGGCGATCGAGAAGGGGAAGAGGTACGGCGTCTCGGCCGTCAGCATCTACAACTGCTGGCACATCGGACGCATGGCCGACTACTGCCTGATGGCCGTGGATCAGGGGATGATCGGGATGACGACCGTCAACTCCGTCCCGTCGGTCTCCCCGTTCGGAGGGGTCGAGCGGATATTCAACCCCAGCCCGCTGGGCGCCGCCGTCCCGTCGGGAGCGGACGACCCGTTCCTCCTGGACATCTCGATGGGCGTCTGCGCCCAGGGAAAGATAGAGGTGAAGAGGGCGAGGGGCGAGATGCTCCCCGAGGGCTGGATAGTCGACAAGGAGGGGAGGCCCAGCGTCGACCCGGCGGACTTTTACGACGGCGGGTCGATCCTTCCCATAGGTGGCGATGCGGGCTACAAGGGGTACGGCCTCGCGTTCCTCGTCGACATCCTCTCCGGCGCCCTGAGCGGCAACGGGTGCGCGTCCAGCCCCGGTTTCAGGGGTGGAAACGGCGTCTTCATGCTGACCCTTGACGTCGCGCGCTTCGGCGACGCTGGCGCATTCAAGGAGAGGATGAAGGAGGTCACGGACAGGGTCAGGTCGTCCAGGAGGGCGCCCGGGGTCTCCGAGATC
>JBEKTS010000163.1:0-5321 GCA_049515775.1 Nitrososphaerales archaeon | reverse complement strand
ACGAGAGGGCGGATTACCTCGCAAGGTGTGGCGAGGAGGCGCTAGCTACTCTGGAGATGGCCATGGGGACCGTAGAATCGAGCAGGGAGTGCAGAGACTGCATCGCCCTTCCGAGCGACACGAGGTGGGCTCGGATGCGGTCCGCGGGCGAACCGACCTTCCCTTGGGCGAATCTGGAGGCGTGCAGGGAGATCAGGGACTCGATCCAGAAGCGGTTTGAGGAGGCGAGGGAAGAAATTGCGGCGGCCCGAATGGTGGTCATAAGCGTCAAGGACGAGGCCCGGATGACACGCGACGGCACACACAGGGAGTTTGTCGAGGGAATCCATCGCTCAGGGCGTAAGCTGCTTGTGTCAGCCGATCCAAACGATTACCGGCCTTTAGAGTCGAAAGGTAGCACAGAAGAGTGAACAGACAATGAGGCAAGTCTGTCCCAATCCGGCCAATCTCGAGTCTTCCTACCCACATGAGCATGACTGCCGAAACACTCCTGGCCTCCAGAGCCGTCCCGACCTACATGTCTGCGAGGTTTGCGGGTACTGCTGGCAGGAGTCTGACCACGCATGAGGGCCGGGATGTCCGAATCCAACGCCGAGGCGCATTTCAATCACGCGAGGTTCAAGAAGCGCGCCGTGTACACCGATGGATCTCTCGTCAGAGGGAGGGGGTTCGAGACGTGAGCGAAGAGGACTTTTCGCTCAGAGATTCTCTCGGAATAGTTGGAGAGATCCAGCCGATAATCGTCGATAGGAACGGGAACATCGTTGACGGCTTCCACAGGAAACAAGTAAACGAGAAGTGGCCCGTCTACAGGAACGAGGCCATCGAGACCCCTCTCCAGCTCGCATACGCCCGGTTGGCCTCTAATACGAGCAGGCGGAGGGTTCCCGAAGAGGAGATCGCCAGCCTTCTCTCTGAGATTTACGAGGAACACAAGAAGAGTGACGGTGAGTTCCCTTCGCCGCAACTTGTGGCTGGGAACCTGGGTAGAAGCCAGGATTGGGTTCTAAAGCACCTTTCAGACCGGTACAAGTCTCCTACGAAGGTCAAGGCAGGCAAGACCGGCGCCGAAGTCTCTGCTATTCGCCGTCAAACAGAAAGCGGCTGCATTTCGGAAAAGGAGCAGTATCTGAGCCAATTAGGAGTCACTCCTGAAATCGAGGCCAAACTCGTGAAGGAGGAAGGCATCACCTTCTCCCGCAACGGCAAGGTCATGATCATGGGCTCGGGTACGAGCCTGACCTCCAAGGAGGTCAAGCTGCACTTCCCCGAGGTTTTCAATGGTGTAGGCGCTGCGGTAACTCTTCAGGGACTCGGTTCCGAAGGTGATGATCAAGACTCGGCGAGCCTGAGCGAGACAGTGGCGAGGCGCCGACCCTACGCCAAGGGCATCTCCCCGAGCGCGAAGGAAGGACTGAAGGCGAAGTATACCGAGGAGCACATGAAGCTCGCTGCGGCTTTCAATGATGTCGGCCTCTATCCTGACGTCGAGAAGCCCTTCTTGAGAGAGGGCGAAGTCACCAAGGAGGGCAAGCAGAAGGGATACGTCGCTGATCTGCACTTTGGAGACCAGAAGGTCATCATCGAGGTCGAGGGAGAGGGTTCGGCCAGCGCAGATAATGACGATTGGGAGTTGTTCTTCGCCGAGAACGACTACCAGGTGGTCCACGTTCCGAACGCCTGCGCCAGGTCGCACGGCTACGTCCTCGCGGCGCTGGCGAGGGCCTTCACAAGGAAGAGCGGTGAATCCTGATGTCTGACAATAACCGGATTGAGATGAGAGGACGATTGGAGAAGAAGGCCACCTGTGATTCCTGCCACAGGGGTGCGACCAAGTTGAAGCCTTTCGGAGGAAGAGGCGACCCGCTCGTGGGTGACTTCACAGGCGCACCGCTCGTGAAGACGTGGCGACCAGACGCGGCGCAACTGTCCAAGAAGGAGAGGAAAGCGTACCTCAAGAAGTATAGTAGAGGGGCGCTCGACTGCCTCGAGGACTAATGGGCACGAAAGGGTCCAGCCGGGAGTGCCGAGACTGCATAGTCCTTCCCAGCGATACAAAGTGGGAAAGGATGGCGCGCCTCGGAGAGCCGGTATTCCCGTGGGCCGACGTGGACGCCTGCGGTGCTATCAGGGAAGGCATCCGGAAGCGCGTTGAGGACGCGAGGAAAGGGATCGCAAATGGTCGAGTGGTCGCAATCAGCTTTCGAGACGAGACGAGGTTGTTGCGGGAGGGCCTGCTTGATGAATTCGTGGACAAACTGCACAGGGAGAGCCGCCAGCTTTTGGTAACAGCAGAAAAGGACCGAGAAGAGCTCCTTGGACACTAGGAGCGCTCTGGGGTTCCGCGGGAAAGGACTAGATTACCTGATCGCACAAGTCTCAGTCTGTCTTGACAGCGTGCTCTCCGACGAAGATTTCGTTCCACCTCTGGGCAACACCATATGCGACGGCCATGAGGCTCGGGCCCATCGGCTTCCGCCCCAGCGGCTGGACCACGACCTTGTACAGCTTCACGGCCTTCCTCCGGCTCTGATCGTACTCGAGCTGCTCCGCTATAAGCTGCAGGTCTACGAATCGTGAGAGCACCGTCCTGTAGAAGTTGGTCCTAGATATACGGACGCCGAGCCTCCCCGAGGCGAGCGTCCGACTGAACCCATTCATCTCGCCCTTCGTGCACTTGCCCCCGTTCGCTTTGAGGAACTCGAGAAGGGCTCTCGCGGCGCCTCGGCTGATCTTGTGGTTGAACAGCTGGTCCACCAGGTCCCCGTCCCTCACGCTCAGGTTCGAGGTCAGCATCTTCCCATTGAGCCAATCTGGCTCCCAAGTCCATAAGTCTTTGTCACAACGTCGCAGGAAGGATTACTGGAGACAAGCCCGACATTTGGGTACGCAGGCATCAATCCCCTTTGACCAATTCGACCTCGTTCATTCGGATCGGGAACAGGTTATTCCCGTTTGGGGACCGTCACCGCAGAAGATCTTGGTGGCCAAGTCCGATCGTCGTACGGACACCGGGTCTCCTGCTCAGATGGAGGCCACTCATACGGCTGCATTCTTGACCTGAAGCCCGCTCGGCTTTGACCTACTCGGCTGCAATGTGGTACGATTGGGCTCAGTTGCTCGCTGCAAGCTGGTGTAGCGCTGGTGTAATGTCGGCTGCAACAACTTTTGCCCACGTCCCGCTGGTGCAGGATCGTGGTGCAGGATTGCACCAGTTTTTGGCCTTGCACCAGTCCGGGTCGTATCCCGGAGGCAAGGTCGAGACGTCCAGAATTCCCCGTAACCTCAGAGTGAAGAACGCGCGACGGCCGCTCTCGTGGCTGAAGATACTTGCTGGCTGCATCACGCGGAGGTGTTGCCTTGTACGGTTCGCCAATCGTCGCGGTCGGTCGAGGCAGAGATAGCGAATCATCTTCTCCGGCCTTTCGACCCCAGCCGTTCGGAGTCCTCCAGTATTTCCTGCAGTAGCTCCATCACGGACCTTCTGGGTTCGTCTTGATACCCCGCCGCAGAAGAACAGGGGGCACCATCCAGGCCGCGGGGACCGTTGGGAGGAATCACTCGATCAGTTATTCTGAGAGCGTCCTCGAAGATGGAGGCTAGGATGCCCTGCACCGACGGTGGCTCGTCTTGCGACATCAGGGTGTCAGGTGCAACCGTGAGAATTAGTCGTGCCTTGTCCATTCAGGTTGACAGGCAAATCGACTCTCGAGACACCGGTCGCCTATCGCGGAGCAGCTAAGCCATCGCGAAGTTCATCCGACGCATCGATTTGGCGGCCGAGCACTATTCGGAGCGAACATCTGGTCTGGGGACCTCGCTCATGTTCCTGACCTTCGACGATACGGCCTTCCCCTTCTCGGTCGCCGCGTAGATCTTCCCGACTCGGGCGTCGGGCGTCAGGACCTCGATCAAGCCCTTGGATTCGAGTTCGCTCAGGGCTCTGCTGATGTTCGGGAGGCTCGTGCTGAGCTCCTTGGCGAGGAGCGTGGGCGTCTTTGGCGTTTGGAGCCTTGCCAGGACCGACCGCCGCACCTTGCTCCTAACGACATAGCTCACCTCGTCCCAGGACATCCATTATGAACTGATTCACACGTTATTTCGCAATAGTTATCAAGCACTTAACATTCAATTAACGCCCAAGCTGGTCGAGGGTTGCCAAGGGGTATCGTGGAGAAGGAGATCGGGGCGATAATATCGTTCCTCTGCGCCAGGGACCCTCGGTCGTTCCAAAGGCGGCCAGGCGAGCCGGACTCGTTCGAGGTCCGCGACCCTCGCGAGGCGATCCTATTGGCCTCGCAGGTCCCGGGCTCCTTCTTCTTGCGCACGCGGGACCACGGTGATGAATCGCCCGATCCTTTCGGCATCTCGCTCCCGCTCGAGTTCGCCGGGCAATGGGCGGCCGACCTTCAAGCCGGATACCCTCGCGTGTTCGAGGGAGACACCAAGGTCGTGAAGTTCGTGCCCTACTGGATCCCGATGTTCGACCTGGGCAAGACGGCCCTGCTGAATCGGAAGAGAGTGGCTCTCGATGGCATGTCCCGTTTCCTGAAGGACTCGGGGCTTCGGCCCAGCGACTGCCTCTTCGTCCCATACTACGAGTACCGGAGCGGGTTCGAGCTCGGCGAGGAGATCTACCACTACATCACGGGTCTGGTCTTCAAGGAGATGGGTTACCTCGTCTTGAACGAGTACGTGATCTCGGAATACGACCCCGAGAAGGCCCCTCGTCCCGATGTCTGCGCTTTCAAGACGAAGGAGATTGAGGAGATGCTGTCGGAGCTCAGGAGTAGGGGAGTGATCAGGGCGGGGGCCTTCCTGGAGGAGCTCCAGCTCTTCAACTTCTTCGGGAAGCAACTCTACAAAGCGAGGCCAGTGGACGTGTTCGAGCCCTTAACGAGCGCGGAAGCAGTGGTCGTCGAGGTCGAGAGGACCGAGTTCCAGAGGAGGGGCGCATCCCAGGTCCAGGGCTACGTTCTCGGAAACCAGGGCCTCTTCGACGAAGGTTACGTCTCTGGACCGTTCATGCAGCCATCGCCTGGGACGATAACGCTCTCAGAGGACGGGGCGCTTGCATTTCGCAGGCCAGAACCGGCGTACCAACCCGCCTCGCTTCCTGAGCGATTGGAGGTGAGACGAAGGAAGGAACTGGGTAACCTGCGCGACCTCCTCGTGATTCAACTCTTCAAGAACCTGCCCATTAGAGATATTGTCTCCCTATGCGAGACCGACGAGGCATCGTTATCGAGCTATCAAGATCTATTGGCTGCCATGGTCACGATTGACCCGAGGGTTTTGATGGACGCGGTCCGGGAGAAACG
>JBEKTS010000162.1:0-9871 GCA_049515775.1 Nitrososphaerales archaeon | reverse complement strand
GCAGAGGGAGACGCTCGACCAGCTCGAGAAGCTCACGCTCGGCTCGACGATCCTCAAGGAGCTCACCCCGCGGTCCAGGGACGGCATCCTCTCCTGCGGGGAGAGGCTCTCCAACCCCATAGTCTGGGGCGCGCTCCTCGAGAAGGGCGTCGACGCGGTCTACATGACCGGCGGGGAGGCGGGGATAATGACCGACGACCACTTCGGGGACGCGGCGCCCCTCATGGAGGTGACCGCCTACCAGGTCAGGGAGACGATCGGGCCGCTCCTCGCGGCGGGGAAGCTCCCCGTCGTCACCGGCTACATCGGCGCGACCCAGGGAGGCGAGATGACGACCTTCGGCAGGGGCGGGTCCGACCTGACGGCGACGGTCATCGCCTCCTCCATAGGCGCCGACGAGGTCTGGATCTGGTCGGACGTCGACGGGCTGATGACCGCCGACCCCCGGACCGTCCCCGAGGCGAGGGTGCTCAGCGAGGTCTCCTACGCCGAGGCGGGGGAGATGGCAATCTTCGGGGCCAAGGCGCTGCACCCCAGGACGCTCGAGCCCGTCGCCGAGAAGGGGATACCGGTCCGCTTCAAGAACACCTTCAAGCCCGACCAGCCCGGGACGGTCGTCAAGCAGGACCCGACCGCCTACTCCAGGAACATAGTGAAGTCGGTGGCGCTCGTCAAGGACGTGGCGATAATAACGCTGACCGGGGCGTCGATGGTCGGGCGCCCCGGGAGCGCCGCGAGGATCTTCGACGTCGTCGCCAGGTCCGGGACGAACATCCTGATGATATCCCAGTCGGTCTCCGAGTCGAACATCAGCATGGTCGTGGGCCGCGCCGGGATGCAGAGGGCGGTCAACGCCCTGGAGCTCGCGATGCTGGGAGGGCAGGGGGGCCTCAGGCAGGTCAACTACGAGGACGACGTGAGCGCGGTCGCGGTCGTCGGCGGCGGGATGCGCGGCGCCCGCGGCATCGCGGCCAGGGTCTTCGGCGCGGTCGCCTCCGCGGGGATCAACGTGAGGATGATCGCCCAGGGCTCGTCCGAGCAGAACATCTCGTTCGTGGTCCACGAGGACGAGGGGAAGGACGCGGTCAGGGCGGTCCACAGGGCGTTCCACCTCGAGAAGCTAAATACGGGCCGGGCGAGTCGCGCCCCGTCGCGGACCGAGAAATGAGGATACACTACACCATCAGGATGGACGAGCCCGAGACCCACTACTTCCGCGTCGCCATGAGGATCGAGGGGCTCGCGGGGACCGCCCCGGAGGGGAGGGTGACTCTCGCCATGCCTGTCTGGACCCCCGGCTCGTACCTCGTCAGGGAGTTCGCCAGGAACGTCCTGGAGCTCGAGGCCTCCGATGGGTCCGGCGCGGCCCTGAGGGCCGAGAAGGACGACAAGGACAGCTGGGTCGTCTCGACTGGTGGGGCGGAGGCCATCGAGGTCGGGTACCGGGTCTACGCGTTCAGGCACGACACGAACCAGTCGTACCTGGACGGCGACCACGCGGTCGTCAACGGGGCGTCGGTCTTCCTCTACCTGCAGGGCCATCAGGACCACCCTCTGACCCTCGAGGTCGTGCCCCACGCGGGATGGAAGGTCATCTCGACCGGGCTCGAGACCAAGGCGGGGGGCGTCGACGGGTCCCGGACCTTCTCCGCGCCCAGCTACGACATCCTCGTCGACTCGCCCATCGAGGTGGGGAACCAGTCGGTCCATTCGTTCGCGGTCCGCGGCGTCACCCACGAGGTCTCGATCTTCGCCCGCAAGCGCGTCGACGAGGAGAGGCTGGTCTCGGACATCGAGAGGATCGTCGAGCACTCCATCCCGGTCTTCGACGACGTCCCCTACTCCAGGTACGTCTTTCTCGTGGATTACACCGACCACGGGAGCGGGGGGCTGGAGCACCTCAACTCCACCCACTGCATCACGAGCTACTACCAGATGGACCCGCCCGGCGAGTACCGCAAGATGCTCTCGCTCTTCAGCCACGAGTTCTTCCACGCCTGGAACGTGAAGAGGATGAGGCCGATGGCCCTGGGCCCGTTCGACTACTCCCGCGAGAACTACACCAGGTCGCTCTGGATAGCGGAGGGGATCACGAGCTACTACGACAACCACATCCTCAGGAGGGCCGGCATCTTCTCGGTCCCCGAGTTCTTCGACGCATTCTGCGACGAGGTGAACCTGATAAGGTCCCTCCCGTCGAGCAGGTGGCAGACCCCCGAAGAGTCGAGCTTCGACACCTGGATCCGGTTCTACCGGGAGGACGAGAACACCCCGAACGTCAACGCCTCCTACTACCGGCAGGGGGCGGTCCTGGGCACGCTCCTCGACCTCGAGATACGGCGGGCGACCGGGTCGGCCTCGACCCTGGACGACGCGATGCGGAAGGTCTACAGGGAGACCTACAAGGAGAAGGGGAGGGGTTACACCGACGAGGAGTTCGAGCGGGCGTGCTCCGCGGTCTCGCTGGGAGAGACGGACGAGATCTTCGCCAAGCACGTCCGGGGGAGGGAGGAGGTGGACTTCCAGCGCTACCTGGGCTACGCGGGGCTCGCGCTCGAGCCCAGGTCCCCGCAGGCGACGTCAGAGGGGTTCCTCGGCGTCAGGGTCAAGGCCAGCCCGGGGGTCATGGTCGTGAGCAGGCTCTTCGGGAGCCCCGCCGAGGCCGCCGACGTCTCCGCCGGCGACGAGATCATCGCCCTCGACGGCCTCAGGATGGACGCCCAGAAGCTGCCGTTCTACGTCGCCGTCCAGAAGCCGGGCACCGAGGTCGTCCTGACGTCGTCGCGGGAGGGAGTCCTAAGGGAGACGAAGGTGAGGCTCGCCGCCAGGGTCCCCTTGGAGTTCAGGATAGTGAAGAGGAATGAGGCCACCGACGGCGAGAAGGCGGTCTTCCGATCGTGGCTCGGCTCAGCGTGGGACGAACCGCTGGTCTACCCCGAACGCAGGGCCTCGCCCGTCAGGGTCAGCAGGCTGGACTACGTCTGAGGCGGACTTGAGTCCTGCCGCCGATCAGGGCCCGTCGGCCGGGAGCGTGTCCTTGATGAAGTCCCTGCGGATCGGAGTGAAGAACTCGACGAGGGTCGTGTCCGAGTGGACGTCGATCTTGAGCCCGTGGGTCACCGAGGGCGGTATGTAGTACGAGTCGCCCTTCTTCAGCTGCCACGACTTGGGGCCGACGGTGAAGACGCCGGCGCCCTCCAGGCAGATCCCGTACTGGGCCTGCGGGTGCGAGTGGAGCGGGACCTCGGACCCCTTGTTCAGCTTGTAGAGAGCGGCGGTCGCCGCCGAGTTGTTGACGAGTATGCGCCGCCTCACTCCCGGCATGAAGTCGTGCCAGGACTCGGCCTTGTCGGACCAGAAGCCTGCGTTGTTGTAGTCGTTCTCAGTTCCCTTTGTGGACAATTGGGTCCTCTTGAATGATTGTCGAGGTTATTTAAGCGTCCCAGACGCTCGGATGATGAAAATGGAGACGACGGCGCCCCGAGAGGTCTAGACCTCACGGTCGCCGCCGGAGCCGTTTTGGAGAAACTCCGTAGGTACGAGGGCGAGACTAGTGGGTCTGCGCCTTTGCTACGATCTCCGAGGAGATCTGATCGCGGGTCTTGCCTTCGGTGCTGATGCCCAGCCTCTTCGCCGTGTCGATCAGGGTGTCCCCCGTCGAAGCGGTCGCGACTGCACCCGCAGCCGGCGCGCTGGCGACCAGAGGCACATCGCCCTGGGCGACCTTGGAAGCATCGTTGAACTCCTTCCTTGCGAGGCCAATTGACTTGGCGAGCTCTGGGATCTTCTTCGGGCCATACATCAGGAAGACGATAGCCACTACCGCGATCACTACCCACTGTAGTGGGTCAGTTAGAGCCATAGCGGTCCCATGGTGGGGAGTTATTTAAGCGTTCAAGGCCGATGGGATTGCTCACGCGCAGCGCCCCTGGACCGGACCGGCCCCACGGGACGGGGTCTGGCCTGGTCTTGGACGCGACGGCCGCGAGGGCTTGTGCAGCTGCCATCAAGCCGAGTGCAAATGAAACCCACCATTGATATCGCCAACCGTGCAGGGCGTCGGCTCAGGCTGACTACACCTAGGCGTAGGTCTGGAATCCAGCGGCTGATCGTTCCTCTCGTGGCCGTTCTGATGGTCATCGCGGCGATCATGGGCTATGTCGCCAGCATGCCACAGATCTCGGCGCAGAGCGGGTCGGTCTCTTCGCTCAGTGGGTCCGTCTCGACGATAGATGGCCTCAACGCGGCGCTTCAGAGCCAGATCGCGCAGATGCAGGCGAGGGCTCAGGCCGACAACGCGTCGATCGCCGCCCTCAGCAGCGAGTCCTCGTCGCTCTCGACGCAGATGAGCAGCGACAGCGCAAAGGCCGCCACGCTCGACGCGAACGTGACCGCGAACCTCGCCCAGATCTCTGCTCTCCAGTCGCAGATATCCCAGGACACGTCCCAGATCGCCTCCCTGAACACCGAGGTCTCTTCGCTCCAGACCCAGGACGCCTCCTACCAGACCCAGGTGGCGAGCCAGACCTCGGTCGTCCAGCAGCAGCTCGGCTCGGCCGAGTCGCAGATCGTCCAGATGCAATCGACGGTGAGCGGTCAGAGCTCCTCGATCGCGTCTCAGCAGTCGGTGATCAGCTCGATGAGCGCCAATCCGAAGACGGTCACCTCGACGGTCGTCTCGTCGACCACGGTGACCCAGACGCTCCCACAGACCACGGTGACCCAGACGCTCCCACAGACCACGGTGACCCAGACGGTCTTCTCGACCGGGGCCGCGCAGACCGTCACCGTCACGACCCAGCAGGTCACGACGACGACCGTCTTCCAGACCCCTTCGGGCTCCTCCCCCATCGTATCCGGAAGCCCCTTCAGCATCCCCGCGACAACCACCGCGTACTGCACCTACCAGCAGATCTTCGTCTACACCCCGACCAGCGACGGATACTTCGCCATCTCCCTTCAGAGCAATTCCCAGTACACCTTGGTCATGGTCAACTACGGCTCCGCCTATCCGTCCACCCCCTACCTCCAGGACGGACCGGGGACGTCCGTCTCCTTCAACGCGCCCGTCCTGGCAAACACTCCGACCTATGTGACCGCCCTAAACTGCGACACCGTGGCCGTCAGCGGAACCCTCTCGGCGACCTACGTCTCGGGATAGGACCCGGGTCCGAGATGGGGTCACGGCCGGGCGCCGAGGCGCCCGAACCTTAATAGCCGGCGTGGTTCACGCCGGCCCCCAACCATGGGACGGTAAGCCCAACTTGAACCCAGTCATGACCGACAACCGCTTCGCCGTCACCTTCGAGTCCGTGACGAAGACCTACTCGACCAGCTACGAGACCGTCAGCGCGCTCGACTCGGTCTCGTTCGCCGTCGAGAAGGGCGGGGTCGTGGCCGTCGTCGGCCCTTCGGGCTCCGGGAAGACCACCCTCCTCAACATGGCCGCGGCGCTCGACTTTCCCACTAGCGGCTCGGTCCGCGTCGGCGCGACCGAGACCTCCGGGCTCGGGCGGGAGGCGCTCCAGAGGTTCAGGAACGAGGTCGTCGGGGTCATCTTCCAGCAGTTCTTCCTCGTCGACCACCTCACGGTCTTCGGGAACGTGATGGTGCCGCTCATCCCCCGCGACATCCCGGCCCCCGATAAGGAGAAGAGGATCATGGAGGCGATAGCGAAGGTCGGCCTCCGCGGCAAGGAGAGGCGCCTCCCCTCGGAGCTCTCCGGGGGGGAGCTGCAGAGGGTCGCCGTCGCCCGGGGCGTCGTCGGCGACCCCCAGGTCGTCCTCGCCGACGAGCCGACGGGGAACCTCGACTCGAAGAAGGGCGCCGAGATCGTCGACCTCCTCCTGGCCGAGTCCAGGGAGCGGGGCAAGACCGTGCTCATCGCCACCCACGACCTCCGGATCCTCGAGCGGGTCGACGGGGTGGTCTTCCTGGAGGACGGCAGGCTATCCAGGGTCCAGGGGAGGTGCGTCGAGACTGCCTAGGGGGACGCGGCGCCCGCTGGCCTCGCTCTCGGCGCTCTACGTCGGCTTCATCCTCATGGTGCTCATCTCCCAGGTCTCGGGCCACCTCCTGACCGAGGCGATAACCGCCTACGACGCCACGGCCGCCCAGACCGCCGCGGTCGTGAACGAGACGACCGACCTGGCGCTCAGCGCGTCGGCGCTCGGGCTCGCATTCAGCGCCGCGGTGATATTCACGGTCAGGGACCGGCTGGACCCGGAGCTGCGCACCTACAGGGCGACCGGCCTCCCGGCGACGGCGGCGCTCAGGCTGATCCTCACCTCCCATCCGGTCCTACCCGTCGCCGCGGCCCTCTCGGCGGGCGGGCTCGCGGCGCTGGCCGACGCCGCCCTCGGCCTCGACCCGCTCTTCCCGCTGTCGCTCGCCGCGGCCTTCTCGGGCACGCTCTCGCTCTGGCTCGTCGCCCACGTCCTGAGGGCACTCTCGAGGGAGGCGCCCGACCGCGGCTCCGCCGGGAGGGTCGGGTGACCGTGGCGACCGAGGGGGCGGAGAAGGCGGTGGAGGGAGAGGGGACCGGCGGGGCGCGTCCGACGGTCCAGACCTCGTCGCTCTCGCAGCACCTCTCCCAGAACTTCTTCCTGATCGAGCTCAGGGGCCACGCGGGAACGGTCGCGGCCAGCGCCGCCGCGATGGCCTTCGCCGGCTACCTCTCGGCCTCGTTCGAGACCGAGTCCTACGTCGCGGCGAACGTATCGGCAGAGGCGCTGCCGGGTCTAGTCCCCTCGGTCCTGCTGGCCTGCCTCTCCCTGCTCCCCGCCCTCTTCGTGACGCTGGGCATGTACGCGCTGGTCGACGCGAGCGAAGAGGTCTTCAGGTACGAGGTCGGGGTCTACGCGAGCCAGGGGATAGACGGCCACACGCTGGTCGACACCTGGTCGTCCCTCTACGGCTGGATCCCCAGCCTGGCCTACGTGCTCGGCCTCACGGCCTACTTCGTCGCCGACCCCCGGGCGTTCTCGGAGCTCCAGGCTGTGCTGGCAGACATCGTGGGCGGGCTCCTCCTGGTCTCGGCCCTGCCCGGGTTCTTCCTGGTGCCCCGGAGGCTCTACGCGATGCTCGACAGGTCGCCCTACGTCGTCCTGAGGTCCTAGCGCCGCGGGGCCGTCCCTGGCGCCCGCGAACTTCCCGGCTCGTCCGATCAGGCGCTCGGGGAGGGCGATGGTGTCGGGACGGACGGAGTCCGGCTCCCCCTCTCTCCCGTCTCCCGCCGACACCAATAACTAGGAGCGCGCGCCGCGAAGGGGACATGCCCATCTGCCCAAAGTGCAGGAAGCTGATCAGCGCAAACAACTACTCGCGCCACATCAAGAGGTGCGGCACCCAGCACAAGCACGGGCCGACCGCCCTCGACCATCCCGAGAACTTCTACATGAAGATCTGATCCGACCGGCTCCGGGGCGCGTCGGCCTCCGACTGCGAGACGGGCGCCGGGCCCCTGCGAGGCGGAAACGCGGCCGAGAGAGTTATTAATTAGCTGAAAAGCGGCTCCCCAGCATGTCGTCAGCAGCATCCAAGCCTTTCCGCAAGGAAGACATCGCCGGCAAGGCCGTTATCGATTCGTCCGGTAGGAACACGGGGAAGGTCAAGGACGTCACTTTCACGCTCGAGGGGATGATCACCCTGATCGTCGAGAAGAACGACGGCTCGGAGCTCAGCATCCAGATGTCCCGAGTGATGGGCGTCTCCGACAACGTCGTCGTCAGGGACGAGAGCACGCCGAAGATGCTGGTGCCCTCGCCCGGCATGACGATCTGCAGGTCGTGCGGCCACGAGGCGCCCATCGGGACGCTCTGGTGCCCGGCCTGCGGCAAGTCGCTCGCCTAGGGCGAGCGGCGCCCCGCGTCCAGCGCCCGGTTCCCAGTCGTGAGACCGCTCCGATCGGCGGCGAAGGCAGGGACGCTCCCTCTCCTCGGCCAACCCCAGGGGCCGCGCCACGGAGCGCGAGTGCAGAAGACTTATCACTCGGACCAATCGGGTCATTCAGAGAAGGCCAGCATGACGCTCTCAGAGTCGGTCGCGAACTACTGGGAGCTGATCAAGCCCCGCATCGTCCTCCTCCTCGTCTTCACCGGGATAGCGGGGATGCTCGTCGCCTACAAGGAGGCCGGCATCGCGCCCTCGGCCCTCCAGCTCGTCGTCGGGTTCGCGGCGGTCTTCCTGGGCTCCTCGGGGGCCGAGGTCCTGACCAACTACAGGGACAGGGACATCGACGGGATAATGGCCCGGACGAGGCACCGGCCGATACCGAGCGGCAGGGTGACCCCGACGCGGGCGCTCGTATTCGGCTTCACGACCTCCATACTCTCGGTCCTCCTGGCGTACTGGTTCAACCCGCTCGCGGCGCTCTTCATGACCATAGGGCTGGTCGACAACGTCGTCGTCTACTCGCTCTGGCTCAAGAGGAGGTCGTGGCTGAACATCATCCTCGGAGGCATCTCAGGCGGGATGCCGGTCCTCGTCGGCTACGCGGCGGTCGCAGACACCGTCTCGGCCCTCGCGATATTCATGAGCGCCCTCGTCATCGTCTGGATCCCGACCCACATCTGGTCGCTCGCGATCAGGGCCAAGGACGACTACGTGAACGCCCACATCCCGATGCTCCCGGTCGTCGTCAGCATGAGGGTGGCGACGGTCTGCATCGCCGTGACCTCGAGCCTCCTCGCCGTCTTCTCGCTCGCGGTCCTCTTCGTCGCGACGGTGAGCCTCTTCTACGTCGTCTCGGCCGTCGCCTGCGGCGCCTTCATCCTCGGCTACAGCTTCAAGCTCGCCTTCGACAAGACCGAGCGGACCGCATGGACGCTCTTCAAGATCTCGAGCCCCTACCTCGCCGTGATATTCACGGCGCTGATCCTGAACTTTTGGATCTTCTGACCCCGCCCGGCCGCCCTAGACCTGCTTGTGGACCAGGGGCAGCTCCCTCACGTAGAAGTACTCGTCGACCCGGACCAGGAGGTTGGTGACGTCGTAGGCCCTCCTCACGGCCGCCTTGGCGGTCGAGGCCAGCTCCCTCACCCCGACGGCGTCCATGTCGACGCAGCCCGCCGCCGCGATCCCCATGGTGTGCCTGCCCTCGGCGTGCATGGCCCTCAGCTCGGGGAGCGTCTTCGACCAGCTCAGCCCGTAGTTCCGGATCAGGCCGCCAGCGACCTGCTCCAGGACCGAGCCGAAGGCCTCGATCGCCACCTGCTCCCTCCCCGGGAACTCGAGAGCGTACTCCCTCAGGCGGGCGGCCGCCTGCATGTAGATGGCAGCCCCTCCCGGGACGGTCCGGGGGTCCTTCTTGGCGTTCCTGAAGAGCCGGACGACGTCCTTGACGACTCGTTCGGTCTCGTCGATGTGCTCGATCTGAGAGCCGCGGAGGAGGATCGTGGACCCCCCGGCGGCCTCGACGACGACGTAGTCCAGGTTCTCGATCTTCTCGACCGCGACCCTGTCCGCGGCGCCCAGGTCCTTGGCCTCGAGGTTCTTCACGTCCCCGACCGCGGTCGCCCCCGTCGCCTCGGCGACGGCGTCCATGTCCTTCTGGTCGATGAGCTCGAATGCCATCATCCCCCGGCGGGACATCTCGTCGGCGACCGGCTCGACTATCTTCGCCCTGCAGAAGACGACCCTGGCCCCGGCCGCCTCGACCGCGTCCACCAGGGCGTCGTTCATGCGCCTCTCCTCGGCCTTGAACCGGGCTACCTGGTCCGACTCGGTGATGTCGAGCTTGACGTGGAACGGCCCCTGCCCCTTCATGAGCAGCTCGAGCGGCTTGTTGTCGAAGGTCTTGTTCACGACCGCAACCTTGGCCCCCTCGAGGACCTCGGGCATGCTCGGGTGGAGCCTCACCTTCTTGACCATG
>JBEKTS010000161.1:0-5369 GCA_049515775.1 Nitrososphaerales archaeon | reverse complement strand
GAAGCAGTACCTGGGCGGGATGCGCGACACCTTCGAGGTCCCGTCCGCCGAGTCGAACATCCGCGGCTACAGGGGCGAGAAGTTCTACAGGCTCCTCGAGGGCGACGGCGTCGTCATGCACGAGTCCCAGGTGACCGGCGGCGACGTCGTGATCGGTAGGACGTCCCCTCCGAGGTTCATGGAGGAGTACAAGGAGTTCGAGATCAAGGGCCCCTACCGGAGGGACACCTCGGTCTCGGTCAGGCCGACCGAGACCGGCGTCGTCGACGCGGTCTTCATGACCGAGAACGTCGAGGGCGGCAAGATGTTCAAGGTCCGGGTCAGGGACATGCGCACCCCGGAGATCGGGGACAAGTTCGCGTCACGGCACGGCCAGAAGGGGGTCATCGGGCTCGTGGTCCCGCAGGAGGACATGCCCTACACCGCCGACGGCGTCGTCCCGGACGTCATCATCAACCCGCACGCCTTCCCGTCGAGGATGACGGTGGGCCAGTTCATCGAGTCGATAGCCGGCAAGGCGGCTTCGCTCAGGGGCCACCCGGCAGACGGCACCGGCTTCGCCGGCGAGCGCCCGGAGGAGCTCGAGCAGATCCTCGAGGAGCGCGGCTTCGAGCGGACCGGCAGGGAGGTGCTCTACGACGGCAAGACCGGCAAGAAGTTCGCCGTCGACGTCTTCATCGGGGTCGTCTACTACCAGAAGCTCCACCACATGGTCGCCGACAAGATCCACGCCAGGGCGAGGGGCCAGGTCCAGATGCTCACGAAGCAGCCCACGGAGGGGAGGGCGCGGGGAGGCGGCCTGAGGTTCGGGGAGATGGAGAGGGACTGCCTGATCGCCTACGGGGCGTCGATGGTCCTCAAGGACAGGCTCCTCGACGAGGCCGACAAGACCGAGGTCAACATCTGCGAGAAGTGCGGTCTGATCGCCTACTACGACGCCAAGCAGCGCAAGTACGCCTGCAAGATAGACGGGGACCAGGCCAAGATCTCGACCGTCGTCGTCGCCTACGCCTTCAAGCTCCTCCTCCAGGAGATGATGTCCCTGAACATAGCTCCGCGGCTGAAGCTGAAGGACGCGGTGTAGAGGTGAAATAGAGTGGCAATGGAAGAAGCGCTCCGGACCATACAGAAGATTGACTTCGCCCTGCTCTCCCCGACCGAGATCAGGAAGTACTCGGTCGCGGAGATAACGCAGCCGGAGACCTACGACGAGGACGGGATGCCGGTCCAGGGCGGCCTGATGGACGGCCGCCTCGGCACTCTCGAGCCGGGACAAAAGTGCGCGACCTGCGGCAACACCGCCTCGCGCTGCCCCGGCCACTTCGGGCACATCGAGCTCGCCGAGCCGGTCCTCCACATGGCCTTCGTCTCGGACATCAACAAGCTCATCCAGGCGACCTGCAGGACCTGCGGGAGGCTGCTCCTCCCCACGCCGGAGCTCGAGGCCTACGGGCAGCGGATCAAGAACGCCACCGAGTTCACCCCGACGCTCGTCGACGAGATAGCGAAGGAGATTCTCACAAAGGCCAAGAAGGTCAAGCTCTGCCCGCACTGCGGGAAGCAGCAGTACCAGATCGAGCTCACCAAGCCGACGATCTTCCACGAGATCACCGAGGAAGGGGGGGCTACCAGGCTACTCCCCGGGGCCGTCCGCGAGAGGCTCGAGAGGATCACCAACGAGGACCTCGAGCTCGTCGCCTACAACCCGAAGGTCGCGCGCCCGGAGTGGTTCGTCCTCCAGGTGCTCCCGGTCCCCCCGCTCACCGTCAGGCCATCGATCACCCTCGAGTCGGGCATCCGCTCCGAGGACGACCTCACCCACAAGATAGTCGACATACTCAGGGTCAACCAGAGGGTCCGTGAGGCGAAGGAGTCGGGGACCCCCCACCTCATCGTCCAGGACCTGGTCGACCTGCTCCACTACCACGTGACGACGTATTTCGACAACGAGGTGTCGGGCATCCCGCAGGCGCACCACCGCTCCGGCAGGCCCCTGAAGACGCTCAGCCAGAGGCTCAAGGGCAAGGAGGGGAGGTTCAGGGGGTCGCTCTCCGGCAAGAGGGTCGACTTCTCGTCCCGCACGGTGATCAGCCCCGACCCGTCGCTCGACATCAGCGAGGTCGGCATCCCCTTCGAGGTCGCCAAGAAGCTCACCATCCCCGAGAAGGTCTCCCAGTGGAACATCGAGAACCTCAAGGCGCTAGTGACCAAGGGGCCCTTCGAGCACCCGGGCGCAAACTACGTCATCCGGCCCGACGGCGTCAAGATCAGGCTCGACTTTGCGTCCGACAAGAAGGCCCTGGCCGACTCGCTGGCGCCCGGCTTCGTCGTCGAGAGGCACCTCATGGACGGGGACATCGTCCTCTTCAACAGGCAGCCGTCGCTCCACCGCATGTCCGTGATGGCGCACCAGGTCAAGGTCCTCCCCTTCCGGACATTCAGGCTCCACCCGTCGGTCTGCCCTCCCTACAACGCCGACTTCGACGGTGACGAGATGAACCTGCACGTACCCCAGTCCGAGGAGTCGCGGTCCGAGGCGCTCATGCTCATGCGCGTCCAGGACCAGATCCTCTCGCCAAGGTACGGCGGGCCGATCATCGGCGCGATCAGGGACTTCCTCACCGGGGCCTACCTCCTCACGAGGGACGAGACGTTCCTCACGCCCGAGCAGTTCACCAACCTCGCCCTCGCCGGCGACTTCCAGGGCGACCTCCCCGACCCGAAGGTCAAGGGGGCGAACCCCATGTACACCGGGAAGCAGCTCTTCTCGCTCTTCCTCCCGAAGGACCTCAACTTCGTGCTGACCTCCAAGTGGGGCAAGGCGAAGACCGGCGAGGCGAACGACGTCGTGATCAAGGACGGCGAGCTCATATCGGGTGTCATAGACAAGGCGGCCATCGGAGCGGAGGAGCCCGACAGCCTGCTCCACCGCATCGCCAAGGACTACGGCAACGACCAGGCGCGACGGTTCCTCAACTCTACGCTCGCGGTCCTCAAGGCCTACATCACCAGGCGGGGCTTCACCTACGGCTTCAACGAGCTGAGGCTCTCGCCCGAGGCGGTCCAGAAGATCGCGGACACGCTCCAGGAGGCCTACGACAACGTGACCGAGCTCATCAAGAAGTACAAGGCGGGGACGCTCCCGCTGACCAGGGGACTCTCCCCCGAGGGTTCGCTGGAGTTCTACATCGTCAACGAGCTCAGCAAGTCCAGAGACAGGGCCGGCAGGATAGCCGACCGGTCGTTCTCGACGGAGAACTCCGGGGTCATTATGGCCAGGACGGGCGCCAGGGGCTCGTCGCTCAACCTCGGGCAGATGACCGCGGCGCTGGGCCAGCAGTCGGTCAGGGGCAAGAGGATCGAGAAGGGGATGCGAGGCAGGTCTCTCAGCCACTTCCAGCCCTACGACCTCTCGCCAGAGGCCAAGGGGTTCGTCAAGCGCAACTACCGGGACGGCCTGACGCCGACCGAGTTCTTCTTCCACGCCATGGGAGGCCGAGAGGGGCTCGTCGACACGGCGGTCAGGACCCAGCAGTCCGGGTACATGCAGCGCAGGCTGGTCAACGCCATGGAGCACCTCCGCGTGGAGTACGACCTTACGGTCAGGGACCCCAGCGGCAACATCATCCAGTTCCTCTACGGCGAGGACGGGATCGACCCGGCCAAGTCCGACCACGGCCGCCCGGTCAACCTCGAGAGGGTGATCAGCGCCGAGGGGCTCATGAACGCGTCGCGGGGCAAGTTCGGCGAGAAGGAGGCCGAGGGGCTCCTGAGGAAGTACCAGTCCAAGCTCAACAAGAGGCTCTTCGAGGAGCTCCAGCAGAGGCTCTCCGAGTCCCACCTCACCGAGGAGGGCGCCAGGAACGTCCTCGACAAGGTCATGGAGTCCATCGACTACGCCACCGTCGAGCCCGGCGAGGCCTCGGGCATCGTCGCGGCCCAGTCCATCGGCGAACCGGGGACCCAGATGACCCTCAGGACGTTCCACTTTGCGGGCGTCAAGGAGCGCGACGTCACCCTGGGCCTCCCGAGGCTCATGGAGCTCGTCGACGCCAGGAAGATACCCGCCAAGCCCTCCATGGACGTCTACCTGACCGAGGAGTACAAGCACTCGAGGGAAAAGTCGCTGAGGGTCGCTAACGACCTGCTCTTCACCAAGGTCGGGTCGGTCGTCGAGTTCAGCGAGGTCGACCCCACCGAGGGGATCAAGCTCCACGTCAACGAGCAGATGATGGCCGACCGCAACGTCAAGATCGAGGACGTCGCCGAGGTCATGGAGACCGGGAAGCGGAACGTCCAGATAGACAAGACCAAGAAGGACGTCATCCACGTCAACCTCGAGAACGCCGACCTGTCGTCTCTCTTCACCCTCCGCAACAAGCTCCTGAACATGAAGCTCAAGGGCATCCCCGGCATCACCCGCGTCACCGTCGTCCAGGACAACGACGAGTGGGTCATCCAGACCGCGGGCTCGAACCTGGCCAAGGTGATCCAGGTGCCCGGCGTCGACACCGGCCGCATCTACACCAACAACATCCACGAGGTCGCCCAGGTCCTCGGCATCGAGGCCGCGCGGGCCACCCTCATCCGGGAGGTCATGGGGACCCTCGACGAGCAGGGGCTGGAGGTCGACGTGAGGCACATCTTCATCGTCGCGGACCTGATGACCTCCAAGGGGTACCTGCAGCAGATCGGGCGGCACGGCATCGCGGGGACCAAGACGTCGGTGCTGGCCAGGGCGGCGTTCGAGATCACGGTCCCGACGCTGGCCGAGGCCGCGATCCGGGGCGAGTCCGAGGAGCTCAAGGGCGTGACCGAGAACGTTATAGTAGGCCTCCCGATACCCGTCGGGACGGGCATCGTGGACCTGTACATGGGTTGATGAGAGAGAAAATGGTAGACCAGCAAACGCTCGGCCGCGTTCTGAAGGAGGCCATGAAGGGTGGCAAGTACACGCTCGGCACCAAGGAGGTCCTCTCCGAGGTGAAGAGCTCGAAGGTCGTGATAGCGGCATCGTCTGCCGCGGGCCCCTCGGGAGAGAAGCTCAGGCTCGAGGCGGAGAAGAACAAGGTGCCCCTGGTCGTCCTCGACAAGAACTCGGCCCAGCTCGGCAAGCTCCTCGGCAGGCCCTACAAGGTCTCCGCAGTGGCCCTGAGGCAGGTGACCGAGTCCGACCTCAGGCAGCTCCAGGCCTGACCAGGTGAGATTCGAGTGCCCAACATCAAGCTCTCCTCGGACCAGCTCGGGCTGATCTCGATCTTCCAGAACATGTCGGGTGCCACGGTCCGCGACTGCATAGTCGACGACAAGGGCGGTCGGCTCATCTTCATAATCAGCAAGGGGCAGATGGGGCTCGCGATCGGCAAGAA
>JBEKTS010000160.1:0-5402 GCA_049515775.1 Nitrososphaerales archaeon | reverse complement strand
GGACCGCGCCGCGGGCCAGATGGCCAGGGAGAGGAGGGGACGGGCGATCGACGCCGGCCGCCCCGGGGGGAGACCGGTCTCCGAGTCGGTCACGACATCCGTGAGGATCATGATGCCTGCGGACGCGAACATCCGGGGGAACGTCTTCGGGGGGGCGATAATGAAGTACATGGACGAGATCGCAGCCGTCGCCGCGTTCCGGCACGCCAGGAAGAACGTCGTCACCGCCTCGATCGACCGGATGAACTTCATAGCGCCGGTCTACCTCGGCAACCTGCTCGTCCTGAAGGCGTCCGTCAACTATGTGGGCAGGACGTCGATGGAGATCGGCGTCCGGATGGAGGCCGAGGACCTCAGGTCAGGCCGGATCACCCATGTGGGGTCCTGCTTCCTGACCTACGTCGCCCTCGACGACGAAGGGAGGCCTACGTCGATCGAGCCCGTGATCCCGGTGACGGACGACGAGAAGAGGCGCTACAGGGAAGCGGCCACCAGGAGGCAGATCAGGGAGGCGGAGCGGGCGCAGCTCGGGAAGCTGGGAGTTTGATTAGCGGCTCAAGAATAATAGAGCGAATCACTATTATCCGGGTGGCTGGGTGATGGTGCGATGGTCAGCGTAGCGGAGGTCTTCGACCTGGCGAGGAGCGGCGAGCGCGAGACGGCCGCCAGCGTCCTGAAGGAGGAGTTCCAGAGGCTCCAGTCGTCCGAGCACAGGGTCCGGCTCTGCGAGTGGATCGCCAGCTGCTTCGAGAACCTCAACGACTACGAGCAGGCGGCCGAGTGGTACGAGATGGCCGGGCTCCTCTCCCTCTCCGAGACCGGCTCTGCGCTCATCAACGCCCTCATGGCGCTCGAGCAGTACGAGAAGGCGCTCTCGTGCCACGAGCAGGGCGACGACGAGGAGTCGATCCAAAAGTGCCTCCAGATAATCGGAGAACTGAGGCACACCTACGCCGCGTCCTAGGGGCCGCGGAGACCTTCGGCGGGCGCCGCCCCGCCGGGCCCTGCTCTATTTGCTCTGGTCCAGCGCCTTGCGGCGGTTAACCGTCTTCTGATAGCACTCGCCGCAGACCAGCTCCTCCTTCAGCCCAATCTTGAATGGTTTGGCGTCGTTCCCCAGCGCCTGGTCGCAGAGATAGCACCTTACTTCCAGGGTCTCACTCCCTCGCCATCGAGACGCGCCTCTTCTGGAGATTCCCTCTCCCCATGAAATGCCAAACTTCAGCGTCTGCGTTGAACGCCTCTGCCCATTTAACTAATTCTCTCAGCTCATCCTTCTTGACGCGCGCCGTCCCGCTCTTGACCTGTATCAGCATGACCCTCCCGTCCTTGGCGGCGAAGAGGTCGACCGGGCTGTGCGACCCGGCGCTCCGTCCCACCACGTAACCCTCGCGCTTCAGGAGCTCCATGCACCTGTACTCCTTGGCACGCCCCCGGGCGTACTGGATGACCAAGCCCCCCGCCCTCCCTGACCCCCGAATTAAAGATGATTGAGCGGGTGCCCCCTCCCTCCGTCCGGGTAAGCTTATGTCGGGGCTCGCGGACCGGGGTAGGAGAGTCCTTGAACATCGCGAGCGTGGAAGCGTCGCTGGACGAGATACAGAGCAGCCTGCAGCTGACCCTCGAGAGGAGGGAGAGGATCCTCAAGGAGAGCAGGGACGTCATCCTCTCCTGCTCGAAGGCGATCGTCCTTCTCCACTCCGGGACCAAGAAGAAGGAGGCGAGGGCGGAGATCGCCCGCGCCCGAGACCTCCTCGAGTCCCTCAGGAAGGACGGCGTGGGAGGCCTCGCGAGGTACCTCGTCTCTCCGGAAGCGGAGTTCGTCGAGGCCTCGACCGTCGAGTCCATAGTCCTGGGGCGGCCCGTCGCGGACGCCCGCGCCCTGGGCGTCTCGAACGAGGCCTACCTCCTCGGGCTCCTGGACACCGTGGGGGAGCTCAAGAGGCTGCTGCTCGTCTCGATAACCGAGGGCCGGCCGAGGAAGACCCGGGAGTACTTCGCGACGATCGAGGCGCTCTACGCCCGCCTGGCACCCTTCGCGGTCTTCGACAACGTCCTCAACGGGGTCCGCCGGAAGATAGACGTCGCCCGGATGATAACCGAGGACACTCGCAGGATCATCGCGGAGGAGACGCGGAGGGACGCCCTCCTCTCGTCGATTGAGGGGCTGCAGAGGGAGATGCGGAGGCGCGGCGCGGGGTCGAGTTGACCGCCGGGATGACCCGCGCGGCCCCGCCCGGCCGTGTGAATACTGTCATATACACCATCGGCGAGAAGGGTCCTCAGGTACCCTGGAGAGCCTGAGCCATGGAGAAGCTGAGCCCAATCCTGATGTCGGAGCTCTTTGAGCTGGTCAAGCTCAAGGCGCACCTGAAGTTCGTCAACGTCTCGTCGGAGGACCTAGCGTCGAAGATGGGGCAGAGCCAGCAGGCGGCCTCGCAGCACCTCCAGAGACTGGAGAAGATGGGCCTCATCGAGCGGAGGAGGACGGGGCTCCGCTTCGCCATCAAGCTGACGCCCAAGGGGTACGACATCGTCCGCGCTCACTACTCCCAGCTCAAGGCGGCGGTCGAGGAGAAGGGGAGGGACATGGTCTTCAAGGGCCGCGTCTTCCAGGGACTCGGCGAGGGCGGCTACTACATCGGGATCGACGGGTATCGGCAGCAGTTCGTCAAGACCCTCGGGTTCGACCCGTTCCCCGGCACCCTGAACGTCAAGCTCGAGTCGCCGATCCAGATGGAGCAGAAGAGGGAGCTGCGGTCGCGCGAGGGCCTGAAGATACAGGGGTTCGAGAACGGGACCAGGACCTACGGCGGTGCGAGGTGCTATCGTGCGGTCGTCAACGGCAAGGTCCCAGCGGCCGTGCTCGTGATAGACAGGACCCTCTACGACGACAGCGTGATGGAGATCATCTCGCCGGTCAACTTCCGGAAGGACGTCGGGCTCAAGAACGGCGACGAGGTCACCGTCACCGTCTACCCCTGAACTCAGAGCGAACCGAAGATCTTGGAGGTCTTGATCCCCGGGATCGGGGTGTCCAGCCTGACGACCTTCACCTCCATCCCCCGCCTCCTCGCCTCCCTCTCGACCTCCGCCGGGTCGTGGACCTGGTCGTATCCCAGGGCGACGACGTCTGGTCTGACCTTCTCCAGCGTCTCGTAGATCGACCCCTTGCCTCCGGGGAGCGCCGCGTCGACGTCCCGCATCGCCGAGACGAGCCTGACCCTCCATTCCTGGCTGGTCACCGGGTCTCGCCCCTTGTTCTTCGCGACCGTGCTGTCGGCGGCCACCACGACGACGAGGGTGTCTCCCAGCCTCCTGGCCTCGGACATTGTGTGCACGTGACCGGGATGGATTATCTCGAACTTCCCCCCTATCATGACGACCGTCAGCTCCCTGCGTCCCCGGGGGGTCAGCCTCACCTCCCCCCCGTCGACCTCTACCAGCCCCGCGCCCGAGGCTTCCACGACCCACCGATCGACCTCCGCGGGCTCCTCCCCCAGCGAGACCGAGAGCGCGTCCACCGTCGCCGACCCCTCGCGGAGCCGGGTCGCGTAGACGGTCCGCAGCAGCGACCTCTCGTTCAAGGGCTCTCTACCACCCCAGGTCGACCTTCCCGGTGAACGTGAGCGCGTCGAGCAGCCCCTCGGCGTACCCGACGCTGAGCATCGCGAGCTCGTCCTGCCCGTTGGCGAGGAACGCCTCCGCGTCCCTGAGGTAGAGCTCGCTGTTCTCGAAGAGATCGTCGTAGCCCTGCTTCAAGCTGGCCCTCGCCGTCTCCAGCGCCTTCTTAGCCTTTTCAACGTACCTCGGGACGAGCACCTGCGCGGTCCTCCTGACGGATGCGGCGTTGTCGGCGATCGATCCAGGCGCGAGGCCGCAGAGCGCGGCCAGGGACTCGGTCTCGGTGAAGTGCATCCTGCCGGGGATGATAGCGACGTGGGGCGGCTCCCCGTAGTCGAGCGTCCGCATCTCCCCGATCGTCCCGGCGCGCATCGACTCGGCCTCGGTCCCCACGCGACTCAGCACGACGACGAAGGTGCCCTCGCCCAGGACCTCCCGCTTGAAGTTCCTCTCCGCCGCCAGGAGTCCCTCCATCAGAGCCCCTGGCCCTGCGCCCTCGCCCGCCTCGGTGTCGAACTCGAGCAGCAGGAGGGTGTGCACCCCCTCGAGGAGGTTCCTGTGGACCCGGTCGTAGACCTGCTGGTGGTAGTTCGTGGTGTGCCTCGTGAATGTCACGGTCGCCCCGAACTTGTAGTAGTGGAGCCCGCTCGCGCTCGCCGCGGCCGCAGGGATCGTGGTACCGTGGACTACCCTGGTCTCGATGCCCCTGGCGATCGCCCTCACCCTGAGGTCGCTGTGGGTCGTCGCGATCATCGGGTCGCCCTGGACAGCGAGGACCACCCTGCGGTCGCTGGCCTCCTCGAGGATACGCTTCCCGTCCTCGACGAAGGTCCTGTCGACGACGGTCAGGGTCTTGCCCGTGGCGCGCTCGAGCTCCTGGAGGAGGCGGGGCGCGTGGGGGGTCGTATAGTACTCGAGGTACGAGGCTTCCGCCTCCCTGATCGCGTTCACCCCGGCGATGCTGGTCCCCTGGTCCCCGAGTCCGAGGCCGACGAAGGTCAGCTTGCCCATGGTCCTGTTCCGGGGCTCGGCGACGGACGGGGTTAAAAGTCAGTCGCGCATGAAAGTAAATAACCATCCTTCGCGGGGGCTTGGACAACGGGCCCGTGGCTCAGCCAGGTTAGAGCGGCTGGCTCTTAGCTAGCCTGTGGGAGAAACCAGCATGTCGTGGGAGGCGCCAAAGCGCCCACGAGTTCAAATCCCACCGGGCCCGCACATCCTTTCCTCCTTCCTTCCTTTATTCCCTAGCCGCCCGGTCCGCCGCAGGCGGCCGCTCAGCCCGAGAGCGAGGTGAGAGGCGCGTGGTAGACAGCGTCGGTCTCCCCCGTCTGGGAGGCGTCGAAGCCGCCCACGCAGTACATCTCACCCGAGAGGATGGTGCATGTCGTCTCGCCGCTCACGGGGTATCCGGGCATCTGGCTCCAGGTCCCTATGCCCCCCGACGAGACGCTCGCGTAGTACGCCGCGCCGGTGTAGGTCCCGTCCGCCTCCTCCCCGCCTACGCAGTACACCAGCCCGGAGGAGACCGCGCACGCCTGACTGCTGGCCGAGAGCTTGTAGGCGGTCGTCTGAGTCCACGCTCCGACCCCGGACGACGAGAGCGGTGCGAAGTAGTCCGTGCTGACGGGGTCGTCGTTCGAGTCCGCGCCACCCACGCAGTAGACGTAGCCTCCCGCGGCGAAGCAGCTCGGGAAGAAGACCCCCTGCGGGTAGGCGGTCGTTTGCGACCACGCGCCGATCCCCGTCGAGGAGAGCGAGGCGAACCAGACCGAGTTCGT
>JBEKTS010000159.1:0-5561 GCA_049515775.1 Nitrososphaerales archaeon | reverse complement strand
TGGGGGGTTCTCTCCCGGTACTGAGCCAGAGTCAGGCGAGCGCCCAGATGGAGGAGATATCGGGCGCCGCGAGCCTCGCAGCCCTCAGGGGGAACGCGACCGTCGTGGTGACCCTCTCGGATGCCTCGCTCTCGTGCTCCGAGGGCGTCATCGCCTTCTCTTCGGGGTCTTCGACCCTGACCTCCCAGACCGGTGATCCCTGCGACTTCCGGTTCACCGGGGTCTCCTGCCTCTGCACCCTCGTCTTCAGCCAGACCGAGGACGGGCTCTCTCTCAAGGTGGAGGGCTGAGAAGGAAGTGCCAGTATCGAGCGTCTCGGGCGTGGTCTCCAACTCGACCTACATCGTGTCGATGGCCCTGCTGCTCGCCCTCCTGGCTCCCACCCTCCGGGCGGCGAGCTCGAGCGCCGACGCCTCGGCAGCGGCGCACCTCTCCGGCGGTATCGCCGAGCAGATCGACGACCTCTCCCCTGGCATGTCGACCGCCCTGAGCTTCGACTCGTCGCTCGGCGCCGTCGCATCGGTGACCCTCTCCGGTTCGACCGTGACCGCGACCGTCGGAGGCCAGTCGGCCACTCGGACCGTCACATGGTTGCTCCCGACCTCGGTCCTCTCGTCCGGTCATGAATACGTCGTCTCTCTCGATGGGGCGGGGGTGGTCGAGCTTGCGTAGACGCGGCGTGATCGACCTCTACATCGACGTCGCGATGGCGCTGGGGGTGATCCTGGTCCTGGCGGTCGTCTGCCTCTCGCTCCTGGGCTCGCATCTGGGGATATGAATCGATGAGAATCATCGACATCGGCGTCGCCGCCGGCTACGGGATCCTCTGCATCTCGCTCATCTCGGTGATGAACCCCTACCCTCTCGCGGGCGGGGGCGCGACCGCCCAGGCCGACGGCCGGGGGGCAACCGCCATAGCGGGCTACGTGCGATCCGAGGGGCTTCCCTTCTTCGCCGCCGCCACCCTCCCGTCGTTCTGCTCCTCGCTCGTCTCGTTCAGCAACTCGACGGTGGTCCTGGGCGGTTCCCTCGACGGCGAATCGTGCCGCCCGCCCCCTTCGACGACCATCGGTTCGTCCGCTCTGAATCTCACGGTCTCTGGTAACGAGGTGGAGTTGGAGGCATGGGTCGAAGAAGCGCAGTAGCGGCGACCCTGGTCTCTCTCATCGTCTTCACTTCGCTCCTCGTCGCCAACTCGGCGCTCTACGCCTCCCAGGAGAGCGCCCTCGGCGCCGCGGTCCTCTCGACCGCCCAGACCAGGGAGCGGGCGCTCGGGGGGATACTGGTCGGGCTCGCAGCCTATGGCGCCCTCGAAGCGGCGCAGGCCTCGCTGGCGGGGACCGTATTGGACTGCTCCTCGGCCCAGGCCTACCTCGCCTCGCTGGGCGGAGCCTCTAGCGCTTCGGGTTCTCAGCAGGGGATAGAATACTCGACGTCGACGGCGTGGGCCTATGCGTCCACGCCGTCCGGAGGGGACCCCCCGGCGCTCCTGGGACAGTTCGGAGGATATTCGCCAGATGGGCTGAACCTGCTGGTCTCGGGCTCGCTCAGCGAGTCCTACAGGGGCGGGCTCCCGTGGTACTCGTTCAGCGGGTCGGAGGACGTCCATCTCCCGGTGCCCCTGACCTCGACCATCTCCGACTGCCAGCAGGGGGTTGCCGAGCTTGGTGCCGCGCTCTCCTCCTTGGCCGCGCCCTGCAATTCCTCCTCGGTCGAGGAGGCGGTGAGGGTCGCCGAGGCCGGCTCTCCCGTCCTCGATCCGTTCCAGGTCAACGCGACCGCGACCGTGGCCGGCCTGGGGTGCGCGGTCAGCTACGGCGTCACCAGGACGCTCGGGGGGCTCGAGGGCCCAGCGGGACCGTTCCAAGTGGCCCTCCGGGGCGAGGGCTCGTTTGTGACGTGATTGCGGACCTGATGGCGCCCATCCGAGGCCTGAAGAGCTCGACGAACTGCTCCCTGACCGTGTACTCGGCGAGCCCGACCGACTTTGCTATCTGCCTCTGGGATACCCTCTTCGCCCTCCCCGACCCGGTCGCGAGCGCCACCTCGCCGGCGTAGACCGCCGTCGCGGCCAGCGCGCGGGGGTTGTGCCCGCCCCTGCTCGGCCCGTCGACGCACTCGAGCGATATCCTCGCCGCCTCGTGGAGCTCGTTGAAATAGCCCAGCGGCGCCTTCTCCTCCTCGGCTGCGCCGAGCGACCGGCGGAGGTGGACGATCACGTTCCCGACGTACTCCTCGGCTCGCCTGGGCAGGGTCCTGACGGTCGAGTCCAGGGCGAGCTCGTTGATGACCGAACCCTTCACCCTGTATCCCAGGTCCCGGTGCGCTTCGATGATCTCCTTGACGCCCACGCTCGTCACCCTGAGCCGCTTGCAGGCGTTGATCATCGAGAAGGCCGAGACGGCGGCTATCGTTATCTCGCCGTGCTCCTCCCTCATCCCGATCACCGAGCGGGCTATCGAGACCGACTCGCCCACCACCGTCCTGGGGATGGCCAGCCTGTCGCAGACCCGCTCTATCAGGCGGGCGCAGTTGAAGACCCCCGCCCCGTCCTTGTACGAGTAGTCCGAGATGGTCTTGAGGTACCGGTAGGTCGACGGAGTCGCCGAGAAACCCTTCGAGAATGTGTCGTCCAGCCCGCGGCCGAGCCTGCCCAGGTAGCTCCCGAGGGCGTGGCTGGTGTAGTCGGCCGCCTCGGGCGCCTTGGCGGTCTCCTGGGGCAGCTCGATGACCTCCTTCACGGCCACGCTCCCGCAGGAGGAGCAGACCAACTCCTCCCCGGCGTCGACCATGCGACCGAGGCAGTTGCCGCACCCGTCCGTTTGCAGTGTTCTTAGCATGGAGGCCGGTCCCCCCGAGGCTGCTAATCGTCTGGTCCGGCCAGCCGGGCCGTCCGGGGGGCGGTCCGCTCCCCGGACTTGGTCCCGTCCTGTCGCGGGGAGGACGGGTCCGTGAAACTGTCCGCAACTGCTTATAGCCGGGCGGGGGGCAGACCGGCGCTACCGTGGACCGCTCCAAGCTCAGGGCCGTGACGGACATCCGTCTCGGCGCGTCGACCGAGGTCGTCGGGCTCCTCGACCAGATGTACGAGGCCGGAGGTTTCATGGGCAAGTCCCTCGCCGAGGCCGCCCGCATCCACGCCGCCATGGTCCAGGACGAGCGCTGCACCCGGTTCCTCTCCTTCCCGGCGGCCCCCATCGCGACCGGGCTGAGGGGGGTCATCGTGGACATGGTCAGGGAGGGGATGGTGGACGTGATCATCACCGCCTCGGGCACCCTGGACCACGACCTTGCGCGCTCGTGGGGTCGCTACTACCACGGCTCCTTCAACCTCGACGACGCCAAGCTCCAGAGGGAGGGCTACCATCGGCTCGGCAACGTCGTGGTCCCTCTCCCGGTCTACGGCCCTGCGATCGAGAAGAGGTTGCAGCCCTGGCTCGACGGGCTCTACGACTCGGGGAGGAGGAGCCTCACGACCGAGGAGCTCTGCTGGGAGCTCGGGTCCCTGGTAGACGACGAGTCCTCCCTGCTCTACTGGGCCAGAAAGAAGAAGGTCCCGATCTTCGTCCCCGGCCCCATGGACGGCGCCGTCGGGTCCCAGATCTGGCTCTTCGCTAACCGCCGCTCGGACTTCCGCGTCGACGTCATCGGGGACGAGAAGCGCCTCGCCGACATCGTCTTCGACTCGAAGAGGTCCGGCGCGCTGGTCATAGGCGGTGGCATCTCGAAGCACCACACCATCTGGTGGAACATGTTCAAGGGTGGCCTGGACTACGCCTGCTACGTGACGACGGCCGTGGAGCACGACGGCTCCCTCTCCGGTGCCCAGGTCCGGGAGGCCATCTCCTGGGGCAAGGTCAAGGAGCGGGCGAAGCAGGTCACGCTCTACTCCGAGGCGACCATCGCGCTCCCGCTCATCGCGACCTACACGCTGACCAAGATGGCGGGGGGCCGTCCGGTCCCGTCCGTCAGCAGAGCGGCCGCATCGCGCCCGTGAGTTTATAACTGGTTTCCGAATCCCCGGTGGGGCAAGGTAGACTCATAGCAGTGTCCACTGATTATGGCATCATCGCGGCCGCGATTGCGGCGGTAGCGCTCCTCTACTCTCTCGCCCTCTTCCTCATGGTGAGGCGCCAGGACCCCGGGACGCCCAAGATGACCGAGATAGCGACGGCGGTCCGGATCGGGGCCAACGCCTTCCTCCGAAGGGAGTACACGGTGATCGCCCCGGTGGCCGTGATCATCTCTATCCTCATCTTCGTCTTCATCGACATCCCCCTCAAGACCGGGGGCGCCACGGCGGTCGGCTTCCTCATCGGCGCCGTCCTCTCGGCCGTGGCCGGCTACATCGGCATGGCCGCGACGGTGAGGACCAGCTCCAGGACCGCCCAGGCCGCCCGGAAGGGGCTCGGCCCCGCCCTCACCCTTGCGTTCAGGGGCGGCGGCGTGATGGGGATGGCCGTCGTCGGGTTCGGGCTGCTCGGCGTCTCGCTCTTCTACATCGCGTACCAGTCGGTGATCGTCTCCACCCCCGCCGTCATCGCCGGGCTCGGGTTCGGGGCCTCGCTCATCGCCATGTTCATGAGGGTCTCCGGCGGCATCTACACCAAGGCGGCCGACGTCGGCGCGGACCTGGTCGGCAAGGCCGAGGCCGGGATCCCAGAGGACGACCCCCGCAACCCCGCCGTCATCGCCGACAACGTCGGGGACAACGTGGGCGACTGCGCCGGCATGGGAGCCGACGTCTACGAGTCCTTCGTCGTCACCTCGATCGCGGCGCTGATTCTGGCGGCGCTGATAACCAGCTCCGCCCTCTCCGACCCCTCGAAGTTCGGGTCGCTCACCTCGCTGATCACATCGAACCAGCTCCTCGTCTACCCGCTACTGCTGGGGGCGTCGGGCATAATCGGCTCGATACTCGGCGGCCTCTACATCCGCAAGTCGATCAAGAAGGACCCGATGGGCTCGCTCAACGTCGCCCTGATCATCTCGGCGGTGATAGCGATAGCCATCGACGCGGGCATCTCCGTGACGCTCTTCCCCAACAACGAGCTGGGGTACGGCCTCCTCGCGAGCGCGGTCGTGGGCGTGATAGTGGTGATCGCCATCGAGCGGGTGGCTGACTACTTCACCTCCTACAACTACAGGCCGGTCAAGTTCATCGCCGAGGCGAGCCAGACGGGGCCTGCCACGAACTTCCTGGCCGGGTTCTCGGTGGGACTCCAGAGCACCGCGCCCTCGGCCGTCGTCCTCGTGCTCGCCATCGCGCTCTCATACTTCATAGGCTACTACGCCTCCGGCGAGAACGTCCTCTTCGGCGTATACAGCACGGCCGTCGCCACGATGGCCGAGCTCTCCCTCACCGGCGTGATCATGTCCATCGACTCGTTCGGGCCGATCACCGACAACGCCAACGGGATAGTCGAGATGGCCGGGCTCGAGTCGGGGGTGCGCGAGGTGACCGACGAGCTCGACGCCGTCGGCAACACGACAAAGGCCACGACCAAGGCCTTCGCGGTGACCTCGGCGGCGCTCGCGGCCGTCGCGATCTTCTTCGCGTT
>JBEKTS010000158.1:0-5636 GCA_049515775.1 Nitrososphaerales archaeon | reverse complement strand
CGGGAGTTCCCCGGGGGCGTTCGCGCGGGCACCGGGAGAGGCCCGAGGTCCGGGTCCGGGGGCCGCGTCGCGCGGGCACCCCGGGAGCGCGGAGCTCAGTTCCGTCCTCAGGACGCCACCAGGCCGGTGGCGGAGGCCGGCAGGCCGCCCGCCGAGGACGCCTGGAAGATGCTGCCGTCCGGGTAGGCCTGGAAGCTCGTGATCGAGTTCCCGTTCAGGACGTAGAGGAACTCGGCGTGGTTGCTGCCTCCGAAGGCCAGGTCGAGGGTCGGGATGGCGGTGTGAGCGGCGACGGAGCTGAAGAGGGTCATCGCCCCGCTGCCGTCGATGGCGTAGCCGGAGATGGTCCCTCCGTGCGCGTTGCTCGCGTAGGCGTACTCCCCATTGGGAGAGATGGCGACCCAGCACGGTGCCAGGCCGAAGTCCGGCAGCGAGCCGCTGATGGTCCTGAGGGTCCCGCTGCTCGAGACGCTGTAGGAGGAGAGGGTCCCCGCGGCGGCCTCGGTAACGACCAGGTATCCCTGGGCGGTGAAGGCGAAACCATAGGGGCCCGCCGAGTTGGAGGGCGTCACCGTCGGCGCGCTCGCGACCGCGGTCCTTCCGACCGTGTAGGTGTCGATCACGCCAGCGGCCTTCTCCGTCACGACCAGGACGTTCCCGTCGTTGCTGAACCCTATCTGCTCAGGAGAGGAGTTGGCCTTTCCGGAGAGCGGCTGGACCGACCCGGGTATGGGGACCAGCTGGCCGGTGCTGCTCAGCACGAAACCGGCGATGTTCCCCGGCGTCGTGGCGGTCCCGTTGTCGAGGACGTAGACCAGGCCGCCGCTCGTTGCGACGCTGATCGGGGCCGTACCCTGCGAACCGGCTATGCTCGCGAAGGCGAGGCTCCCGTCGCCGTTGACCTGGAACGCCGTGACCTGGTTGCTCCCGGCGTCGACCGCGAGGAGCCATCGCCCGTTCTGGGTCAGGGCGACCGCCCCCTGGCTCGCCAGCTTCGTCCCCGTCCCGTTGCCGTGCGTCGGGAAGGTGCCGGCGAGGGTGAGCGCACCGCCGGGACTGGCCTGGAACTGCAGGATGGAGTTCGTCGCCGCGTTGCTCAGCGTGTAGACGGATCCGGGCTTGGCGACGTTGCCAGAGGCCGAAAGAGCGGAGCCGGCCAGGAGAGCCAGCGCGACGGTCAGACCTATCAGAATCAGTTTCATGGTCGGCGAGGGCGCGAAATTCTATTAGAGGGTTGTTCGAGATTTGTTACAAATTGGCCCCAAAAGGGGGGCGGCGGAGCCGGCTCGTCAGAAAGAAGGAGGGAGGAGGAATGAAGGGGAGGAAGGCGATCACAGACGGCGGAGAAGGGACGAAGACGGAGGCCTAGAGCGTTATCTTGAGCAGGACCGCGAGCCCGACGAACTCGAGAATCGACATCGCCGAGAGGTACGGGAGCGCCTCCGAACCGAAGAAGGGAGACATGGCGGAGTACGAGTAGACGGTCAGGAGGCTGGTGGCGAGGAGGAGGATCGCGAAGAAGACCATCCCCAGCGAGTGGGCAGCCCTGCTCTTTACCGCGATCCTGGCGTAGAAGTAGAGGAGGGCGAGGAGGATGGCTGCGTTCAGCGCCGAGAAGACGATCGCGACGTCCATTAGTGGGTCCAATCTCTGCGCCCCTGGGTCTGGAAGACGGGCGAGCCCCCCGAGCGTATAAGTTTATTTCAAGATTCGATGGCGATCTTCTCCAAGAAATAAATATGGAGGGCGGGTCGCGGGAATCGTGCAGGACAACGCTGACCTGCGTCGCCTCCTGTGGTACTTCCTCGGCGCGACCAGGGGTGGGGAGACGAGGGCCAGGCTTCTGCATCAGCTGAGGGTCCAGCCGGGCAACATCAACCAGCTCTCCAAGCGGCTCGGGGTCGAGTACCGCACGGTCCAGCACCATATGGAGGTGCTGAAGAAGAACTCGCTGGTCGACTCGACGGGCGAGTCGTACGGGGTGACCTACTTCCTCCACCCCTTCCTGGAGGCCCACATCGAGATCTTCGACGACCTCTGCGCGAAGCTCCATTTCAAGCTCGACGAGGTCGGCTGAGGGGGCGGCGCCGGTCTCGGACGCCTCTCCTACCCGCGCCCTCTCGACCCGCTGGCGTCGCCCGCCAGAGCGCGGCGGGTCGCTCCCATCCAGCCCCGGACGCCGGCCATCCGTCGCCCGGGGCGTGGCCGCGAATGGTTTATGGAAGGGGCCGTCCTCCGATGCCCCGGCTTGTTGAAGATCCGCGGGAGGGTCCACGACGCCGCCGGCAGCCCCGTCTCGGAAGGGATCACCATCGAAGCGTTCGAGGAGTCCGTCCTGGGGTCGCGGTTCGACCGCCGCCTAGGGAGCCGCGCCTCGCCGGACGCTGAGGGCGGGTTCGCCATCGAGGCCGAGGCGACCTTGGGGGTCGATGGACGGAAGATCTACCTCGTCGTCTCTGACCCCCAGGGCCGATTCGGCTCCGTCAGGGAGGGTGAGGAGGGCGACCTCGTCCCGAGCTCCGGCGGCTCGGGCGACAGGGTGTGGACGTCGGCCCCGATCGACGACCGGGAGGACGTAGACATCACGGTCTCCGTCCAGCGCAGGCCCGTCCCGGGGGACCGGTACGAGGCGGTCGTCGTCGGCTCTGGCTTCGGAGGGAGCATCGTCGCACTCACCCTGGCCAACAAGTACGCCGAGGCCCCGCGCTCGCCGACCGACCGCGTCTGCCTCCTGGAGAGGGGACAGTGGTGGGTCAGCGGCGAGACTCCAGCGACCGCGGCGGGGACGACGGACGGACGGCCCACCATCCGCGGGTACCTCCTCGGGCAGAACGCCCCCTTCGGCGTCTGGGCGACCCCGGACGACCTGTCGGGCTTCGTCCGCCTGCTCAGGATGAGCAGGGAGGTCGATCCGGTGAGGGGCGTCTACGACTTTAGGTCGATGAAGAACGTGAGCGCGCTCAGCGCGAGCGGGGTCGGAGGGGGGTCGCTGATCTACTTCAACCTCACGGCGAGGCCCGACCACGCGACCTACGAGCGGTGGGCCGTCCAGCTCGACAACGACCGGCCCCTGGACAGGAGGTTCTCCCTGAGGGAAGCCTACGGTGGCGCCCCGTCTCAGGACGAAGAGGCGACGGTCGACTACTTCGACATAGCGGAGAGGTTCCTCGGGGTCAACAGGATAACGACCACCACGGCGCTGGGGCGGTTCAGGCTGGCCAAGTCGGCGGTCTTCCAGCGGGCCGCGGCCGAGATCGACCTCGGCGAGGAGGACCTGATGAACCGAGGCGACCTCGACGCCGACCTCACGATAACGGACGTCCCGTCTGGGACCTTCGGGGGGCCCGGTCCGACGATCGCCCCGCGGGCGGAGGAGCTCGCCTGGCAGGCCAACGTCTGCGAGCGGCGGGGGAGGTGCGGCCTCGGGTGCACCGTCGAGGCGAGGCACACCATGAGCGAGAGGCTCTACGAAGCGGTCCGTGCCGGGAAGCCGCTGGACGTCTTCCCCCTCTGCGAGGTCGAGGCGATAGGCGAGAACGCGCCCGGCTCCGAGTACCGGTACGCCGTCACCCTCATCGACCGGAGCGACGACCGGGCTGGCGTCCGGCGCACGATAGAGGCGAAGACCGTCGTGCTGGCGGCCGGGACGCTCGGGTCGACCGGGATCCTGCTGAGGTCCGCGTCCCTCCGGAAGAGCGGCGTCGTCGGGAAGCGGTTCTCCACCAACGGGGACACCTTCGGGGTGGTCAGCCCCACGAGGGAGGCCGTCGACGCTGACAGGGGACCCCTGCTGACCTCGATCGCTAGGTACGGGCGGGCGGGCTCGCTCGAGTACTCCCTCGAGGACCTGGGTATCCCGAGGATGTTCGGCGAGCTCCTCCCCGTCATGCTCGGGGCGATGGAGCTGGGGAAGGGGGTCGACTCGGTCGTCCCGCAGACGAACCTTCGGGACCTGTTCAGGCGCCACGTCGCGGAGAGGGTGGTCCCCGACGGGCGGGCGGACGGCATCCCGAAGACGGGTTGGCTGCGCCATCACCGCCGGCGCGATCAGGACGTCCTGGCGGAGGCGGTCGCGAAGGTGAGGGACGGCCTGGTCGAGGCCGGACGCGGGCTGGAGGAGTCAGCGAGAACTCCCGGACCACGGCCGGAGGACGTGATCGTCCTCTTCGGGATGGGGAGGGACGAGCCCGTCGGGCGGCTGGTCGCGGACGAGAAGGGGGAGCTCACCCTGGAGGAGCCCTACGACCTGAGGCAGGGGGTGTACGACGTCATGGTCGAGAGGATGAAGCTCTTCGCCGGCGCGATCGGGAAGGGGGGCGCCGGGAGCCTGACAATCCCGTTCTGGGACGAGAAGGCGAGGCTGGGGCTCACGGCCCATCCGTTGGGCGGCTGTCCGATGGGGCGGGACGCCCTCGAGGGCGTGGTCGACGGGCTCGGGAGGGTCTACGCGTCCGAGTCCGGTACCTCGCGCCACGAGGGGCTGTACATAGCGGACGGCTCGATAGTCCCGACCTCGCTCGGGGTCAACCCGTCCCTCACCATCTGCGCGCTGGCGTTCAGGATCGCCGAGGAGATAGCCGGCGGAAGGAGGTTCTGGCCGAGGCACTGACCAGGCTGCGAGACGGCACCGGCCCGACTGCGCCGGACGGAGCCGCACACCCGGCGGTCGGATGGACCCCCGGTGAGGAGGAAAGACCTAGAGAAGAATTCTTGAAGCTTAAATCATAACATGGGCCCTTTTTCTTCGGCTTGATGGAACAAACGAGGGAGCCTAGACGCGGCGGAACGACCAGGAGGAAGTACCTCATCACGTGGACCCTCCTGCTGGGGCGCGCCGAGCTGGAGCAGATCTCGGCACATCCCGAGTCGCTGGAGCACGGCCTGGCCTACGTCAAGGCCATGATGAAGGGGAGCGGCGGGCTCCAGCTCTACAGGATAGTCCCCATCGAGGAGCTGACGACCCAGACGAGGGAGGTGCCCGCGTCCGCGCGGCCGACCGGCATCGCCATCGCGGAGGCCAACTCCATCGAGGAGGTGAGGGCGATGGTCGACGGCTGGGTGGACGGGCTGAGCTACGGCGCAGGGTCGGTCCCGGTACGGAGCTACCTCGAGTACGAGATCAAGCCATTGATGGACCTGGGCAAGGAGGTGCCCGAGTAGGACATGTCCTTCACGGTCAGCGGCGTCCAGATCTACAGCGACGTCATACTCCAGGCGACGACCCTGACGTTCGACGACAACAGCGTCCTGCTCCTGGCGCCATCCCCGGAGAAGGGCGGGCCGCCCCCGACGACGCTGACGATAATGGCCCAGGAGATCGTGCTCCAGGGTACGGCGACCATAACCTACAGCTTCGACGGGGCGCCGGGCCCCGGCTACGACCCCGGCACCCCCGCGCCGCCCCGGGCGACGACGGCGGGGAACGGCTTCGGCGGGGGGTCGACCCCGGGCGTGGGGGGCTTCCCCCAGGCCGCGAACGGAGGCGACGGAGGGCCCGGGGGGCCGGGCGAGGCGGGGATAGCGGGGATCGACGCGCCGGAGCTGCAGATCTTCGCGGGGGTCGTGACGCAGCCCGGCTCAGGGGGGCTGACGGTCAACTTCAAGGGACAGGACGGCGGGCGGGGAGGGAACGGAGG
>JBEKTS010000157.1:0-5725 GCA_049515775.1 Nitrososphaerales archaeon | reverse complement strand
TCTCCCGGAGGGCCGTCGCGCGGATAAGCTTAAGTGGCTTGGCCGCTTCGGTCGAAATGGCGACCGGCCTACTTGTCATTCATCGCTCCCCCCTCCCCGGCGACCGGGCCCGACTCGCTGGTCGACTCGTTCGGGAGGCACGCCAGGAAGCTCAGGCTCTCGATCACCGACCGGTGCAATTTCCGGTGCGACTTCTGCATGCCGAAGAACCCGGTCTGGCTCGACCAGGCTGAGGTCCTCACCTACGACGAGCTCGCGCGGGTCGCGGGCGTCATGGCGGGGCTCGGCGTGCGCTCCGTCCGGATCAGCGGGGGCGAGCCCCTCGTCAGGCCGGCGGTCGAGGACCTCGTGGGGAGGCTCGTCGCGGTCCCGGGGATACGGGCCGTGAGCCTGACGACGAACGGCGCGCTCCTGAAGGGCAAGGCCCGGGCCCTGAGGGAGGCCGGGCTCCACTGCGTGACGATAAGCCTGCACAGCCTCAAGCCGGAGCGCTACCACGAGATAACCGGGACCAGGGACGTCTTCTGGAGGGTCATGGAGGGGCTCGAGGAGGCCCGCTCCGTCGGGTTCGAGAGGGTCAAGGTAAACTGCGTCGTGACCAGGGGGTGCAACGAGGACGAGGTCGGAGACTTTGCGAGGCTCGCCCACGACTCGGGGGTCTCGGTCCGCTTCATAGAATACATGCCCTTCGACGGGTCGAAGGTCTGGGAGGCGGAGAGGGTGGTGAGCGGGGAGGAGATCCTCCGTCGGGTCGGGCGCGAATACGACCTGGTCCCCCTCGAGCGCGAGCCGGGCGCGACGGCCGTCCACCACCGGTTCACCGACGGCTCCCTCGGGGAGATAGGCGTCATCGCCTCGATGACCCGGCCCTTCTGCTCCGACTGCGACCGCGTCAGGATGACCGCGGACGGGCGGATCGTCCCCTGCCTCTTCAGCAAGGCCGAACACGACGTGAAGTCGCTGCTCAGGTCCGGGGCGAGCGACCAGGAGATATCCCGGGCCCTGCGGGCCGCGTTCATGCTAAAGTCGGAGGGCGTCGAGCGGATGCTCAAGGACGGCGTCGAGATCAAGCACGTGCGCCCGATGCACACGATCGGTGGTTAGACTGGCGAAGAGCGTCCGTCCGGAAGGGGGGACGCGGCCGATCCGGGTCACGCTCCTCTACTTCGGACAGGCGCGCGACGCGGCCGGGAGCGCCGAGGAGGCGTTCTCCCTCCCCACGGCGGCGACCGTCGAGGCGCTCCTGAGGGAGTCCTTCGCCGCCCACCCCGCGGTGAGGAAGGTGGTGATGGTCGAGTCGGTGCAGGTGGCCGTCAACGAGGAGCTGGCGGAGCGGGGCCGGGTCCTGGGCGACGGGGACGTCGTCGCGATCCTGCCGCCGGTCGCGGGCGGCTGAAGGGGTCTTTCACGATGAACGCAGCGTCGGGCGGAAGGGTGACCAGGGAGAGGCTGGACCCGTCGGCGGTGCTCGCTCAGACGAGCGACCCGTCCGCGGGCGGGACGGTCCTCTTCGTCGGGACGGTGAGGGACGACGGCGAGGCCGGGAAGGTCGACAGGATCCTCTACGAGGCCTACGAGGCCCTCGCGGAGAGGAGGCTGCTGGAGATCGAGGAGGGCGTGAAGAGCAGCGTGCCCGGGGCCAGGGTGGCGCTGAGGCACAGGGTCGGCGAGCTCAGGGTCGGCGAGGTCTCTGTCGCGGTCGCCGTATCGGCGCCCCACCGCGCCGAGGCCTTCGAGGCGTGCAGGCTCGCGATCGAGAGGATAAAGCACGAGGTGCCCATCTGGAAGAAGGAGCGCCTGGCTGACGGGTCGGAGCGCTGGGTCGAGGGGACGGCGCTGCCCGCCGCAGACCCGAAGACGAAGAAGGGGAGGGGGAAGCGAGGCGGAGGCGGGGGAGCCCGCGTCAGGCCGCTCCCCGCGGTCGAGGCCGGGTCGGTAGGTAGGTAGGTAGGTGGGTGGACGGGCGGATGGTCCGGGAGTTCACAGAGTACGCGTCCCTCCGCGACGCCCTCGACGTTCTGAAGCGCGGCGCGACGGTCCGGCCGAGGCGGGAGGCGGTGCCGCTCGGCCGGTCGTTCGGGCGCGTCCTCTTCGACGACGTCCTGGCGAGGGAAGACGTGCCGGCCAGAGACAGCGCGCACATGGACGGGTTCGCGGTCCGGTCCTCGGACCTGGCCGGCGCCTCGGCGGCTGGCCCGGTCCGGCTGCGGAGGCTGGCGGGGTCGCCGCTCGGGGTCGTCCCCCCGGTGCCGCTCCGGAAGGGCGAGGCCCGGGCGGTGCTCACGGGCGGGTTCATGCCGAGGGGGGCCGACGCGGTCGTCCAGGCCGAGCGGACCGAGGTCGGCGCGGAGGGAACGGTCTCGTTCTCGAGCCCGGTCGAGGCGGCCGAGTGGGTCTACCCGCGCGGGAGGGACGTGAAGAGGGGTGAGAGGGTCCTCCCCTCGGGCAGGGTCATCAGGGGGACCGACCAGGTGCTGCTGGGGTCGCTCCACCTCGACCGGGTCGGGGTCTACCGACGGCCGAGGGTCGCGCTCCTCCCGACGGGGAGCGAGCTCTCGGAAGAGGTCGCGCGACCCGGGCCCGGGAAGGTCACCGAGACCCACACCTTCCTCCTATCGAGGCTCGTCGAGGGGGCCGGGGGGATCCCCGTGCTCCTGCCGATAGCGAGGGACGACAGCGCCGAGATCGCCAGGAGCGTGAGGGCTGGCCTCGGGGTCGCCGAGATGGTCCTGACCCTGGCGGGTTCCTCGGTGAGCGAGTCGGACCTCGTCGAGGAGGCGGTGGGCCGCCCCGCCGACGTGGTGGTCCACGGGGTGAAGGTCCACCGCGGCCGGGTGATGGGGTTCGCCGTCGCCAGGGGCAAGGCCGTCATCATCCTGCCGGGACCGATCCAGGGAGCCGTGAACGCCTTCGCGGTCTTCGCCTACCCGCTGATCGGAGCCCACCTCGGGAGGGGCTTCGGGCCGCCCCCCTCGATCCCCGCGGTCCTGGCAGACGACTGGGACGCCGGGAAGCGCAACCGCGACTTTGCGAAGGTGGTCTACGTCAGGCTCGACGCCAGCGGCGGCGAGCTCGTCGCCGAGGCCTCGTCCGGCGAGACCGAGAACGTCGCGTTCCTCACCCGGAACGACGGCTACATGCTGCTGGGCGAATCGGTCGTGGCCCTGAAGAAGGGCGAGCGGGTGAGGGTCCACCTGCTCCCCGGGCTCTCGCCGTCCGGCTGACCGCGCTCCGCCTCAGGATCGCCCGCGCGGCCTCGAGGTCGCCCGTCTCGTCGACGTCGAGCAGCGCCTCGCACCCCACCGCGACCCTCTCGAACCCCGGGTGGGCCTCGATCACGGCCTTCGCCCCCCTGTCCCCCGTCAGGCCGGCGACCTCCGCGAAGAGCCTGCGCCCGAAGAGGACGGGCGGGGCGACCAGCGCGCCGCCCGAGGCAGCCCTGCAGCAGGACGCGACGACGTCCGCACCGGTGAGCCGGTGGCGGGCCACGATCCTGGATACGAGCCGCGGCGAGACGAACGGCTGGTCGGCCAGGCAGACGACCGCGGCCGCCGCACCGGGCGCGACGGCTCCGATCCCGACCCTCAGCGAGGATGCCAGCCCGGTCCCGTACTCCTCGTTGAGGACGACCCTCGCCCCGGGCGCGGTCCTCGCGACCTCCTCAGCCCTGTGGCCCACGACCACGATGACCTCGTCGACCGGCGAACGACGGAGCGTCGCGAGCGCCCGCCCCAGGAGCGTCTCCCCGCCGAGGACGGCTAGCTGCTTGGTCGACCCGAACCGGCTCGAGCGGCCGGCCGCGAGGAGGACCGCGGAGATGGGTCCCCTCCGCTCTCGCCCCCTCCCAGGGGATGGCGCAGGGACGACGCCGGCACGCTCGGCCAAGGCCTCCCGCTCCCCTCTCCTCCTCACCCATCACCGCTGGGGCCCAAAGTGCGGCAGGACCCGGGAGGAGAACGCCCTCAGAAAGCCGAGCTCGTCCGGGCTCGAGCTGTGCACGTAGACCTTCGTGAAGCCCGCGGCGAAGTACCGCTCGAGCGCCCCGAATGTCTCGTCGATGGAGGTCGCGATGTGCCACGACTCCTTCAGCCTCTCGTCGGTCACCTCCTCCTTGGCCCTCCGCTCGAGCTCCCTGGGGTCGTGGACCTCGTCGGTCAGGACCCCCGCGAGCAGCGTCGGCCTCCAGCGCTTGACCGACTCGAACGCCCTCTCGTAGTCGGGGTCGAACGAGACCTTGTACTCGGCGATCACCTCCGTCGAGTTCGGGTCCCTCCCGGACTCGCCCACGGCGCCCCTGTAGGCCGAGAGCTGCGCCGCGAGCTCGTCGCCCTTCCTGAACGTTATCAGCCCGTCGAAGTTCCGTCCCGCGGCCGCCCTGGTCGAGCGCTTCCCCACCGCGGCCATGTAGAGGGGGATGCGCTCCTTGGGGGGCGTGTAGAGCCTGGCCCTGTCGGTCCTGTAGTACCTCCCTGCGTGGTCTACGAACCGCTCCCCCGACCCCCAGAGCTCCCTTATCACCTCGACAGCCTCGACGGTCCTCTCGAGCCTCTCGCTCTGGGTTCCCCAGGCGAACCCGTTCGGGACCTCGTTCATCGCCTCTCCAGTCCCTACGCCGAGCCCTATCCTGCCGGGGTAGAGGTCGTCCAGGCTCGCGAAGGCCTGCGCCACTATCCCCGGCGGATAGCGGAAGATGGGGCAGGTGACCCCCGTGACGAACTCCATCCTCTCCGTCCTCTCGGCGGCCGCGGCCATCCAGACCCAGGTGAAGTTGCCGAACCCCCCGGCGTGGAACCAGGGGTGGAAGTGGTCGCTCGCCATCATCGTCTCGAACCCTCCCTTCTCCGCCTCGACGGCGAAGCCCAGCAGGTCCCCCATCGAGTACTGCTCCTGCGCCGACCAGTATCCGACGCGCGCCTCCCTCGCCGACTCTCGGGCCATCGGGCGTCTCGCCCCTCGACTCTATTTAGTCCTTGGCGCGGCGGATCGGCGGTCCCTCCCAGGCCTCCAACCCTTAAATAACGTCAGCCGGCCTTTTCCGCGATTGGCAGGGGTCTCGACTGAGGGTACGGGGTTCGTGCGGACGGCGACGGGCCTCGTCAAGCAGCTCTCGTGGATAGACGTCTTCGTCTGGTGTGTCATCTTCTTCCCCTGGCTGACCAGCTGGTCGGGGCTCTTCTGGGTCACCCCCGACTACTACCAGAACGTCGACTACTACCTGGCGCTCGGCATCTGGGCCGTAACGGCCCTCGTCGTGGTCGTCCTCTACTGGCAGCTCACGGTCGCGATGCCGAGGTCCGGCGGCGACTACGTCTTCGTCTCGAGGGCGATAGCGGGCTCGGTCGGGTTCGTAGCCAGCTTCATCTTCTTCGTGGCGCTCCTGGCCGACCCGGGCTCGACGGGCGCCTTCTGGGGGTTCTCGGAGGCCGGCCTCCAGCTGACCTTCGCGGGCCAAGTCCTCAACGACCCGTCGATCACCAGCCTGGGGACCTTCATCAGCCCGTTCACGACCTCCAGCCCGCTCGCCCTCTTCGCGGTCAGCGCGGTCCTGCTCGTCGTGGGCGCGGTCGGGGTGGTGCTGGGCGGGAGGGTCTTCAGGGCGGTCATCTACTCCTTCTTCGCCTACGGGGCGGTCGTCCTGGTCGTCGTCATGGCGATGTTCGCGCTCAACGACCAGTCGACCTTCGCGGTCGACTACGCCAAGTACTTCCCGGGAGGGGTACCGGCG
>JBEKTS010000156.1:0-5784 GCA_049515775.1 Nitrososphaerales archaeon | reverse complement strand
ATCGGGCCGAGCGGCCGGGGGAGAGGAAACATCGAGCGGCCGGCCGAAGGGACGGCCGGGGTGGGTGGGTGTGAGGGAGGGAGGGAGGGAGGGAGGAACCCATCCGGCCATGGGTCCCTAGAGCGGCGACGAGGCCTCGGGCCGCTCGAGCTTCTGCGGTCGACCCTGGTCGGCGGATGGAACCTCGCGCTCGCCGTTCTTCCTCTCGTCACTCTTCGTCTTGTCGTAGCCCTTGATCAGGAGCCGGGCACCGATTAGCTGGGCCAAGAAGCCCGGTATCGTGCCGTACAGCACCAGCTGCCTTCCGAGGTTCGCGTCGGGGAGCAGCAGCCCGATAGTCGAGAGCGTGACCATGAGGCAGAACGAGACCGCCAGCGCGATGATCAGCGCCTTTCCCCTCCTCTCCCGCCTGGTGAGCTGCGTCTTCGGTGTGACGGCGACGGTGGTGGCGACGTCGAAGTAGTAGACACCATCGACCTGCCTGACCTTGAAGTGCCAGTCGGTCAGCTCCGAGCCCTTCACCCCCTGGTTCAGGATGTAGCTCGCTATCAGCCGGGTGACCTTCTCGCTCATGAGGTCACCTCGCAGACGGGCGGCCTCCTTCGCGGGCGCCGGTCAGGCGCCGCCGGCTGTGCAGGGCCCCGGCGTCGGTCAGTCCTCTGGCGCGATCGCACGATGCTTCGGCCTTATCCTCGCGCGGAGACCGACGTCTATGATGATCTCCTCGCCCTTCTTCTCGACGGAGAACTTGTAGTCCTCCACGCTGGCGTCGAACCTGTCGAGGAAGTCTTTGAACTGTTTCTCGTAGGCGCGAATCTGACTCCCGACGCTCTCCAGGTTCTCGCTCAAGTCTTGGTCTGGTTCGTCCGGCTCTTCTGAGTGTGTCATCGCGTCTCGGTGAATGGTCCCGTCGGAGGTTAAATAACTGATTCATGTTTCCATGTGTCAGGCCGGCTCGGGGAAGCGAAGGCGGGCACGATCTGCGCGGCCGGTCAGCCCTCTCGCCAGCGGGGGCCGTCGGAGGACCGCGGAGGAGCAGGGACCAGGTGAGGACCGGGCAGCCTAGCTCTGGTTCGTCGGCGCGTACTGCGCTGACGGTCCCTGTATGGCGTCGAACCCTTTCTCGGTCAGGGCGCCCGACTCGGTCGTGTAGCCCTGGGCGTACAGCTTCGTGAGCTTCTCGGAGACGATCCCCTCCGAGACTCCCGTCGACCTCGAGATCGCCGCGGCGCCCTCGCCCTGGGATCGGAGGCGGAGGACCTGGAGCTCGAGCCCCGAGAGCGATGGATAGAACCCCGCGGTCGGGACAGACCGGCCCACGACGACCTGCCTCACCGCCGTGGGTCCGGTTGGTACGGCGGTCGTCGTCGTCGTGCGATCGTCGCCCATCGTCGCCAGGCCTCCGACCATCAGACCGAGGCCGATTATCGTGATGGCACCGAAGAGGCCGAGGGCTCCGAGCGTCGTCAGGTACAAGCTCACGACGGCCAGGTCGATCGGCAAGGCCACCATCCCATATAGCTGCAGCAGGCACACTGCCCCCAGCAAGAAGACGATGGCACCCGCTGCGGCCGTTCCTGCGCTCATCCGCTTCCGGCCCGTCGTCAGAAACGGGCGTTGATATGAGCTAGGGGCGACTCTACCTCTCGAATCCATCAGGAGATTGTTAGTATGGAACCGATGGACCGCGACAGAGACCTCAGGGACCCTCTTCGCGGCCCCGTTCGCGCTCCTCGGACCCTTGGCTCAGCGGATCGCAGCCATCGGCGGCGAGAGCTTCCGCTCGTACAGGTACATGCGGTCGGTCGCGACGACGAGCAGCCCGAAGACCGTCGTAGCCGTCGTCAGGCTGAGCGTCCCCACGGCCGCGTTGAGGTTGGCGTTGATGGCGGCCCCGCCCAGGTATATCTCGACGACCAGGAGCGCGAGAGCCAGCAGCAGCGTCCGCGCGGCAGCGGTCGGGCGCGGCTTCATCCGCCAGATCGTCGCGTTGCTGGCCACGAGGAGGACCGTGGCCAGTATGGTGAGCATCCGGTGGATGTACTCGACCTGCGCGGGCCAGCCGGAGGGGAACCAGAGGCTGCCGTTGCAAGCCGGCCAGTCGCTGCTGAAGAAGGACTTGCCCCCCACGCCGCACGCGGCGCCGAAACCGCTCCCCGAGAGGAAGGCGCCCCAGATGAAGACCGCGAAAATCGACGCCATGGTGGCGTAGACGAGGTACTTCGCCGTGCTCATCGCTGCGAGGGGCGGTCCCTGCGCCGGTCTTAAGGATGGGACGTGTTTCTCACTCTTGAGAATCGAGTCTTCGTTATAAAGCGCAGCGCGACGAGCCCGCTCGGGGAAGAGGTGGAGAGGGGCCCGTGCGAATCAGCCGTTCCAAGCTGCTACTGCTGATCGTGATGTCTGTGGTCGGCGTCACGGCCTCCTCGTTCGTCTTCTACATCTACGACACCCTGCACCAGGGGTTGCCCATATGCGTCGCCCCCTACAAGATCTTCGGGGTGGTCATCAACTGCGAGACCGTGCTCTCGAGCAAGTACAACAACGTCTACGGGATCAACCTGGACCTCCTCGCCGTGGCCTACTTCATCGTCAACCTGGCGCTGGTCTTCACGGTCGCCTTCGGTAGCGAGCGGCTCTTCAGGAGGGCGTTCCGGGTCCTCTTCGTCTGGAGGTTCCTCGGGCTGGTCATCGTGCCCTACCTCATCACGCTGGAGTTCTTCGTCGTCAAGGCGATCTGCGTCTACTGCACCATCATGCACGCCTCGATACTCATCGACTTTGCCATCGTCACCTACTTTTTGTTCTACAAGGACATCACGCACGCGGGCGAGCGTCCGGAGGACCTCGGGGAGGAAGGGGCGCAGGTCGGAGCATCCCTGGACGGGCCCGCGCCCTCCGCGGGCGGCCCCGCTGGATGAGCGGCCGCGGGGCCCCGGGAGGACGACGCCCGCCGCCTCTAGCCCGTGGTCATGGCGGAGGGCCGTCCCCGCAGGCCGGCCGAAGGTTCATAATGCGGCGGCGTCGCACGCCAGGCGCGCCTTGGAAGGAAAAGACGGCATCCTCGAGCGGATCCGCGACGTCGGCGTCATCGGGATCTTCCGCGTCGATCGGCCGGAGAACTGCCTGAAGGCCATGGACGCGCTCGTCGAGGGCGGCCTGACGGTCTTCGAGGTCACCACTACGACGCCACGGGCCACCGAGCTCATAGCAGAGGCGAGGGGCGTATACGGAGGCCGCGCCCTCGTGGGGATAGGCACGGTCCTGGACGCGGAGACCGCCTCGAAGGGCATCGACGCGGGCGCCCAGTTCGTCGTCAGCCCGTCGCTGCACCAGGACGTGCTCGGCGTCTGCAGGGAGCGCGGGGTGGTCAGCTGCCCGGGCACCTTCACCGCCACGGAGGTGGTCCAGGCCTGGAGGTGGGGCGCCGACCTGATCAAGGTCTTCCCGATCTCGCAGGTCGGGCCGGGATACATCGGCTCGATCCTGGGCCCGCTCCCCTGGGTCAGGCTCGTGCCGACCGGAGGGGTCGACGTCGGGAACGCCGGCGCCTACATCAGGGCCGGGGCCTACGCGCTCGGCGTGGGGGGCGCGCTCGTCTCGAAGAAGGCCATCTCGGAGGGGCGGTACGGGGCCCTCACGGAGGCCGCCGCGGCCATCCTGCGGGAGGTCAGGGCCGCGAGGGAGGAGGGGAGGGCGGTCGGTTGACGGGCCGGCTGGACGTGGTCACGCTCGGCGAGGCGATGGTCAGGCTCTCGCCGCCCCACCACCAGAGGCTCGAACAGGCGACGAGCCTGGACGTCGTCATCGGGGGCGCGGAGCTGAGCGTCGCGGTCGGGGTCGCGAGGCTGGGGCTGAGGTCGTCGTGGGTGACGAAGCTGCCCAGGAACCCCCTCGGGAGGCGGATAGTCAACCAGGCAAGGGAGCAGGGGGTGGACGTCTCCAGGGTCGTCTGGACTGACGAAGGGCGCGCCGGCCTCTACTTCCTCGAGTCGGGCGCGGCGCCGAGGCCCTCGTCGGTGCTCTACGACCGGAAGGGCTCGGCCGCGAGCACCATGGCGCCGGGCGAGGTCGACTGGCGCTTCCTGAAGGGGGTCAGGGTCCTGCACACGACCGGGATAACGCCCGCCCTCAGCGAGTCCTGCAGGGAGACGACGGTCGAGGCCATCAGGGCCGCCAAGAGGGCGGGGTGCAGGGTCTGCTTCGATGTGAACTACCGCTCGAAGCTCTGGTCCCCCAAGGAGGCCGAGGCGGCGCTGACCCCGATCGTGAAGATGGCCGACGTGCTCATCGCGTCCGACGCCGCGGTCATCTGGGGGGTCGAGGGGGAGCCCGAGGACGTGCTCCGGGAGCTGAAGAAGAGGTTCGGCGTCCCCGTCGTCGCCATGACCGTCAGGGAGGACGTCGGGGTGCTCCGGACGAGGTCGACGAGCCTCGCGATCGCCGAGAAGCGCTACAGCGGGTCGAAGTCCTACGACATCGAGGTCGTCGACAGGCTAGGCTCGGGGGACAGCTTCGCGGCCGGCCTGATCTACGGGTACCTGCTCGGGGACCTGCAGAAGGCCCTCGACTACGGCGACGCCATGGCCGCCTACAAGGCCACCGTCCCGGGCGACGTGAACTACGCGACCAAGGAGGAGATAGACCGCCTCGTCGCCTCCGGGGAGAACCTGAGGATCCAGAGGTAGCGCGGCCCGAGCGACTTAAATCGGCGGGCGCGCCCCGTCGCCCGTCTTGAAACTCTGCAGGTTTCAGTCCGCAAACGGCATACACTTCGGCGAGCTGAGGGACGGCTGGCTCTACGACCTTACGGGCGTGGACCCCGTCGAGTTCAGGGACCTCGAGAGCGCCTACACGATGGCCGGGTCGGACGTCTCCGTCATGGTCTCCCGCATCGAGGACGGCGCGAAGAAGGCCAGGAAGACCAGGTTCGAGGAGCGGCTCCTCAGGATCCCGGTCGAGTCGCCGGAGATCTGGGGCGCCGGCGTCACCTACCTCAGGTCCAGGCAGGCGAGGGAGACGGAGACCAAGTCGAAGGGCATCTACGACCGCGTCTACGACGCCGTGAGGCCCGAGATCTTCGTCAAGGACACCGGGCTCCGGTGCCGGGGGCCCGGTGAGGAGATCTGCGTGAGGAGCGACAGCAAGTGGTCGGTCCCCGAGCCGGAGCTCACGGTGGTCTTCGACGAGGAGACGAGGGTCGTCGGTTACACCGTCGGGAACGACGTCTCCTCCCGCGACATAGAGGGGGAGAACCCGCTCTATCTGGCCCAAGCCAAGGTCTACCGCGGATCGTCGGCGATCGGCCCCGTCGTGACGACCGCCGACGAGGTACCGGAGCCCCAGAAGCTGGAGATCAAGATGAGGATCGCCAGGGACGGCAAGGTCGCCTTCAAGGGAGCGGTGAACACGTCCCAGATGAAGAGGTCGATCCCCGAGCTCGCCGACTATCTGGGCCGCGACAACGTCCTGAGGAGGTTCACCCTGCTCATGACCGGGACCTCCATCGTCCCCCCCGACGACTTCACCCTGAAGGGCGGGGACGAAGTGGAGATAGAGATAGAGGGCCTGGGGACCCTGAGGAATCCCGTGGTGGCGCTGCGATAGCCGCTAGTAGCCCACGTATACGGTCTTGGTCCTCGTGTAGAACTCGATCCCTTCCTCCCCCTGCTCCTTGAAGCTGTCCGAGCTGGACCTCTTCACCCCACCGAAGGGGACCTGGAGCTCGAGACCGATGGTCGGCCTGTTTATCTTGACGACCCCCGCCTCCACCCTCTCGGCGAA